>JAKABA010000040.1 GCA_021802115.1 bacterium | reverse complement strand
CTTCGAGGTGGGCGTCCGGGCCATCGTGGGCCAGCAGGTCAGCGTGAGCGGGGCCACCGCCCTGGTCGGCAGGATCGTGCAGCGCCACGGTCGCCAAGTCCCCGGGCTGGCACCGATGGGGCTGACGCACCTGTTCCCCGAGGCGCCAGTGCTCGCGACTGCAGACCTGGATGGTCTCGGCATGCCGCGCTCGAGGACGGAGGCGATCCGGCAGTTCGCGGCCGCGGTCGGGGACCATCGGCTACATCTGGAGCAGCGGTGTCCCCTGGACCAGCTGGTGGCGCAGGTGATGGACCTTCCCGGGCTGGGGCCGTGGACGGCCCACTACCTGGCGCTGCGGCTAGGGGAGCCGGATGCGCTGCCCGCCTCCGACCTGGGCCTCCGCCGGGCCCTCGCCAAGGGCGCGGAGGTCCCCACCGCGGGCCAGGTCGCCGAGCTCGCCGCCGGCTGGCACCCGTTCTCCGCCTACGCCGCCGTGCAGCTCTGGCTGGCCGGGACAGCGTGAGCCGTCGGTTGGCTGCGCGCGGTAGCAAACTAATGTCATGCAGGTTCGCTCCGCCAGCTACCGCGATCTGAGCCAGGTCGACTCCCTCTACCGGACCACCATGGTGGTGGAGGAGGAGCTGTCCCAGAAGCTCGCGGCCGCAGGCCCGCACAGTCCGGTGCCCGGCGCCGCGCTCGCCCGGGCCTGGTCGATCCTGACCAAGAGCCTCTCGGCGCTGATGCCCCTGGCCGACGTCGGAGACCAGCTCTACGTCGCCGAGGACGACGGGCGCATCGTGGGCTTCGTGCAGGCCGAGCCGGCCCCGGGAGGGCGGGCCTGGCAGATTCTGAACCTCTGCCTGGAGCCCACCGCCAGCGGCCACTTCGCCGGCGTCCCCCTGCTCCAGCATCTCTTCAACGAGGGGCTGGCCCGGGGGGTCACCCGGTTCCTGGTGCGCATCCCCGACGGGCATGCGCTCGCCAGCCTGCTCAGGGAACAGGGCTTCCAGCCCTACGCGAGCGAGCAGATCACCTTCCGAGAGCTTCCCAAGCCGCCACGGCTCGGGTCAGCACCCTGGCGGCCCGCCCACCGGGAGGACCTGCTGGGGGTCTACCTCCTCTATCTCAGCACCGCGCCGCACTCCGTGGCGGCGGTGGAGGCGCCCTCCCTGAAGCAGTGGCGAGCCACCTTCCAGCTGGGCTGGCTGAGCCGGCTGGACGCCCGCTCCGGGGACTCACGGCACTACGTGATCGAGAAGGAGTCCAAGATCGTCGCCTGGGCCGGCGTCAGGGACCCCGCCCAGGCCCGTCCGACCCAGATCAGCCTGATGCTCGACCCCAAGGAGAGCGCCCTGGCGGTGGAGGCCGTTCACAGCCTGCTGGGGCAGCTGCCCGCCGGCCCCACGGTCTGCCTGCTGCGGCATTACGACGGCGAGGTCGCCAGGGCGGTCGCGGCCCGCGGGTTCGAGCCGGTCGCCACTCAGCTGTTGATGGTCAGGGACCTGCCGCTGAAGCTGCGCGCCCGGCGGCCGCTGGAGCAGACCCAGCGCGCCCTCGCGGGTGCTCTCCCGGTGGTCCAGGCGGCCACCCCGTCGGAGCTGCGCTCCTGAGCGGGCTGGTGGCTTCAGCGACCACCGGGTTGAGGTATATTCGCTTCGTGACGAGGACTTGGGCGGAGGATCCGGGCCATCCTTCGCTGCCGCCCTTGCCAGGAGCCCATGCAGGCTGATCCCAGTCGGCGTCCGGCGAAGGGATGCGCGCCCCTGAAGGAGGCAGCAGGCTGACCAACCTTCAGTTCGACTTCGGCCCCTCGTTCGCCGAGGAGCTGGAGCTTCTGGTGGGAACCCTCCCGCCGGCCTTGCGGGACTCCGTGCGCGCGCTGCCTCCTGAGTACGGCGATCTGCTGGAGATCGTCCTGGACCTGGGCCGTGATCCGGAGGCACGGTTCGAGGGGCAGGAGGTGGTGCTGGGCGAGGAGCCGGTCTCGGTGGCCGACCTCGAGTATGTGGCCAGCCGAATCGGCGCCTTCGGAGGCGACAACCGCGCGGGCATCGCCCGCACCCTCCACCGCATCTCCGCCATCCGCAACCGCTCCGGCGAGATCATCGGGCTCACCTGCCGGGTCGGCCGGGCCGTGACCGGCCGGGTGGAGATCATCCGCGACATCGTGATCGGCGGGCAGAGCCTGCTGCTGCTGGGCAAGCCCGGGGTCGGCAAGACCACCATGCTCCGCGAGGTCGCCCGCATCCTGGCTGACGAGAGCCGCAAGCGGGTGGTGGTGGTCGACACCAGCAACGAGATCGCGGGGGACGGCGACATCCCGCACCGCGGCATCGGCCGCGCGCGGCGGATGCAGGTGGCCCGTCCCGAGCTGCAGCATGCGGTGATGATCGAGGCGGTGGAGAACCACATGCCCGAGGTCATCGTCATCGACGAGATCGGGACTGAGCTGGAGGCGGCCGCGGCGCGCACGATCGCCGAGCGCGGGGTGCAGCTGGTGGCGACCGCCCACGGCAACACCCTCGACAACCTGTTGGTGAACCCCACCCTCAACGATCTTCTGGGGGGCATCCAGACGGTGACGCTCTCCGACGAGGAGGCCCGGCGGCGGGGAACCCAGAAGTCGGTGCTGGAACGCAAGGCCCCGCCCACCTTTGACGCCCTGGTCGAGATCGTGGACCGCCACCGGGTGACGGTCCACATGCCGCTCGCCGACGTGGTGGACGACGCCCTCCGGGGACGCCCACACCCGGCGCAGCTCCGGGAGATGCGGGACGGCCGCGGGGTCACCACCCGCCTGGTCGAGCCCGCGCCCTTCGACGACCGCGGGTCGCGGGAGCTGTTCGCTCAGGAGTCGCCTGCGAGGGGAAGGCGGGCGTCCACCCTGGCGGAGCTGGCCGAGGGGCGGTCGGAGGGCCAGGGTGCGACCGACACCTCAGTCTTCCCCTACGGAGTCTCCCGGGTGTACCTGGAGCAGGCGGTGAGGGAGTTGCGGGTCCCCGTGCGCATCCAGCATCACGTCGACGACGCCGACATGGTGCTCACCCTCAAGAACTACTACCGCCGGCGCGACTCGCCACTGCGCGCCGCCGAGGCCGACGGCATCCCGATCTCCATCCTGCGCAGCAACACCGTGGCCCAGATCCGCACCTTCCTGAGCCAGCTCTACAATCTGGAGCCCCTGGACCCCACCGACGCGGCGCTTCAGGAGGCCCGCGACGGGATCGAGCGCGCCCGCCAGGGGACGGTGGTCGAGCTGGCCCCGCAGAACGCCTATATCCGCCGCCTCCAGCATCAGCTGGTGGAGGAGTGTGAGCTGGTGGCGCGCAGCACCGGCAAGGAGCCACGGCGAAGGCTGCGGATCTACCCCGCCTCGCAGGCGTCCTGACTCCACCCTTTCCCGATCAGCAGGAGGTGCCAGACACCTTGGGCGACAGCGGCTTCTTCGTGAGCGTGGAGGGACTCGACGGCTGCGGCAAGACCACCCAGGTGGGGCTGCTCGCCCAGGCGCTCGCTGCAGCCGGCCGCCGGGTGACGGTGGTCCGCGACCCCGGCTCCACGGCCCTGGGGGAACGGGTGCGGGACCTGCTGCTGGAACCGTCTGGGGAGTTCCCGATGGACCACTGGGCGGAGACGGCCCTGTTTCTGGCCTCCCGCCTCCAGCTGACCGCAGAGGTGATTCGGCCGGCCCTGGCCGAAGGCAGGGTGGTGTTGTCCGACCGCTACCTGGACTCCACCCTGGCCTACCAGGGAGCCCGCGGGATTCCCTGGCCCGAGCTCCTGGATCTGCACCGGCGGTGTGGGCTCAACCGGCTGCCGGATCTCACCCTGGTGCTGGACCTGCCGGCAGCGGTCGCCCTGGCCCGGCGACCAATCCAGGCAACTCCAGATCGGATGGAGCAGGAGGACAGCTCGTACCATGAGCAGGTCCGGGCAGGCTACCTGGAGCTGGCCGCGGCGTTCCCGGATCGGATCGTGGTTTTGGATGCCAGGGAGCCGGCGGCAGAGCTCGCGCGAAGGTGCGAGGTCCTGGTCAGGGATCGGCTTAGTGTGGGGAGAGCAGTTTGAAGCTGGTGGTGGCGATCGTCCACGAGCAGGACGCGGCGCGCGCTCTGGAGGCACTGGGAGCGCGCGGGTTCGGCGTCACCCGGCTCAACAGCGAGGGCGGATTCCTGGAGCGGCGCAACTCCCTGCTCCTGCTGGGGCTGGACGACAGCCTGGTCGATGAGGCCATCGCCACCCTGCGTTCGGTGTGCCGGCCCCGCCACGAGCAGATGACCTCTGGGAAGGGCCACGACCAGTCCGCGGCGTACGACGTCGACGTGGAGGTCGAGATCGGGCGCGCGACGGTTTTCGTGCTCGACCTCGGTCGAGTCGAGCGACTCTGACCGCCGGCGCCACCCCCTCTCCCCGATCGCCTTATACTGCCGCGTGAGCGGGCGGGTATTGGATCGGTAGCTAGCGAAGGGAGGATCCGGTGGGATCGAGCGCCACCGAGCAGATCCACGGGCTGACCGAGGCCGTCGGCACAGTCATCGTCGGCAACCGAACCCAGATCGAGCTCTGCACCATCGCCTGGCTCGTCGGTGGGCACGTGCTCATCGAGGATGTGCCAGGGGTCGGCAAGACCATGCTGGCCAAGGCCCTCGCCAAGGCGACCGGGGGCCACTTCGACCGGGTTCAGTTCACCCCGGATCTGCTCCCCGGGGACATCACCGGGGCCAACATCTACTACCCGACCCAGGGCTCCTTCGAGTTCCGGCGGGGTCCGGTGTTCACCCAGATCCTCCTGGCTGATGAGATCAACCGCGCCACCCCCAAGACCCAATCCGCCCTGCTGGAGGCGATGGAGGAGCGCCAGGTCACAGTCGACGGCACCACCCACCCCCTGCCGGACCCATTCGTGGTGCTGGCAACCCAGAACCCGATCGAGTACCAAGGCACCTTCGCCCTGCCGGAGGCGCAGGTCGACCGCTTCCTGATGAGGGTGTCTTTGGGCTACGCCGACCTTGCCGGGGAGCTGGAGATCCTGGACCGGTTCGGCAACGCCTCCCCACTGGAAGAACTCCAGCCGGTCACCAGCCCCGAGGACTACCCGACCCTTCGCGAGGCGGTGACCTCGGTCTTCGTGGCTGACGACGTCAAGGAGTACCTGGTACGCCTGGTGCAGCGGACGCGCCACCACCCCGATCTCGCCCTGGGGGCGAGCGTCCGGGCCAGCCTGGGCTTGCTGCGCGCCAGCCAGGCGCGCGCCCTGATGCAGGATCGGACCTACGTGGTCCCGGATGACATCAAGGAGCTGGCGCTGCCGGTGCTGCTGCACCGGATGGTGCTGAAGGCCAACGCCGAGCTGCGCGGCGCCACCGGGCAGGCGATCCTCGAAGAGGTGGTCGAGAGCGAGCCCGTGCCGGTGGGGGGCCGGCGCGCCGCGGGCTGAGACCCGTCCCGCGCAGTCTCCCGCAGCTGGGGCACGATTCGGATGTACCGGGCGGCGCTGTTGGCGGTGGTGGCGGTGGCGGCCTTCTTCGCCTACATCAACGGGGTGCAGCTGGCGTTCGCGGTGGTCTACGCCGCGATTCTGGTGACCGTGCTGTCCCTGGCGTGGAGCCTGATCGCAGCGCGGGGGGTGTCCTGCGCCCGCGAGGCCCCGGGCGGCACCCAGATGGTGGGGGAGCTCTTCTCGCAGCGCTTCCAGGTCAGCAACCGCTCGTTTCTGCCGATTCCCTTGATCGAGATGCGCGACCTGGCCCAGTTCCCCGGATACCGAGCGTCGCGCGGGCTGTCGCTGCGGGCTCATGAGGAGGCGATCTGGGACAGCGAGGTGAGGCTGCTGGCTCGGGGGCGTTACACGCTGGGACCCACCGAGATCCGGCTGGCGGATCCCTTCGGCCTCTTCCCGCGGCGGCTGCGCTTTCCCGCGGACGGGTCGGTGCTGGTCTACCCGGCCATCTACCACATGCCCGACTTCGCCTTCATCGGAGCCCGGGCGGGGCTGGACTCCGACCGCGGCGGGCGCCCCCGCGACCTTCCCCCCAGCGCATCCGGGATCCGGGAGCATGATCCCGCAGACGGGATCAACCGCATTCACTGGATCTCGACCGCCCGCAAGGGCCGGCTGATGAGTCGGACGTTCGACGCCGAGGAGGGCTCCGACCTGCTGGTGGTCCTGGACCTCCGGCGAGGGCTGCACTACGGCACCGCGCCCGAGAGCTCGCTGGAGTACGCGGTCACGCTGGCCGCCTCGATCGCCCACGGAGCGCTGCGCCACGGGCGGGCGGTGGCGCTGCTGGCGACCGACCGGGAGCTGACCAACATCGCCGCCGGCCGCGGCGACGCCCAGGAGCAGCTGATCATGGAGAGCCTGGCGCTCGCCCAGGCGGATGGACAGGTCGGGCTCGGGGACGTGCTCTACCGGCACATCCCCGCATGGCGGACCCGGGGCAACATCGTCCTTATCACCTCGGACCCGTCGGGTGAGTGGGTGGAGGCGATGGCGGCGGGATCCCAGCCGGGACGCAAGGCGGTGGCGATCTATGTGGACGCGCGCTCCTTCCAGAGCCCCGCCCGGACCAGCACGATCCCGGCCCAATGGCGGCTGGTACTCGACATCTGGACCATTCGTCGGGGCGATGACCTCTCCCGCCTCGACCCAGTGGTGGGCAGAGCCGTTGTCTGATCTGGCCCTGGTGATCCTCCTGGCCCTGGCGCTGGTGGCGGCGGTGGCAGCCGCCCCGGTGAGGAGTCCGGCCAGGGTCGCCGGCCCAGGCTCCGCAAGCGTGGTGGTGCGCTCGGTGCGCCAGCTCGGCGCTCCCACCTGGGTGAGCCTGGTGCTGGCGCTGCTGCTGGCGGTGTCCACCGCGGGCGCCCTGGCGGTGACCGTCCTGGGCAGCCTGGGGCTGTCGGGCTGCCTGGTCGCGGCAATCGGCGTCCTGATGGCCCAGGCCCTGGCCCGTCTCACCAAGAGCCGCGCTCTCGGGATCCTCGGCCTGGTGGTTGGCGGCATGGTCACGACGGTCGCCATAACCCTCCAGGTCGCGGCCGGGATCGGCGCCGGCGGGAGTCTGGCCGGGCTCTTCCAGCAGGTGATCGCCAGCCCCGCCAGCGCCCAGATATTCGCGCTCCTGGTGGTCTGCTGGGCGACCGGGGCCTGGGTGGGGTGGCTGGCGCTCCGCGAGCACGAGGGAGCGATCGCCTGCGCGGTCCCGCTGGTGGTCCTGGTGGCCGATTTGGTCAACATCCCCCAGATCCTCCAGGCCGCCCCGGCCTGGCCGGTGGCCGGGGCGATGGTGTCGGGGCTGGCCCTGGTCGGCTGGACCCACGAGGAGCGCCAGCTGGTCCGGTGGTCGGAGCTGGGGGTGCCCTGGTCCGGGGCGCGGCCGCAACGGGCGCTGGGGATGGTTGCGGGGGCAGCGGTCGTGTTGACCCTGGTGGCGCTGGTCGCCCCGCCCCTCAACCGCACCAACATCAGCGAGCGCTTCTTCCACTCCGGCCCTCACATCAGCCGGACCAGCCCCTCGGCCAAGATCGCCGCCATCTCCGGCTACTCCACCGCCGTGGTCCCGGGGGGGCCGATCCGCCAGGTTCGCGACCCGGTCCTCAGCTATCGCACCTCCGCTCCCGGCGGGGAGGTCTACCTGCGCGGGGTGGCCCTCACCGACTTCAGCAACGGGAACTGGTACCCGGCACCGGGGGCGTCGGTGACTCTCAAGGGCGGCCACCTCATCATCCCCTTCCAGGACTCGGGAGCGCAGGGCACGGCCGCCACCGAGCTGGACCGCAAGGAGGTCTCGCTGACCGTCACCTACCTGGGGACCGGCGCCCAGGAGGTGCCCGACCTCCTCTACCCGGGAAGCCCGTCGCAGACACCCAACCTGCCCGCGGTGTACCGGGTCCAGGGGGAGACCGCGGGCCACGCGCTGCTGACCGTGGACGACATCACGACCGAGGCTGGCCTGGCCAACTCCCTGCCGTCCTCGCAGACCATCACCACCTACGGGACGGTGTCGGAGGCCACCGCCCAGCAGCTGGAGTCCGCCGGCACCGACTACCCGTCCTGGGTCGAGGCGGACGCCGCGCTTCCCCCCGAGGCCGCCTTCATCGACGTCAACGAACTGGCGGCGGATGCGACCGCCATGGCGGCCGGGGCGACCAACCCGTATCAGATCGCGATCAACATCCAGAACGCGCTCAGGACCCAGGAGATCTACACCCTGGACCCGCCTCCGGTTCCGGCCGGGGTCTGGCCGATCGTGTACTTCCTCAACGACTCGCACCGGGGCTACTGCCAGTACTTCGCCTCCGCGATGGGAGCGATGCTCCGCACCCTGGGGATCCCCTCGCGGCTGGTAAGCGGCTTCGGCCCCGGGGAGGAGGGCAGGCTCAAGAATGGCGAGCGCCTGATCACCGAGGCGGACGCCCACACCTGGGTGCAGGTCTACTTCCCCCACTACGGATGGGTCAACTTCGAGCCCACCCCGGATGGCTTCTACCAGCCCACCGGGGCGGCCGCCGCCAGCACCGGTCCGGCACCGACCACCAGCGCTACTGTTCCTCACCCAGGGGTGCGCTCGACCGGGACCAACACCGCGCCGATCCAGCCCACGCTGCATCGCCACCACCTCGGACGCGTGCTCGGCTGGGTAGAGCTGGCAGTTGCCCTGCTGCTGGTCATCGTCCTTGTGCTCGGAGCTCTGCGGTGGTGGCTGTGGGTCAGGACCCCCGGCCAGCTGCGCCGCCGGCTCGCGCTGGCGGTGCGCCTGGGTAGAATGGGCGATCCACGCTGTCTCACAGTCACCGAGCTGGCGCGGGCGTGCGCCACCGTGGCGAGCCGGGGGAACCTAACTGGGGAGCAGGAACTGATGCTGTTGGCCGCCGTCGCCGACCGGATCGCCTTCTCGGATCAACCGCCGACGGTCGGCGCCGAGGCGCTGGCCGCGGGCTGGGGGCGGGTGCGTTCCGCGTATCCCGGGATGCTGTGGCGAGCATGGCGGCGGGGCCGGCGTCGGGCCGGGCCCGGCGCCAAGCCGACCGTCATCCGGCTGCAGAGCATCTGAGTGGAGCTCGCCATCCTCGGCAGCGGATCCGCCTTTTCCGACACCGGACATCAGGCGGGCTACCTGATCGACCGCCGGCTGCTCCTCGACTGTGGCGCGCCGGCACCGCTGCTCCTGTCGCGGATGGGGGTGGACCTGGCAGAGGTGGAGACGGTGGTCATCTCCCACCTCCACGGGGACCACGTCGGTCAGCTGCCGATGCTGCTGGTGGCCCGGGCGGTGACCCGGCCGGATGCCTCTCCCCTTCTGGTGCTCGGGCCGCGCGACCTGGCCGACCATCTGCGCCGCCTGGGGGAGCTGTCGCTGGGGGCGCATTTCTGGAGCTCCTTCTGTGAGCAGCACCCACCGGTGCTGCGGGAGGTCGAGGCGGGGACGGCCGAGGAGCTGGGGACGCACACGATCGAGTTCTTCGAGGTCGAGCACGTGCCGCAGCTCCACTGTCTGGCGATGCGGGTGGCCACCCCCGAGGTGAGCCTGGGCTACTCCGGCGACACCACCTTGTGCCCGGGGCTTCGCCGCTTGGCGGGGTCGGTGGACCACCTCCTGTGCGAGTGCACCGGATGGTCCAAGCCGGCCCCGATCCACCTCTGGAAGGAGGAGGTGGAGCAGCTGATGCGGGAGTTCCCCCAGACCTCCTTCCTGCTGACCCACCTCGGCGAGCGGCGCCCGGTGCCGGGGGCGCTGCTGATGTTCGACGGGCTCAGGCTCAGGCTGACCCGCCCGCCCGCGGACTGAACGGGGACAGCTCCAAAGGGTCGGCGCCCTCGACGACGGCCCGACCCAGGAGGTCGGCGGTGGCGGGGGCCAGGAGGACCCCGTTGCGGTGGTGCCCGGTGGCCAGCAGCACCCTCGGGGTGGCGGGCACCCGGCCGAGCAGGAGCCCCGACGGGGAGTGGGGGCGCAGGCCGGCCCAGCTATGGGAGAACCTCGCCCCCTCCAGCGCCGGCAGCAGGTCGGCCGCAATCGCACTGAGCCGTCCCAAGCCGCCCAGGGTCGGCCACGGCTCGAAGCCCGCCGCCTCCTCGGTCGCTCCGACCAGAACCAGGCCGGACCGCTTCTGGAGGACGTATCCACGATCGCCGAAGACTATCCGGGGCAACGTTCCCGGGGGCAGGCTGAGGGCCGCGATCTGACCGCGGACCGGCTCGATCGAGGCATCGACCCCGAGGCGATCCCAGAGGTTGCCGCTCCAGGATCCGGCGGCGATGACCGCGAGGTCGGCGGACCGCTCGCCGGCCGCGGTCTCAGCCGAGACCACGCCGGCCTCGAACCGCAACCCTTTTACCTCCACCCCGGTCTCCACGATCACGCCCCGGTTATGGCATGCGAGCTCCAGCGCCTCGGTCACCCGATGGCTGTGGACATGGGCCTCATCGGGGTACAACAGGCCGGCCACGATCGTGGCGGACAGCCCCGGCACCTCGGCTCGGAGTTGGTCCAGGCTGAGCAGCTCGGACACCTGGATCCCCTGGGTGAGCTGCCACGCTCTGCGGACCTCAAGGTCCGAGACCGCCTCGGCGCGGCCGCTGACCCTGAGCAACCCCGAGGTCACGAGCTCGCAATCGACCCCGGAATCGGCCTGGAGCTCCTCCGCCCAGGAGCGCCATCTGCCGGCGCTGCGCCGGCAGAGGTCCAGGAAGGCCCCGGGAGCATGGGCCTCAACTCCCGCCGCCAGCATTCCAGCGGCCGCCGCCGAAGCCTGCTGGCCGCAGTGCGGATCGCGCTCCAACAGCCGCACCGCCACGCCCCGCTTGGCGAGCTCCCACGCCACCGCCAGGCCCACCACCCCGGCCCCCACCACCAGGCAGCTGGCGCGGTCGGAGCGGACGGGGGCGGTCACAGCTTCGAGCATATCCAGAAGGGGTCTCGGCGCGCCGGGGTTGACCCCGCGGAGCGTCGCGCAAACCACATCCTCACTGACACCGGGACGCACGCCACCGGTCGCCCCGGAGCATGAGGAGGCGGCGGTTCCTCCGTGCTGTTGCCCCTCAGCCGAGGCAGGCCCGGCGGGCGGCGGCCCACCACCCTGCCGAGTCAAGCTCACCGAGCCGGGCCTCGACAGCCTCGCGGGCCGCCTGGTGCTCCAGCTCGACCCTCACCGTCAGCCGGCGCAGAGCCGGACGCAGGTCGTGGTGGCCGCGACGAGAGGTGTCGTCCATCCACTCCACCAGGATCGCGAGATCGTGAAATGTCCCCAGCAGGGATTGCAGCCGGCGCAGCTCCTCCTCCACGCGCTCGTGGCCGTCGGCGAGTGCCGGGCCGAAGAGCTCGAGCCGGTAGCGCAGACGGCGGGTGCGGATGCGCCGGCGGTGCAGCTCCCGCTCGCTCCGCTGGGGGATCGCCGCGCGGGCGAAAAGCGTGGCCAGCTGCCGATCCGCCACCTGGCGGGCGGGCTCGTGGGCGTCCCGCTTGTCCCTGACCTCGAAGCTCTTCGCCAACCGTCCCAGGCGGGCCAGGGCGCGCCCGCCCAGCAGCCGCTCGCGCTCCCTCGTCATCTCCGCCGCCACCGAGTCGGCGAGCCACCCGCGGGCGCTGGCCTCCAACCCTCGCAGGCCGGCCTGCGGCCCTCCGGCACCGGGAATGACCGAGGCCCCGTAGACCGCCGCCGCCCGGGGATCGTCGCGGCGATCCCACGAGACCGCGACCGGGCCCAGCACTGAGACGAGCAGCTCGTAGCGGACCTCGGTGTCGCGCAGCGGCCCGAGCAGCCGCTCAGCGGCCCGTAGGGGTCCCAAGCGCTCCTGTTCCCGGCGCGGAAGGCATTGGGAGAGGGCCGTGATCGCCTCCCGGAGGCGGCGCAGGGCGACCCGGGTGTCGTGGACCGCCTCCTGGTCGCCAGCCAGAGGCAGGCGCGCGGTCGCCCAGCGCAGCGCCTGGACCCGGTCCTCCAGGGCCGGCTGGGCGAGCTCGGCGCAGGTTGGTCCGTCAGGGGCTGACAAGGGCCGCCTCCGGTGCGTCCGGGCAGAGCAGCTCGGAACTGGCCAGTGGTCGCCACCAGTCCTCGCCGCGCTCCAGCACGCCGGTCACCATCCCGTCCCTCAGACCTCGCTCCGAGCAGCGGATCCGGTCCAGCCCGAGCAGATCCATGAGGTGGGCGAGGATCAGCGCGCCGCCCCGGCAGAGCCTGACCCGCTCGAGGTCCACTCCCGACTTGAGGGCCACCTCGAGCACCGAGCGTTCGCGGAAGATCTCGATCACCTCCTCCACCTCCCGCAGCCGCAGCCACGACCCCTTCGGCCTCCCGATCAGGCGAGGCAGGTTGGTTATGGTGCCACCAGTTCCCAGCGCCAGGGTGCCGGGGGGCGGGGGCACGAGGTCGGGGATGAGCTCGTTGACCCGGCGCTGCATCGCCCGCCACTCCTCGGGACCCGGCGGATCACCGGCGGCGAGCGACGCGATCGATCCCGACCCGAGCGGCAGGGAGTGGTCTGAGCAGACCCCACCGGCGGGACCCAGCGCGACCTGGGTGGACGCTCCGCCGATGTCCAGCAGCAGAGTCAGGGTGCCTCGAGGGACCGCCATGGTGGCGCCGGTAAATGCGAGCTGCGCCTCCTCGGGCGCAGGCAGCACCACCACCTTGGTGAGGCCGGCGCGCTGCGCCAGCACGAAGGCGACCTCCTCGCCATTGCGGGCCGCGCGCAGGGCCTGGGTCGCGCCGACCGCTAGTTGCCCTGCCCCCCGTCGCCGGGCCTCGGCCACCTGCCCCGACAGGGTGGCCGCTGCCAGCTCCAGGCGCTCCGGCCCGATCTCGCCGGTGGCGGCCACATCCAGTCCCAGCTGGACGAACTCGCGGCGACGGAACAGCTGGCGGGGGAGCCGACCGGGCCGGCAGCTCGCCAGCAGGAGGTGGATGGTGTTGCTGCCAACGTCGATGGCGGCCAGGCGCGCCGCGCTGGTCATGGCGCCACGGCGCACGGACGGCTAGCGCTCACGAGCACATCGTACCTTCGTTCTTCGCCACCGCGGAGGGGACGTCCCGCGACGCTCGGGAGCTGGGCCTCCCACCTATACTTCGCGTCAGTGCCCACCTTGCACCTGGTGCGCCATGGGGTGGCGATGGACCGCAGCGCCTGGTCCGGCAGCGACCACGATCGGCCCCTGACCGAGTCCGGCTGGCGGCAGGCCCTGGCGATCGTGGCGGCGCTGGAAGACTCTCCGATCGTGCGCTTCTTGGCCAGCCCCACCGTGCGCTGCGCCGACACCCTGCTGCCCGCCGCCCACGGACGCGGGCTCGTGGTGGAGGAGCTCCCCTTCCTCTTCGAGAGCAACGAGCCCGAGAGCGTCGCGGCCGCCGGCCGCTGGCTCCAGGAGCTGACCGCCATCTGCCTGCCCGGGACCACCCGGGCCGCCGCCGCCTGCACCCACGGCAACATTCTGGTGCCCGTCCTGACCTGGGCCACGGGCAGCCCGGTCGAACGCTGCCCCAAGGGAGGTGTCTGGCGGTTTGACCTCAACTCCCGACGAGAGCTGGTGGCAGTCGAGTTTGCGGGGGTACTCAACCCCAGAACCGGCCGGTGGTCCCGATGACCGGACGAGAGCCGACCGGGCCTCAGCGCCTTCGATCGGAGGTGCTGGCCGCGATGGTGCGGCTGGGTACCGATGCCGGGCTCCTGCTGGACAGCGGGCGCCGCCTGCTCTGGGCGAGCCCCAACGCCGCCGAGCTGTTGGCGCGGAGCGACCCCTCGGGAGATCCGGCCGTCCCGGCGCTGGAGCCAGGCACCCCCCTGGGACTGGTGGTCGACGACCCTCGGGCGGCGGAGCTGGTGGGGCTGGCCTTCGAACAGAGGCAGATCCAGCGCTCGGAGATAAGCCATGACGGCTGGCGCAGGGTGTTGCGTGCGGTGGCGGCCCCGATCCGCTCCGGGCCTTCCCCGACCGTGCTCCTGATCCTGAGCGACGTCACCCACGAGCGCCGGCTGAGCCGCGCCCATCAGGAGCTGCTGGCGAACCTGTCCCATGACCTGCGCACCCCGCTGGCCAGCCTCACCCTGCTCGCCGAGACCCTGAACGGAGAGGCTCGCGGTGACCCCGAGGCCACCCAGGAGTTCGCCGCCCGGATCGCCGCCGAGGCGGAGCACCTGCACTCCCTGGTGTCGGGGATCCTGGACCTGGCCCGGCTGGAGGCGGGGGCCGAGCGTGCCAACCTGCAGACGGTGGACCTCCTGGAGCTCGCCCGGCGAGTCTGCGTGGGGCTGGGCCCCCAGGCCCGGGACCGCCGGCTGACCCTCCGCTGCCAGGGGGAGGCGATCCTGGCCCGCGCCGACCCGGAGCGGCTGGAACGGGCGCTGTCCAACGTGCTCGACAACGCGATCAAGTTCACCGGCGAGGAGGGCGAGATCACGGTCACCGTGGAGATGGTGGGCGCCTGTCCGACGGTGGCGGTGCGCGACACCGGCAGCGGCATCCCCGCCGCGGCCCTGCCCCGCATCTTCGACCGCTTCTACACGGGCGACCGCGCCCGCTCGGGTTCGGGCAGCGGGCTGGGGCTGGCGATCGCCCGTCAGGCGGTGGAGCTGCAGGGTGGGCGGATCGAGGTGACGAGCCGCCCAGGTGCCGGCACCGAGGTCCGCATCCAGCTCTGTCCTCCAGATCCGCCCAGTTGACGCGGCTCATCTAAGATCGAGAGATGGCAAGCGTGGCGAGAAGGCCGGAGCTGGCGGCGGAGCTGGCGGCTCGCCGTGACGGGGTGCGCCTGCTGGGGGAGCTGGTCGCCGAGGGGGTCGCCGGCGCCATGGGAGGCCTCGAGGAGCGCGATGGCGACCGCCTCCGCGGTGTGGTCGCGCGCGACCTGGAGATCAACGAGCGCCACCGGCTGGAGCGGGAGCGGGGCATCCAGCTCCTGGAGGACCGCCACCCTGCCGGCCAGGACCTACACGCCATCTTCGGCCTGCTGCTGATCGCCTCCGAGCTGGAGCGGATGGGGGACCACGCCAAGAGCTGCGCCCGCTACGCGCTGCCGCTGATCGAGCTCTCCTCGCGCCCCCGGATGGACGCGGTGATCCGCCTCGGGCGCTACGTGGAGGAGCAGGTGCGGGACATCATGCAGACGATCACCGCCACCGACGTGCGGCGCGCCCAGGACATCGCCGCCCGCGACGACCGCATCGACCGCATCTATCACCGGGTCTTCGACGACATGGTGGAGACCATGCGCGAGCATCCGGAGTGGGCCTATCCCGCCACCAACCTGCTGTTCATCGCCCACAACCTGGAGCGGATCGCCGACCGCGTCACCAACATCGCCGAGGATGTGGTCTTTTTGGAGACCGGCCGGCTGGTCGAGCTCGGTTGAGCGCGGAGGCGGCGGATCAGGGCAAGGGCAGGCGCGTGCTGCTCGTGGAGGACGAGGAGGCGGTGCGCATGACTCTGCGCTACAACCTGGCGGCCCAGGGCTATGTGGTCTCGGAGGCGAGCTCCGGCACCGCCGGGCTCGAGCTCGCGCGCTCCCGCAGCCCCGACCTGGTCGTGCTCGATCTGATGCTTCCCGAGCTCTCCGGCGAGGAGGTGTGTCGAGCGATTCGCCAGGAGTCAGACGTCCCCATCCTGATGCTGACCGCCCGCGGCGCCGAGAGCGACAAGGTGGCCGGACTCGGCCTTGGCGCCGACGACTACATGACCAAGCCCTTTGGGATCAAGGAGTTCATGGCCCGGGTGGCGGCCCTGCTACGGCGCTCCGAGCGCACCTCCCAGGCGGCCTCCACCGGCGAACTGATCAAAGTCGGCAACTTCACCGCGGACGCGAGGTCGCGGCGGGTGGTGGTGGACCAGCAGGAGGTGAGGATGAGCCCGAAGGAGTTCAGCCTGCTCTTCTACCTGCTCACCCACCACGGACGCGTACACAGCCGCGAGGCGCTTCTGCGTGCGGTGTGGGGCACCGACTTCCACGGCGACAGCAAGACGGTGGCGGTCCACATCCGATGGATCAGGGAGAAGTTCGAGGCCTTCCCCAGCCTGCCCTTTCGCATCAACACCGTGTTCGGAGTCGGCTACCGGGCGGACCTCGCCCCGGGGGAGAGCCTGCAGCGGTGAGCCCGGCCCTGGCGGAGCCCGCGATCTCCCTGGTCGGGGTCTCCAAGTTCTACGGCAGCCGGGCCGCGGTTCTGGACCTCAATCTGGAGATCGGGCTGGGCGAGCTGGTGGCGGTGGTGGGACCCAATGGGGCGGGCAAGACCACCACCATCGAGATGATCGAGGGCTACCGGCGCCCCGACCGGGGCACCATCCGGGTCCTCCGGCACGACCCCGCCCGCGAGCCCGGGCCGGTCCGGGAGCAGGTGGGGCTGATGCTGCAGGAGGGAGGCATCTATCCCACCATCAAGGTCGGCGAGGTCATCCGGCTCTTCTCCTCGTACTTCCGGGATCCCGCGCCCGGGGAGGCGCTGCTGGAGCGGGTCGGGCTCGCCGACCGGGTCGACCGTCGCTTCCGCCAGCTGTCGGGGGGCGAGAAGCAGAGGCTGTCCTTGGCGCTGGCTCTGGTCGGTCGGCCCCGGGTGCTCTTCCTGGACGAGCCCACCGCGGGGATGGACCCGCGCGCCCGCCTGCTCACCTGGGAGATCGTGCAGGAGCAGCGGGCGGCCGGGGTCACGATCGTCCTGACCACCCATTCGATGGAGGAGGCCGAGCGGCTCGCAGACCGGGTCGCCATCATCAAGGATGGGTCCCTCATCGCCTGCGACTCACCGGAGCGCCTGCGAGGGGGCTCTGGTCCTGACCTGCTCCGCCTCGAGCTGCCCGCGCCGCTCACACCCGAGCTGCTGGTCTCCCTGACCGAGCACTTGGGAGCGGTGGAGGTCACCGAGCGCGGACGGGCGGCATACGACCTGGCCACCCCCCAGCCGGCGCGGGCCGCCGCCGCCCTCACGGCCTGGCTCGCCGACCGGGACCTGACCTTCAACGAGATCAGGATCGGCCGGTCGTCCCTCGAAGAGGTGTTCCTCAGCCTGACCGAGGAGCAGGGGGAGTGAGCCTGCCCACCTCCGCCGCCCGGCGCACCCCCCGCCGGCCGGGAGCGCTCGCAGCCCAGCTCCAGGTGGAGCTGCTGCTGCTGCTGCGCCAGCCGGAGAACCTGCTGGTGATCCTGATCCTGCCGGTTTTGCTGCTGGTCTTCTTCGCCGGCCTGCGGGTCCTGCCAACCCGGGACGGGCCCCCCATCTACTTTCTGGTACCCGGGATCCTGACCCTGGCCGTGATGTCGACCGGGATGGTGACCCTGGGAATCTCCACCGCCTACCAGCGCTACTACCGGGTTTTGAAGCGGCTCGGCGGGACTCCCCTCACCCGGCGCACGCTGGTGGTGGCCAAGGCGGGGTCGGTGCTGGTGGTGGAGGTCGGCCAGGTGGTGCTGGTGCTGCTCATCGCCCACTTCGGCTTCCACTGGCACGACCGGGGCAGCTGGTGGCTGGCCGCGGCGGTTGTGCTGCTGGGCAGCCTCACCTTCGCCGCGATCGGGCTCACGATGGCCGGGGCGCTGCGGGCCGAGCTCACCCTCGGAGCTGCCAACGGGCTCTACCTGCTGTTCCTGGTGCTGGGGGGGATCGCGATCCCGGTCAGCCAGCTGCCGGGCGCGATCCAGCCGCTGGCGCGGGTGCTCCCGGCAGCCGCCCTCAGCACCTCCCTGCGAGCGGTGCTGGAGGGACACGCCCTGCCGGCGGTGCCGCTCGCGCTCTGCCTGGCATGGGCCGCGGTCGCAGTGGGCGCAGCGGTCAGCCTGTTCCACTGGGAATGACGCCGACCGCCACCGCCGAGCGGTGATAGTGTGAGGGCCTAAGTGATGGAGGGATTGCGACGTATGCTTGAGACCACTCACCGCACCTCGCTGCCGACCCCGTCGAAGGCCCTGCCAGGCCGCCAGGAGGCGATGCCGGTGGCGGGATCCCATCCGGTCCTGGGGCATCCCCTGCTGCCGCCCTTCCCCGCGGGGGTCGAGGTGGCCGTCTTCGGGATGGGCTGCTTCTGGGGGGCGGAGCGCCGGTTCTGGGAGACCCCCGGGGTTTACACCACCGCGGCCGGGTACAGCGGGGGGATCACGCCCAATCCGACCTACGAGGAGGTGTGCACCGGGCTGACCGGGCATGCGGAGGTGGTCCTGGTGGCGTTCCGGCCCAGTGCTGTGCCGTACCCGGAGCTGCTGCGCCTCTTCTGGGAGTCACACGACCCGACCCAGGGCATGCGCCAGGGCAACGACATCGGAACCCAGTACCGCTCGGCGATCTACTGCACCAGCGAGGCCCAGCTCCAGCTCGCGCTGGCGTCTCGGGAGAGCTACCAGCAGCGGCTGACCCAGGCGGGGCTGGGCATGATCACCACCGAGGTCCTGGAGTCAGGCCCCTTCTACTACGCCGAGCCCTACCACCAGCAGTACCTCCACAAGAACCCCAACGGCTACTGCGGGCTGCGGGGGACCGGGGTGGCCTGCGCGGTGGGACTGGTCCCCGCCGGCTGACCCAGCTCCGCCAGCTGGTCCCGGGTGTAGCGGTGCGCGTCCGCGATCAGGGCCTTGGAGCTGCGAAAGTCGAAGGCCCTCGAGTCCCGGGTCGGCGGCCTCAGCAGCACGTCACCCGCCGCCTCATCGAGGCGCAGGCCACCGTGATGAGGTCCCCGGACCGCCTGGGATCGCGCCACCACCGCCGCCATCCGCGGCACCTGCAGCGACTCGCGCAGGGGATTCAGCTGCCGCAGCAGCAGCGACCAGCCTGAGACCGCGGGCTCGAACGGCCGCCCCACCTTGAGGTCCACGGAGGGCTCGACGTCGACAGCGATCACCCGGCCCCCCTGGAGCAGATCGTGCATCACCCCGACCGGCAGGTTGTCCAGGATGGCCCCATCGACCAGCAGCTCCCCGTCCTCGCACACGGGGGGCAGCAGCCCGGGGATGGAGGCGCTCGCCCTCGCCGCCCTCCAGATCGGCCCTTCCCGATGCACCTTGGGCTTGGCGGTCGTGAGATTGGTTGAGACCAGGAAGAGGGGGAGCCAGAGATCCTCGATCCTACGATCGGAGAACGACTCCCTGGCCCGCAGCGCCTCGGTCATGGTCCGCCCGGATGACAGGGATGCGATCGGGAGGGTCATCCGGAACAACCGGCGCGGGCCCGCCAGCCCCCGCTCCAGCACACGCGCCCGCTCCTCATGGTCGGGGAAGGTGGCGAACGCCGCGGCCATGATCCCGCCGATGCTGGTGCCGCCGATGGCGTCCACCGCCACCCCCATCTCCTCGATGGCCTGGAGCACCCCCAGATGGGCCCAGCCGCGGGCGGCACCGCCGCCGAGGACGACCCCGGTGCCGCGACCGGTCATGAGACGCGCGACCCGTTCGAAGTCCACCTGGAGGCCCCGGCGGACGTGGTGGTGAGCAGCCACCTCCACCGTCTGCAGGAGCTGCCGCGAAGACGCGGGGTGGGAGGTTCCGGCCGGGTGCACGATGAGGAGCTCCCGCCGCACCGGTGAGTCCCGCCAGACGGCCCTTCCGGCATCCGCGCAGCCAGCCCTGGACCCATCGCACACCAGGAGGATCCGGTCCGCCTGGCGCACGCAGCGCGCGCTCCAGTCGCCGGCACCGGGGTCATCGACATAGAGCACGAAGCGGCAGCCAGCCTCCAGCTCGCTGAGCCACCCATCGAGACGAGTACCGTCCTTGGTGGCGGACTGCGGCCCGGCGGGTCCGTCGTCATGCCAGGGACGCACCCGCTCCAGGTCGACCAGCTCACAGCTGCCCAGCACCTCCAGCGCTCGGCGCATCGCCCCCACCACCTCCTGGGGGATGGGGTCCTGTCCCACCGGCACCATGGCGATGGTCCGCACGCTCCGGGCCACCCCCAGGGGGCGGCTGTCCCGCAGCCGGTCCACGATCACCCCGGTGAGCGCCCCCATGAGCTCCGGCTCCGCACGAGCCACCTCCCGCAGCTCCGTCGGGCCGATCCGCAACAGCCTGGTGTCACGAACAGCCCGCACCGTGGCGGTCCGGGGCCGGCTGGCCACCAGGGCGATCTCGCCCACCAGCTCGCCCGGACCGATCTCCCCCATCACGACCTCACGGCCGTTTGTGGTGCGGGTGACCTGGAGGCGGCCGCTGGCGACCACGAACGCGGCATCGCCGGTGGCGCCCTCCTCGATCAGGACCGACCCACCGGCCGCCATCGTCCAGCTGCCGGCCTCCGCGAGCGCGACCAGCTGGGCCTCCGGCAGCGAGCTCAGCAGCTCGCAGCGCCGCAGGCAATCCACCATAGCGTGGCGATCGGCCCGCCTGAAATCAGTGCCCAAGGTTGATCACTCCATGAGGGTGGGACCGGCCGTGTGTCACCACGCCGAGCGCTCGCGACGCGGGACGATGCGGTGGTAGGGGACCCCCCGACCGCGCGCGAAATCCGTGATCATCAACGCGTCGCGTGTTGCGGACCGCGGCCGCCGGCCACGGCGGAAGGCGCCTGGGGGGCGGCCGAGGCCGCCCCCCAGTGCCTCACCAGAACATCGGGTCGCCGAAGGAGCTGGTCTCAATCACCACCTTCTCGGCGCCGTGGACCCGGGCGTACGAGAAGACGCAGACGTGCAGCGGGTACGTCGTCGAATTCGTGAGGTCAGCCTGATAAACGGAGCTGGCGCAGGCGTACAGCAGCCCCTGATAGCTGAACGGGCTGGTGGAGGTGGGCTGGGTTTCGGTCGACCCGGGGAACCGCTGGTTGGCACCCACGCAGACCGGCATGTGCGGGGTTCCCTTGTTGGTCGGCACCTCGTGCACGACCGCCTTGGGGAATGTCAGGGTGACCGACCCGTGCACAACGTCCGGCCCGGAGTAGCTCTGGACCAGCAGGGGATCGGCGGTCGCCTTGCCGGTCACCGCGGAATCGCAGCTCAGCAGATCGCCCGAGTTGAAGGTCGCCTCCAGCACGAAACCCTGGTTGGAGCTGGCGCTGATGCTGCCCGCAGTCCCGGTCGTGCTGCTCTGCAGGTTGAGCGTGCAGGATCCCGATTCACAAGAGGAGGCCGGTGTCGCGGTCACATCGCCCAGCACCGGGCCACAGTTGGTCTTGTTGGTAAAATCCGCGGTGAAGGTGAGGGTCGTGCTGGTGCCGGTCGCGGTGAACGAATACGTCTTCGACTCCCAGCCCATCGCTTGATAGCTGTACTGAGAAGGCTCGGTGAAGGTGAAGGACGAGGAGCTGTTGCCACTCGCCCCGACCCACACTGTCTGGGTTGAACCGCCCGGGCAGGTTGCGCTGTTGAAGTTCCCGGAGAACTCGAAGGAGACCACATAGCCACTGCCCTTTTCAGTGGCCAGGGTCTGCTGAATGGCTCCGTCGGCGGGATACCCGGTCCCATTCAGGTCAATGCTGTTGCCGCCGCCAGGAGGGGGCTGCCAGTAGGGGTTCGAGACACTTCCGTAGACCAGGTCAACGCTGTTTTGGGTGACGACCCACGGGCTTATCGGCGACTCCTGGGGGGTGGCCGCATTGGCCCGGGTCAGGGTGGTGAAGCTGTCCGGCGCACTGCTGCACATGACGGTGCTGGTGCTGGCGCAGCTGAAGGTTGGGTTTCCCACCACGCCGCCGGTCTGCGCGGTCACGACCGAGCCGATGAGCGCCAGGCTCCCCAGGACGAGGGTGGCCGCAATTGCCCACCATTTTCTCAAGGCGACATCCTCCGCTTGGGCGTGGGGACGCCCCTCAGGAGGGGCCGGGCCCGCCAGTGGCTAAGTGCGGGCCAGGCGGCCGCTATAACGGCCCGCACCTCATCGCTTCCCCTTCCGCGTTGCGCGATATTAACCGATTCGCGAGAGATTTTGGCAAATGCGACCTGCGGCCAGGCCAAAGCGACGGAGACGATGGCGCGGCTGCGCGCTCACATCGATCCCGCTGGCCCCAGACGGGGCCCGGAATCGTGCGCCGCGACCGCTGCCGGTTCGCGCTCCCTGCGGGCCTCTTACGCCCACGTCCGGCCGCGGTGGCCGGGGTGGAGCCGTGGCGGTGGCGGCACGCGATCAGGCGGGCTTCGGCTGCTCCATCGACGCGGCGTACGTTGGATGGGAGCGCTGCAGCCTGGTCTTGGTCCACTCGAACAGGGTGGGTGCTGCCGATCCGGACGAGAGCGCGTCCAGGAAGTCGTCCCCCCCGATCCGGTACAGCTCGCAGGTGGTGGTCGCTGTCACCGTGGCGGTGCGGGGGATGTGCTGCAAGAGCCCGATCTCGCCGAAGTAGGCGGGGGCTGTGAGGGTCGCCAGCTCGCGCAGCTGCGATCCCTCTCCGACCGCCTCCACCCGGACCGTGCCACTGCGCAGCACATAGAACGCGTCCGCGGCCTCTCCCTCGGTCACCACCGGGGTGCCGGCCGCGACCGTCTGCTCGCTGCAGGCGGCCGCCAGACGCTCCAGCACCGCCCGCGAGCCGGCCGCGAAAATTCCCAGCTGGCCGAGCAGCGCCACCCGGGGAGCCAGCTCCCGCGCCTTGCGCTCCGCCCGGTTGTCCATCCTTCGCAGCCAGGGATACGCCATCCCCGCCACCACCGGCACCAGGAGCCCGACCACCAGGAGGCTGCCGTGCAGTTGGATGCTCGCGACCATGGCGGCGGCCAGCAGGGAGCCGAGCGAGATCGCGGCCAGCACCAGGGCGAAGAAGACCCCGAACACCCGCGACACCAGGTCGGAGGAGACCGAGCGCTGCATGGCGGTGATCGCCAGCACGTCCACCACCAGGGTGCCCGCGCCCCGCACCACCTCGAGGACGAACCCCAGCTCCGGTGAGGTCACCCAGATGAGCAGGGCCGAGGGGACGCAGTAGACCGCCATCCCCAGGGTGATGATCGCCCCCAGGCGGGGCATCCCCGCGAGCCGGTTCACGAAGAGGGCTCCCGCCACCCCCCCGACCCCCAGGCCCGCCAGGAGATAGCCGTAGCCGGTCGCCCCGGTGTGCAGCTGGAGCTTGCTGACATAGACGAACAGGACCGTGTCAGTGCCGTAGACAAAGCTGGCGAGCACGCTGAAGGAGACCAACACCGAAACCGACATCGAGCTCCCGATCGCGCGCACCCCCACCAGCATCTGCTGGAACGGCCCCTTGCTCTTGCCCTCACTGACATCGCTGGGATGGGAGCGCACCCGGATCAGGCGGACCATGACGGCGGCGAAGGCGAAGGTGAGCGCGTTGATCACGAACGGCAGCCAGCTGTCATGGGTCAGCAGCAGCAGGGCTCCGAACGCCGGCCCCAGGACGACCACCAGGTTGTCGATCGTGCTGTTGAGGGCGTTGGCCGCGGCGAGGTCGTCTTCACCGGCGAGCTGGGGGATCATCGCGGCGACCGCGGGGTTGTAGGGAGTGCTGGTGATCGCCTGAAGCCCGGCCACCGCCAGCACCAGCGCGACCGGAAGGTTGCTGAAGACCGCCAGCGCCATCAGGATCTGCAGGCCGAAGAGCACGATGTCGGTGGTGATCAGGAGCTTCACCCTCTCGAAGCGCTCGGCCAGCACCCCCCCGTAGGGGGAGAGGAACATGGCGGGGATGAAGCGCACCAGGAACACCGCCGACACCAGAAACGACGAGTGGGTGCGGTCGAACACGTAGACCGCCAGGGCCACGTTGTAGGCCCAGGAGCCGGCCGAGGAGACCAGCTCCCCGGTCAGCAGCAGGCGGAGGTCCCGGTGCGAGAGGGCCGAGCGGTACCCTGCGAAGAACTTCCCCACGGCCGACCCCCTCTCATCGCCCTGGATGCGCAGCTGGTACTCCGTCGGCGCCAGCCGGGGCGGAGTCGGCGCAGTCCTGCGATGATAGCGACCGGAGTAGGTCGGTGGGACGGCCGGGCGACGACCTCGCGGTTTCCGGTCGGCCGCGGGTGCGATCAGGGGTCGGCGGGGTCCTCCTGGCGGCCGTCGACCAGCCGGATTTGCCGCTGACAGGCGCCCACCACCTCGGGGTCGTGGCTGGCCAGGACCAGCACGCGACCATCGTGCGCCTGCTGAAGCAAGAGCTCGACGATCGCCTTGCGCTGCTCCGCCACCAGCTCGGAGGTGGGCTCGTCGGCCAGGACTGCCTCGGGCGATCCCGCGAGCGCACGCGCCACCGCCACCCGCTGCTGCTGGCCGCCGGATAGATCCTGGACCAGGCTGTCGGCAGCGGAGTGCAGACCCACCGCTGCTAGTCCCGCCTGGGCGAGGCGGCCCACCTCCAGCGCCGGGGTTCCCCGGGCCTGCAGCGGCAGAGCGACGTTCTCCGCGGCGGTCAGCACCGACACCAGCCCGTGGTTCTGCAGCACCACCCCGAAGCGCTGGCGGCTGCGCTCGTCGGTGGGGATCGGCCGGCCGTCGACCAGGATCCGGCCCTCGGTGGGCGGCTGCAGCCCCGCGGCGAGCATGAGCAGGGTGGTCTTGCCCGATCCCGAGGGCCCGGTTATCGCCATCGACTCACCCGCCCGCACCACCAGGTTGACGTCGTGCAGGATGTCGCGGCCCCCGACCCGCGCGGTCACGTGCTCCAGACGGATCTCACTGATCACGGGGTGCCTCCAGCTCCGGGTTGCGCAGGTCCACGCCGCTCTGGTGGCGGCGCACGTGCAGGAGAGTGCCGGGCGGCAGCATCTCCAAAACGTCCGGCGGCAGCTGGACGCTGCCGTCCCGGCCCACCACCGCGTACTCCTCCCCCCGCCGGCCCTCGGCCCCGACCCGGCCGTCGCGGATCGTCACGGTGCGCGGCATCGCCTCGGCCACGGCGCTGTCATGGGTGACGCTCACCACGGTCGAGCCCAGCTGGCGATTGATCCGGTGCAAGAGCTCGATCACCTGGTCGCGGCTTCTGGTGTCGAGCTGGCTGGTCGGCTCATCCACCAGGAGCAGGCGGGGCGCGGAGGCGACGCCGGAGGCGATCGCCACCCGCTGTTGCTCGCCGCCCGAGAGGGTGGAGACGGTCCGGGTGGCGAGCGCGCCCATGCCCAGGTGCTCCAGCAGCTCGGCGGGCCTCCAGGGCGGGCGGTGCCCGCGGCCGCGGGCGCCGCGCTGGGCGAACTCGATGTTCTGGGTCGCGGTCGCATAGGGCAGCAGGTTGCGGGAGGGGTCCTGCAGCACCAGGCTGACCTCGGTGGCGCGCAACCTGAGCAGCTGGCGGTTGGTCAGCTTCGACATCTCGTAGGGTCCGATCAGGATCTGCCCGGCCGACGGCCGCTGCAGCCCGGCCAGCAGCGCCAGCACGGTGGATTTGCCGGAGCCCGAGGGCCCCAGCAGGGCGAACTCCTCCCCCGCCTCCACGTCCAGGTCGATCCCGCGCAGCGCGACCACGTCGCCCTCCTGGCTGGGATAGAGGTGAACGACCCCCGAGAAGTGGATGTCCAGCCCGCGCGGGGCTGGGGTCGTGGTGCTCACGTGATCTCCGTGCGCAGCCGCTCCCACCCCGCCAGCCGCAGGGTGGCGGCGGACGCCAGCGCGGCGGCGACCGCCAGCAGGATGACCAGGGCGACCATCATCGCCACGATCGGGACGACCGCGAACACCAGCTCAACCGGGGGGCCGCCGCCGGGGTTGGCGAACTCCGGCACCGAGGGAAGCGCCATCAGAGCTCCCAGCAGCCCCGCGCCCAGCCCCAGCACCACCCCCGGTCCCAGCACCAGCAGCTGCTCGCCCAGGAGCGAGCGCAGCAGGGTGGCGCGGGAGATCCCGATCGCGCGCAGCACCGCCAGCTCGAAGGCGCGGCGGCGGCTGGTCATGAAGACCGAGAAGACGGCCGCCCCGATCGCCAGCACCGCCGCCGCCCCCGCGGCGAACAGGAAGAAGAGGTAGGCGAGCGCGAGCCCACCGTGGTTCATCGCCCGGATGTCCGGCCCCGGAGTCCGAACCGAGGTGACCCTGACCCCCTGGGCCGCCAGCGAGCGCGCTATCGAAGGGGGCGCGCCCGGGGCCAGCCAGACCTGGGTCACAGTCTGGCTGGGAGGGGCCGACTCCCCCCGGATCGCGGTCTGCAGGTCGACCAGGAAGCCCACCTGGCCGAGCTGGGGAAGGTCGCTCACCTGGTAGGGAACATCGAGGTTGAGGCTGCTGCCGTCGAAGTCCTCGATGGAGGCATCCCTGGGGTCGGAAACCGAGTTGGCCCTGGTCACC
>JAKABA010000256.1 GCA_021802115.1 bacterium | reverse complement strand
GCCCACCGCGGCCGAGCCCGCCGCGATCAACCAGATCGCGGGGCAGGCGCGCAACATCCTCTCGCCCACCAGCTATGCGGTCACGATGCCGCTCCAGGAGGCGAAGGTGACCCCGCCGCCGACCCCCGCGCCCGCCCCGGTGATCGCAGCGGCCCCGGCGGCGGGAGCCGTCTCGTCGCCCTATGGCAGCGCCTTCTGGCAGCCGGTGGCGGAGCCCCCGGTCGGCACCATCAAGCAGATCATCTGGGCCGCCGGGAAGGAGTACAACGTGTCCTACAGCTGGCTGCTGTCGGTCGCAGAGTGCGAGTCGGGGCTCGACCCCACCAGCGTCAACCGCTCCTCCGGCGCGACCGGATTGTTCCAGTTCATGCCGGCCACCTTCTATGCCCACGGGGGCACGGACATCTGGAACCCGACCCAGCAGGCCGACATCGCCGCCAAGATGTTCTCGATCGGGGAGTCGTCGGAGTGGGTCTGCACTTAGACTGAGCCGACATGGGAGCGCTCGCCCGCCTGCTGCTCAGTCGGCGCTGGCAGGAGTCCAAGCTGCGCGAGGACCTGCAGGGGATGGTGCTGGTGCTGGGCTCGTTCTTCGGCCATCAACCTCCGCAGATTGACCCTCTCCCCACCGTCATCCGCACCCCGCTGGAGCGCGCTGAGGATGGGCTCGGGCCGCCGGTGCAAACGCCCGAAGACCCGCGGGATCTCCCTTAGAATCAGGCGATGACCTCTCTGGAGCCGGCCACCCGCGCCCGGCTCACCTGGCTCTCCGAGCGCCGTCCGGCCTTCGAGGAGCTGCTCGAGGAGCTGGTCCGGCAGCAATCCCCCAGCGGGGACCGGGCGCGCCTCCTGGCGGTCTGCGAACTGGTTGGCGCCCGTCTGGCGGAGATGGTGGCTCCCGACCGGCTGGAGCCCATGCCCGACCTGGCAAGCCCCGCCCTGCGGATGACCATCGGACAGGGGAGCGGGCCCAGGGTCCTGCTGCTGGCTCACCTGGACACGGTCTGGGAGGTCGACACCTTCTCCCCCCCGTACGCGGTCAGGGACGGGATCGCCTGCGGGCCCGGGGTCTTCGACATGAAGGGAGGGCTGGTGGTCGCAGCGGCCGCCATGGCCGCGCTCCGGGAGCGGGGCTGGAACGGCCCTGAGGTCACCCTGCTGTGCACGACCGATGAGGAGGTGGGCAGCGGGGCCTCCCGAGCCCTGATCGAGTCCGAGGCGCGTCGCCACGACGCGGTCCTGGTTCTGGAGCCGCCCGTGGCAGGGGCGCTCAAGGTCGCGCGCAAGGGGGTGGGCACCTATCACGTGGAGGTGGAGGGGAGGGCGGCCCACGCCGGCTTGGAGCCCGAGCGGGGGGTCAACGCGGTGGTCGAGCTGGCGGCCCTGGTCGGCCGGGTCGCCGCCCTCGGCCGACCGGAGCTGGGCACCACCGTCACTCCCACCGTCCTTCATGGCGGCGGGCGGGTCAATGTCGTCCCCGCCCACGCGGAGCTGAGCTGCGATGTCCGGTTCGGCACCATGGAGGAGGCCGCCCGCGTCGAGCGGGAGATGCAGGGACTCAAGGCCCCGGACCCCCGCGCCCGGACGGCGGTTCGCGGGGGCGCCAACCGCCCACCCCTGGAGGCGGCCGCCTCCAGGGCCCTGTTCGGGATCGCCTGCGGGGTGGCCGCCAACCTGGGCCTGCCGGAACTCCAGGGCGCCACGGTCGGAGGCGGCAGCGACGGCAACTTCACGGCCGCCTTGGGAGTGCCGACGCTCGATGGCATGGGCATAGTGGGCGGCAACGCCCACGCGGACGGGGAGTGGGCGGAGCTGGCCAGCATTCCGCCCCGGGCAGCGCTGCTGGCGGGAGTCATCGAGGCGGTGTCTGGGGGTGCCTTGGGATGAGATTGGACGAGCTGCCGCCCATCGCGGTCGAGCGGGCGCGCTTGCGGGTGGTCTCCCTGCCCCTGGTCTCGCCTTTCACCACCAGCTTCGGCACCCAGGTCGAGCGGCGGGCCCTGCTGGTGGAGCTTTTCGCAGATGGGCTGGTGGGCCTGGGCGAGTGCGCGGCCGGCATCGACCCCGGCTATTCATCGGAGACCTACCTGACCGCCATGGAGGCGTCACGGCGCCACATCCTGCCCTCGATCCTCCGCCGGGAGGCGGCCACGGTGGCGGAGCAGGCCGAGCGCTGGAGCTGGGTGCGTGGCCACCTCATGGCCAAGGCAGCGGTCGAGATGGCGCTGCTGGACCTGGCCGGACGGATGGCCGGGCTCAGCCTTAAGGAGATCCTGGGAGGCGAGAAGGACCGGATACCCTGCGGGGTGAGCATCGGCATTCAACCTTCCCTGGACGCCACCCTGGTCGCCATCGAGGGCTACCTCGCCCAGGGCTATCGGCGCATCAAGCTCAAGTGCAAGCCCGGCTACGACATCCAGCTGGCGGCGGCGGTCAGACAACGCTTTCCGGACACCCCGGTGATGCTGGACGCCAACAGCGCCTACTCGCTGGCAGATCTGCCGCGGCTCCGGGAGCTGGACCAGTTCCACCTCATGATGATCGAGCAGCCGCTGGCTCACGACGACCTCATCGACCATGCCGAGCTGCAGTCCGAGATCGAGACCCCGATCTGCCTGGATGAGAGCGTGGAGTCGCTGACCGACCTCAGGGCGGCCCTGCGCCTGGGCTCGGGGAGGATCCTCAACATCAAGCTCGGCCGGGTGGGGGGAATGCTGCCCTCGAAGGCGATTCACGACCGCTGCCGGGCGGCGGGCTGGCCGGTCTGGTGCGGTGGCATGCTGGAGACCGGGATCGGCAGGGCCGCCAACCTGGCCCTGGCCTCCCTGCCCGGGTTCACCTTGCCGGGGGACACCTCCGCCAGCGACCGGTACTTCAAGGAGGATCTGCTGGTGGAGCCCTTCTCCCTGGGTACGGACGGCACCCTGCCGGTGCCCGCCGGGCCCGGGCTCGGGGTGGAGGTGGACAGCCGGAGGCTGGACCGGGCCACGCTCCTGCTGGAGGAGGTGCCGCCGGTCCTCCCCACGGGAGGCCCCGGCTCCGCATGAGACGGCTGCCGGATCGAGTCCGGAAGGGGCCGGGTGGCGGCCGGTGAGCGGGGTGGTTGTGGTTGGCGACGCCGAGCTGCAGCGGCGCACCCATCAGCTCCTGCCGAATTTTCAGGTGATCGGGGTCGCCGAGGATCCGGACTACGGGGACCCGATCACCAGCGTCGCCCTGCTGCGCGCCCTGATCGAGCGCTCCGAGCCACCGGACGCGGTGGTGTGCTCCGGCGGCCCGGGCTTCACGGTGCTGAGCCAGCTGCCCCACTTCCCCCCCAGCCGCTGCTACATCCACCCCAGCAGCCCGGCCGCCTGGCCGCTGGATACGATGCGCTGGATGGCCGAAGCCACGGGGATGGCGCTGCTGCCCAATCTGGAGTCGTTGCCGGCGGCGATCCTCGCCAGGGGGATGCAGGCCACCCACAAGTCGGCAGAGGCGGCGGCCGCTCCTCCCACCAAGCCGGCCTCGGCGCCAACCCCAGCACCGGCCGCTCCACCGGCCCAGCCGATCCAGGATTTCGCCTGGGCGGACGCCACCCCGGTCCAGGTTCCCCCCCCCCCGGTTTCCCTGGACCCTGAGCCGGTACCACGGGCGCCCCAGGTGATCGACGCCGGGCCGGTCGTTCCGCGCAGCGCCTACCTGCCGACCGACCTGCTGCGACCGCTGCGGCCGCGGCCCGGCTGAGGGACGATGCCGAGCAATCCCTTGCGGCGGCGGGGGCCCGGCTCCGATCAGCTGGACCGGGGCCGCTCCGAGCTGCAGCGCGCCATGGCGGTGGTCGACGAGGTGGCCAGGACCGGCAATCTGGCGCGGCTGGGGCAGGCGTTCGCGGGCGACGCTCTGAGCGAGGTGAGGTCGAGATTTCACGCGTACCAGATGGCGGGCATCCAGGTCAGCCCCTTCCGAGAGTCCCTGCACGTGGAGCTGGCTCCGGGGCGCCCCGGCGGCGGGCTCCAGCTGCGGGTCAGGTATCGTGACCGGACCAGCTTTTTGTGCTCCGGCGACCAGCCGGTGACGGCCAACGACCCCGTCCAGCTGGCCCTGGTGCTGGACACCAGCGGCGAGCGCTGGAAGGTGGTCTCGATAGCCGAGGAGTGAGGCGGCCGGGGCGCGCCGGCGCATGCTACGCTGGAACCGGTGCCTCGCCCGTTTAGGGCTCCAACAGTTGATCGGGAAGCAAACTTGACCCAAGCCCAAGAGCACGAAGGCCCCGAGGGCCCCGCGACCCAGGCCGCGGCGGACGACGAAGGGGTCACCCTCGACCCTGAGGACGAGGAGGAGGATCTGGTCGGCCCCGAGCTGGCGGTCCCGGCTCGGCCCCAGCCCCGGCCCTCACCTCCCCGCCCCTGGGGAGGGAATCGCGGCAACGTCTCTCCGGAGGACCTGTCGCCGGAGGAGTTGACCCCGGAGATGCGGTGGCCCCCGGGCACCTGGGTGAAGGTGACCGATGTGGTCCGTCACAGCACCGGCGAGCCCATCGGAACCATCGCGGTGGGCGACATCGGGCAGGTGACCGCGGCGCTCTCCCAGACGCTGGTGGTGCTGTTTCCCACCCGCGACAACCGCCGCGAGGTGCTCCACATCGACTCCATCGAGGCGGTGGAAGCGCCCGAGTGAGGGGGGCCGTCGACGCCGAACCAGCGGGGGACGGTGTCGCCGGCGCCGAGATGCCGGGGACGCTCATGCTCCACGGGCTGCGGTTCTTCGGCCACCACGGGCACGGGGAGGCGGAACGCCGGCTGGGATCCCATTTTGTGGTGGACCTGGATGTGAGCACCGACTTCGCCCGCGTCGCCGAGTCCGACGAGCTCACCCACACGATCAGCTATCCGGAGATATACGAGCTGGCGCGCCGAGTCACCGAGGAGACGGAGTTCCGCCTGCTGGAGGCTCTGGTGGCCAGGCTCGCCAGGGACCTCCTGTCCCTACCGGGGGTGCTCCGGGTCCGCGTGCGCGTCACCAAGCAGCCACGCCTGCCCCTCCAGGAGCAGGGATTCGCCGTCCAGCTGGAGCTCCCCAGCCCGCGATAGCGGCCGGCGAGACGCCTGAAGGCGTGGCTCCGGGTCCTGGTTGGGGCCCGGACTCGGTGGCAGACCCCGCTCCCTCACGGTGGGCGGCTGCGCCGGAGCTGAGCTCGCGTGCCGGAGGCGAGACCGGACATACGCGGTTGTGATGAAGGGGACCACCTCCCGAGCGACACCGGGGCGGGACCGGGCCG
>JAKABA010000255.1 GCA_021802115.1 bacterium | reverse complement strand
CCTCCAGCTCTCGGTCGATGCGCTCTTCGCCAGGGCCTCGAGGCTGCCCCGGGTCGACCTGGTGGCTCCCGACCGGGTCCTGGGCCGCACCACCGTCTCCTCGATGCAGGCGGGGATCATGTACGGCGCCGCCGCCCAGGCGGAGGGGATGATCGCCAGGATCCGGGAGGAGCTGGCCGGGCCGGCCAAGGTGGTGGCCACCGGTGGCCTCGCCCCAGTTCTAGCGCCACTGGTGAGGGGCATCGACTTCGTCGACCCCTTCGTCCTGCTGGAGGGGCTGCGGGTGCTGGAGGGGCTCAATCGACCTGGCCCGCCGACGGAATCCGACCCATAAAAAAAGGGCGCCCCCCGAAAGGGACGCCCCGAGAGGGGGGGGCTTGGTGAGGGCTCGAGGTCCCTACCTCGAAGCCACGGTTAGCGTAGCACCCCCGGCTGAGGGCGGCAAATTCCGAACTGGTGAAGGACCCGCTACGTCTGTGTCGAAGCGCAGCTTGCGAGACCAGCAAGGTTTAGGTAGACTTCCAATTCCCCGGACCGTGCCACGACCGCTGGCGCGAGGGGAGCCATTGAGGCCGGTCATGGCCGGCAAGGAGTGATGGAAACCATGCAGGACAAGCCAGTACTCCTGACCCAGGAGGGTCTGCAGAAGCTGCAGGAGGAGCTCGAGCACCTCGTCAACGAGCGGCGCCCGGAGATCGCGCAGCGGATCAAGCATGCCAAGGAGTTCGGCGACCTCAGCGAGAACGCCGAGTACGAGGACGCCAAGAACGACCAGGGATTCGTCGAGGGCCGGATCATGACCATCGAGCAGATGATCCGCAACGCCAGCCTGATCGACACCGACGAGAAGGTGGACGGCTTCGTGCACCTGGGATCGACCGTGAACGTCAAGGATGAGTTCGGGGAGACCAGGTACACGATCGTGGGCTCGGCGGAGGCCGACGCGGGCTCCGGCAAGATCTCGCTGGAGTCACCGGTGGGCAAGGCGCTGATGGGACGCCGGAGCGGAGAGGAGGTCGAGGTCGAGACCCCGGGCGGGTCTCGCCGGGTCCAGATCCTCCAGGTGGCGTGAGCCAGACGCCGCCAGGTGGCGGCGAGCCACTGTCCGAGGCGCTGGCGGACAGGCGTAACAAGGCACTGGCGTTGCGTCGGCGTGGGGTTGCGCCCTGGGGGGTGGATTTCCATCCCAGCCACAGCTCCCAGCAGGCGCAGGACTTGGCCCCCGAGGAGATAGGGGCTCAAGGTGACGAGGTGGCCGTGGCCGGACGACTGCTGCGGATCCGGCGCTCGGGGGGGATCGCCTTCGCCGACTGCTTCGACGAGTCCGGTCGCATTCAGCTGCTGGTCACGAGGGATGCCCCGACCGTGATGGACCTGCTTCAGGAGCTGGATGTCGGCGACATCGTCGGGGCCCAGGGAAGGCTCACCCGGTCCAGATCCGGAGAGCCGAGCGTGCAGGTCCAGCAGCTGACCCTGCTGGCGAAGTCCCTGCGACCGCCGGCCGGGAAGCATCGTGGGGTGGTCGACCCTGAGCTCCGGTACCGGCGGCGCTACCTCGACCTGCTCTCGGACCCGCAGCGCCGGGCGATCTTCAAGCAGCGTTCGGCGATCGTGTCCGGCCTGCGCTCGGTGCTGGAGCAGCGTGGCTATCTGGAGGTCGAGACCCCGATCCTGCAGCCCATCCCGGGCGGCGGTGACGCGCGGCCGTTCCGCTCGCACCACAACGCCCTGGACTCGGACTTCTACTTGCGCATCGCCATCGAGCTGTACCTGAAGCGGCTGCTGGTGGGCGGCTTCGAGCGCGTGTTCGAAATCGGCCGCACCTTCCGCAACGAGGGCCTGTCCCCGCGCCACAATCCTGAGTTCACGCTCCTGGAAGCCTACGAAGCATACGGTGACCTGAACTCGATGATGGTCCTGTGTGAGGAGCTGGTGCGGGGCGCCTGCGCGGCGGCCGCCAGGGCGGGCGCCGAGCCGCCCGAGGAGTTGCTGACGCCGTTCGCTGTCGCGTCGATGGTCGAGCTGGTCTCCGCCGCGACCGGCCTCAATGCGCTCGAGCTGTGGTCGGCCCCGGACGAGATGGGGGCGAAGGCGCGGAAGCTCGGTGCGCAGCTGCCGCCCGCCGCCGGCCCGGGCCGGATCCTCTTCGAGATCTACGATCAACTGGTGGAGCCGACGATTGACCAGCCCACCTTCGTGGTCGGTCATCCGGCGGAGGTTTCCCCACTGGCCCGGCTGGCGGATGACCCGCGATTCGCGAAGCGTTTCGAGCTGGTGGTCCGGGGCCGAGAACTGGCCAACGCGTTTTCCGAACTGAACGACCCCCTGGAGCAGCGGGAACGGCTGATGGAGCAGGCGCGCAGGCGCCAGGCCGGGGACGAGGAGGCTCAGCCGTTCGATCTGGACTTCGTCGAAGCGCTGGAGCACGGCATGCCTCCCGCGGGCGGCATCGGGCTGGGGGTCGACCGGCTCGTGATGATGATCACCGGGGCCAAGAGCATCCGCGACGTGCTGTTGTTTCCGACCCTGCGTCCGCAGCCCGAGGGTGACCGCGGTTCTCGTACCCTTTAAGGCGTGCTCGGACTCCAGTTCATACGCCAGCATCCTGATCTGGTCCGAGAGGGCGCCCGTCGCAAGGGCGAGGCGGCCCCGGTCGACGAGATCCTGGCGCTGGACCGCGAACACCGCAATCTGGTGGGTGAGGAGGAGGCGCTCCGAGCCGAACTCAGGTCCAGCTCGACCAGGTTTCAGCAGCTGGAGCAAACCGGGGATGCGCGGGAACGGCTGCGGGCAGAGCTGGCCGAGCTGAAGCTGCGGGTTCAGGGCCTGGGCCAGCGACGTAAGGAGATGGAGGAGGCCCTCCAGAATCTTCTGTTGGTGGTGCCCAACCCTCCCCATGAGTCGGTTCCCGACGGAGTGAGCGACGAGGATAACCAGGTGGTCAGGACCTGGGGGGATCCGCCGGAGTTCGATTTTGAGCCGCAGACCCATTACGCCCTGGGCGAACAGCTCCAGATTTTCGACTTCGAGCGGGCAGTCAAGATAGCGGGCAGCAGATTCGCAGTACTGCGTGGAGCCGGAGCTCGCCTGGAGCGAGCGCTAACCGCCCTGATGCTGGATCTGGCAACTCAGGAGCACGGGTACCAGGAGGTTGCGCCCCCATACATGGTCAGCCGCGATTGCATGGTCGGTACCGCCAACCTGCCGAAGTTCGAGGAGGACGCTTTCCACGTTCTGGAAGGGGACCGATTCCTGATTCCGACCGCGGAGGTGCCCGTCACGAACCTCTACCGTGACGAGATCCTGGACGCCGACCAGCTGCCGATCCGGCATGTCGCCTGGACCCCGTGCTGGCGCAGTGAGGCGGGGGCCCCGGGGCGCGACACCAGGGGATACATCCGGCTCCACCAGTTCAGCAAGGTCGAGCTGGTGAAGTTCGTGCGCCCCGAGGGGTCGCTCGAGGAACTCGAGTCGTTGGTGGCCGACGCAGAGTCCGTGCTGCAGGCGCTGGGGCTGCACTACCGCGTCCGTCTCATGTGCAGTGGGGACATGGGCTTTGCCCAGTGGAAGAAGTACGACATCGACGCGTGGGCGCCGGGAATGGGCCGGTATCTGGAGGTCTCTTCCTGCTCGGTGTTCGGCGACTTCCAGGCCCGGCGGGCCAACATTCGCTTCAAGCGCCCAGGGGGAAAGCCTGAGTTCGTGCACACCCTCAACGGCAGTGCCCTTGCCCTGCCGCGCACCCTGGACTGCCTGCTTGAGACCTACCAGACGAAAGGCGGTGGGATCCGGGTGCCCGAGGCGCTCCGGGGCTACCTGGGCGACCTCGAGGAGATTGGCCCCCCGGAGTATTGACAAAAGTCTCTCGAAAGATTACTCTCGACGCTCCAACTTCATTTGGGAGCCATCGAGATGCCCGCCTCTCGCCACCTGCCGGCAATCCTCAGAGAACAACGGTTCCTGCTCTTCGCCGCCGGTCAGGGCGTGTCGGCGATCGGGGACGGGGTCTACCTGGTGGCGCTGGCCTGGACCTCGCTGCAGCTCACCAGATCCCCGGTCTACCTCGGGCTGCTGCTGACGACAACGGCGCTGCCACGGGCGATCCTGATGCTCGCTGGCGGGGTCGTGGTCGACCGCCTGGGCCCGCGCCGGGTGATCCTGGGCAGCGATCTGAGCCGGGCCCTGCTCATCGGCGCGGTGGCGGCGGTGGTCCTCCTGGGCCACCTGTCGATCCTGCTGCTCTTCCTGATCGCCGCGATCTTCGGCGTCTTCGACGCGCTCTTCTACCCCGCGACCATGACCCTGGTGCCGGCCTTGGTCAGCCCCGAGCGGCTGTCGGCGGCCAACGGCGTGTGGCAGCTGGCGGTGCAGGGGACGATGATCGTCGGTCCTCCCCTCGGAGGGCTGGTGGTCGGCGTGGCCGGACCGGGTCCAGCGTTCCTGGTCGACGCCGCGAGCTTCCTGGTGGCCTTCAGTGCGCTGCTGGTGGTGCGGGGCACGACCGCCCCCAGTGCTTCGGCCGCACCGGCGGAGAGCGGGTGGGCCTCCCTGACGGCCGGGGTCCGCACCAGCCTGGCCAACCCGCTCCTGCGGGCGCTCATGCCGCTCACAGCAGTCCTCAACCTGGCGGCGGGGGGCCCGCTGAACGTGGGGATCCCGCTGCTGGCACGCGGCCACGGCTGGGGCCCGACCGGGTACGGCCTCATCGAAGGGGGCTTGGGGGCGGGGATACTGGTCGGCGGAGCGGCGATGGGAGCCGGCCTCCGACTGCCGCGGCCGGGGCTCAGCGTGCTCAGCATGGCCGTCGCGCTGGGAGTGCTGACCGTACTCCTGGGAGCGGTGTCGGTGCTTCCCTTGGCGATGGTCCTGGCCGTGGCGATGGGAGCCCTCGTCAGCGCGACCAACGTGGCGGTCGTGTCCTTGGTGCAGCAGCAGACCCCCGCCGAGGTGCTGGGGCGGGTGATGAGCGTCCTCATGTTCTCCAGCATGAGCTTGACCCCCGTCTCGTACGCCCTCTCCGGGGGGGTGGCGCGGGGAATCGGAGTGACCGGTCTCTTCGCCGCCGGCGGGCTCTTGGTGGTGGTCACGGCCGGCGCCGGCTTCCGGGCCCGGGCGGTGCGCGAATTCGGAATGGCCGAGCCGTCCACCGCTTGAGCCGAGCCACCGGTCACCCTTGAATGCCCGACGCTGCTGGGTGAGATCATGAGGACGGGCGCGGCCAGGAGGGATGGCAGAGCGGTCGATTGCGGCGGTCTTGAAAACCGCTGAGGCGGCAACGCTTCC
>JAKABA010000254.1 GCA_021802115.1 bacterium | reverse complement strand
CCACTGGTCCCACTTGGGCCCGGGAAGTGGGACCGGGCCGGTGGAGCCACAGGGGCGCCGTCTGAACTCGCATCTACCTCCGTTGCCTGGTCTGGTCCCACTGGTCCCACTGGTCCCACAAGAAACGAGAGGGGGAAATGCAGGACGCGGGGTCGGGATTGGTCCAGCTCCCGCGGCGCACGTGAGGGGATATGCCTACCCTCGCCGGTCGAGGCCAGCGCGCCAGCTTCGCGGAGACGCCGGTTGAGCGCCGCCTGGCCAATCCCCAGACCACCGGGGATCTGCTCGGCCGCCGCCTTGTACGCGGGCTCAGGCAACAGGTAGAGGTTGTTGTCACAGAGCCAGCCGAGCCGCCCTTGGCGGTTGGCGGGCTCCCACTCCTCGGACTCGCTGCCCGGCCGTTTGACATAACCCCATGAGCCGGGGTCTGGGGGCCACTGGCCTCCAGTACCTTCCAGGTAGTTCCGGCCACTGGCGATGGCCGAGCGAAGGGCCTGCTGGAACATCCTCACCGGGTCGGCCTCGCCCTGTTCCTCGATCTGGTCGCCGCATCCCTCCTGCAGTGCCTCCCGCACCAGCTCTCGCACTTCCGAGAAGCGGTCATCGTCAATGGCTCCGCACTCCACGGCGAACTCCAGCCACACCTTCCAGCCCAACTCCAGGTGGGCCGCGATCTCGGAGGTGCGGCCGTGACTTGCCGGGTAAGCCTCCCGAAGTTCGGTGCGCTCCCGGCGGATCCGCTCGGGCATCTCGGCCATTTGCGGCGCGAGCCACCGAATGTACCCTGAGACGGCCCGGGAGTAGAGGGGCGCCGCCACCTGCGCCGTAGTCAGCCCAGCGGAGGTCACGTCGCCCTCTTTCTGCTCGACCACCCAGGCCCGGGCTATCCCGGACAGGCCACGCAGCAATTCCTCGCCGGTGGAGAGCGCCAAGCCACGGGGATCCTTCGGCGGGCGCCCCGAGGTGTCGGAGCGCAGTCGGCTCCGGCCGCCTTGGTTTCCTTGGGCTCGGAACACGCGCGCCGCGGTGCTGAGCTGACGGCGCCGCTCGCTCTCATCAAGGCCCGCCGGGAGGAGGTCGTCGAGCACGGCGATCGAGTCCTTGGTCTGGTGCAGGAGCGCCTCGATCGCGTTGTCGGTCGAGTTCCAGGGGATCGGCTTCAGATCGCGCGAGTCCTGGCAATCCTGGAAGTGGGCCAGGGCGAGCTTCGCCAGCTCGGTCTTGAAACGGCCAGTGGACCCGTAGAGGTGGACCGTGAAGTCCCCTGGACCCAGAAGGGCGCGGTAGACAGCGCCCAGCAGCGGCACCATGAGCCGCCGAGGGGCGAGACCAAGCAGGCCGATGCTGGCGCGGACGGCGGCCACGGCATCCTCACCCTCGGGCGGCACGGGCAGCCGGTAGCCCTTCAGCTCCGGTGCCAGGCGGACCTCCACGTCCCCGCGCCGCCCGGAGGCGCCGATTCCCCCTCCGGCGGTTAGGTACGTGAAACAGCCGTCGAGCTTGGTCCAGCCGGTGTGCACGTAGCGGGTACTGCGGGGAATCCGGCCGTCGCCGCCCTCCGCCACCTCACGTGCGTGATTACCTGAGATCACCTCGATGGCCTCCCGGAACTGGTCTTTGACCGCGGTTCCGGCCGAAACCGAGAGGTCGAGGAGGGCGACCCGGGCGGGCCACCTCATGTACGGGAACTCTGCCGCGGTCACCTCCAGCGAGGCATCCCGCTTGCCCTGGCGGATCTCTAGGTGGTACCGAATGGCCTGCAGCTCTTCCCCAGACGCTCGCTCGGCGTCGGGATCGCCGTCGTCATCGACGCTCTTGCGTGTGATGACGGCCGTGAAGTTGGCGAGCTGCTTGGCATCGCCCTCGGTCCCGCGGAAAGTGCCCCGCTCCGGGTCCATGAAGTACGGGCCATCGCGCCAGCCGGGCGCAGGGGTGCGGCGCGCGGGTCGCCCCTTGGCCACTGCTCTCTTCCCGAACGCAACAGCGGCCGGCAGGAGCGCGTCCAGGCCGATCCCACCGCTGGCGAGCTTCCCCAGCTCCTCCTCCTGGAGCACCAGCTCCCGAGCCAGGAGACCAGCACGGACGACGGCGTCCAAGCGGCCCTCATTCAGCAGACGCTTGAGGCCCGCGACGATCTGGCGGTGGTCCGAATGCCCGAAGTCCTGCGCCTCCAGGGACCCCAGGGCGGCGGCAATGCGCGCGTCGCCAGGATCGTTGAGCGCGTCGAGTGCGGCCCGGATGAGCCCGCCGACCAGCCTCCGTTGCGTGGGTGGCCGCCCTCGCGGCTGCTCTACCCCGGCGGGTCCGTCGTGGGTAGACTCAGCCTGGGGGCGGCCGGTCACGGTGGCCTCCCCATCCGGCCGCTCCCGCTTCCCGGGCGGGGGCGGCCATGCTGTCTCCGGCGCCGGGTCTGGCCAGCAGCCGCTCGGCCCCCTCTAGCTCGACGACCGGGGCGGAGGCGAGGGCTTCGGCAATCCGCGCGAAGGTCGGGCCGGTGATCCGTCGGCGATGAAGCGCCTTCGAGATCGTGGCATCCGAGAGACCGGAGAGCCGGGCCAAGCCCATCTGGTCAAGGCCCCGCATCGCCATGGCGGCACTCAGCGCAGCGTCATCGATGGTCACGGTCCCCGCGTGGTGAAAGGGCGCCGCAATGTCCATGCCCGCAGCATGGCGGGGGCAGTCGGGGAATTTCGACACGATCCGTGGCGCTTTCTAAACGCGAACCCGGGGCAAGCGCCGTGAAGCACCTCCGGGCTTGCGGGGGGACCACGCCGATCCGGTGGCCGTCTACGCCTGGGAGGGGCAGCCGGTTGGGTTAGGCGGTCACCTCAGGCCGAGGCCTGCTGCTCCGCGCACCACGCCTGGCGGAGCCACTCAGCTCCAAATGCAGCGACAACAAAGAGGGCTGTCACGAGTGGTTCCCGGCCGACGCCCAGTCGGTCGAGGTTCGGCAGTGGCGGCCGGGCCACCGCGAGCCGGTCGGCCTCCGCATTGACCCTCGCGATTTGCTCGCGCGCCTCACGCAGGCGAGTTCGAGCCGCCTCCGCGTCGGCCTCGGGCATCTCCCCGATGGGAGCCCTGGTCCAGCGATCCATCTCCCGGCCGATGGCCCCGGCGAAGGTGGCCACCGCCCGGGGGCTGGCGGACGCCCGCGCAACGAAGTCCCCCGCTTCCAGCCCGCCCGAGATGACGGCAGCCGCGACCAGCGAACGCCCCACCGTCTCGACCAGCGCCTTGCCGATAGGGGTCGCCGCACCGCCGGAAGTCACCAAGAGGCCGTGGCGGCCTGCCGCTACCGCAGCAGAGGTCTGCGCCCAGAGCCAGGTCCCCGCAACCCTAGGCGGGCGAATGCCCGAGGCCCGGCGCAGCCCCCGGACCCGCCCAGCCGCTTCCTCCATGGCTAGCAGTTCGGGGCTCTCTGCGGGAACGCCCCGCAGCTCCGGCCAAGGCTGCATCGACCGGAGCGCCGCATCCCAGTCCTCCCGGACGCGCCTGTAGAGGGCGCCTCGGACGGCGGGCGGGGCTCCGACCGGCCCACCACGCCACCAGATGCGCAGCCGGATCTTGGCCGGATTGCGCGTCTCCCCCCTCGCTGCGGCGAGACCATCGAGCTGGGCCAGCACGGCAGGCGGGTATTCGACCAGGCGTTCCTTCCCCCGCCCCCGGCCCCGCGTCTTCGGATGCTCTACAAGGCCCTGCGCGATCGCCCGCTGCAACGTGCGCCGCGAGAGAGGCGGATTGAGGGCTGCGCAATGCGCATGAACCCTGGCGGGCGGCAGACCAGCCGCTGGCGCATGTGTTGCAGGTTCGGTGGAAATCCCGGTGTCCGCGACCGCCCTCGCCGGCGATTGATCGGCCTCCAGAGCGACGCCTGAATGGGCACCCAGTGCGACCGCCCATTTGGCGACCTCGGCCGACGACAGGCCGCCCCTCATCCCGGCGGCTCGGCCAGGAGGCCCTCCACCACGTCGGCGACGTGGCGGGCTGAGCCGGGAAGCGAGTGCGTGTAGATGCCGAGGGTCGTCGTGACGGTCGAGTGCCCGAGCTGCGCCTGCACGTCGGTCGGAGCGATCCCCTCGGAGCTGAGCAGCGATGCCAGCCCGTGCCGGAGATCGTGGAAGCCCAAGGCGGGCAGACCTGCCCGCGCGCACGCTGTCTTGAGGTGGGGTCCGGCGCCCGTGGGGTCGCGCGGACGGCCGTCCGCGCGGGTGAAGATCAGCCCCTCATCGTCGGCCCAGGCGGCTCCGGCTCGGAGCCGGTCTCCCGCCTGTGCCGCCCGCTGGCGGGCGAGGGCCGCGGTGGCCTGCGGCGGCAAAGCCAGCACTCGCCGCGAGCGCGGGGTCTTGGTGTCGGTGACGACGACCCTGCCCCTTATGCGGCGAGAGCTTCGGGCGATCCGCAAGGTCCGGGCGCTCTCGTCGAAGTCGGCCCAGCGAAGCGCCAGCAGCTCGCCCAGCCGCGCACCGGTCGTCAGGGCCAAGGTCCAGAGCGGGCCATCCCGGTCATGAGCGGCCAGCTCTAGGAGCCGCCGGGCCAGTTCGGCCGTGACGGCGGTGCGCTCGACGTGGGGAACGGCGGGAGGGTCGGCCAGGGCGGCCACGTTGCGCTGCACATAGCCCTCTCTCAGGGCCGAGTTGAGCATGGTCCGCAGGACCGCGCGCACGTGGTGGACCGTCCTGGGAGCGAGCCCCTCTTGGAGCTTCCTGGTCACCAGGTCGTTGACATGGCTGATCTGCAGCCGGGCCAGCGGCAGTCGGCCCAGGATTGGCACCACGTGCTTGCCGACCAGTTCCTCATAGCGGATGGCGGTGCTCTGCCGCAACCGCACCTTGTGGACCGTGAGCCACCGCTCCGCGTACGAGGCCACCGTGGGGCCTCTCCCCCGCCTAGCCGAGGCCATCCCGAGGTTACGGTCGTGGAGGGCCGCCACTAACCTGGCCTCGACCTCAGCCCGGGTTCGGGCATACACCGCACGCCGGATGGGCTGGCCGCCCTCATCGCGGACCGTGTAGCGAGCCTGCCAGCGACCGTCCGCGAGCTTGCCCACGCTGCCCGATCCGTTCGCCCGTCTGCCCGCCACGAGCTGCCTCCCAAGCCCAACGGTTCCCCAGACCGCTGCTGCGATGATGCCACTTCTGATGCCAACCGGGATTTCCCCCAGTTTACGCCACCCGACACGGCCGTGGGGAACTCCGCGCGAACTCAATTCGAGAAGGCCCACCAGGTGCCTTCGCTGGGCCTAGAAAGTGGCCTGGAGACGGTCTCAAAAACCGTTGAGCGCAAGCTCGTGTGGGTTCGACTCCCACTGCTGGCACCACCGGGTTTCCCGGCGCTCGGACGTGATAGCCAGGGTAACCTCCCTTCCGCGCCGGACGCGGCCATCG
>JAKABA010000039.1:18434-26727 GCA_021802115.1 bacterium | reverse complement strand
TGGGCCTGACGAAGCAGCGGTCGGGGTCGAGGAGCCGCTCCAGCCGCGTGCCGGGGGTGTGGACACGCACCCCCTTGCGGGCTGCCACCCCGAAGTCCCAGCCCGACTGGTACAGCCGCCGGGCAGCAGCCAGGTCGGCCACGGTCTCGACCCGACTTCCGTCGGTCATCTGCAGGGTGGGAGACCGACTGCCCGGGTAGCCCAGGGCCACCACTCCGCCGGTCTCCAACAGGAACTCCAGCTCCGCGAACGGCAGCTCACCGAACGGGGGCGGCTCGGCCGCCTCCACCAATCGCAGCAGCGACAGCGCCTGGCCCTCCTGGACGTCCGCCCTCACTCGGCGGCGCTCGGCCAGGTGACGCTGGCGCTCGCGCCGCCGGAGCTCGGTGGCCAGCAGTTCCTGGCGCCGGTTGAGCTCAGCCATGCGCGCTTGCAGAGGTGCCATCTCAACTCGCAGGGCCCGCTCGGACGCTGCGAGCTCGGCCTGAATCCGCTGCAGCTGCGCCTCGTCGAGCCCGCTCAGGTCGTCCCACTCGGCGCGGTCGGAGGCGGGCGCGCCCCCCTCCTGCTGCTTCATCCCCTTAGCCTACTGGCTGCGGGATGGACCGAGCGTGCACCGGGAGGAAGCGATGACTGAGGTCGTGAGGCGGGAAAGGGAGGGCCGGGTGGGCTGGCTGATCGTGGACCATCCCCCGGCCAATGCTCTCAACCGGGCCGTGCTCGCCGGTCTGCGGGCCGGACTTCGGGAGTTCGAATCAGACCGGAGTCTGGCGGCCGCGGTGGTGACCGGGGCGGGTGACCGATTCTTCGTCGCCGGGGCGGACATCAAGGAGTTCGTGAGCGATGGCCCCGACGCCACCCTGGACAAGATCGCCGACGGGCAGCGCCTCACCCTGGAGATGGAGAGTTCCCGATTGCCCATCGTGGCCGCGGTGAACGGATTCGCGCTGGGGGGCGGGCTCGAGCTGGCCATGGCCTGCGACCTGCGGATCGCCAGCCGCAGCGCCCGCCTGGGTCAGCCGGAGATTCTGCTGGGGATCATCCCGGGCTGGGGCGGCACCCAGCGCCTGCCCCGGCTGGTCGGCCGCGGCCGGGCGCTGGAGCTTTTGCTGAGCGGCGACCAGGTGGATGCGGAGCGGGCCCTGTCCCTGGGTTTGGTGAACCGGTTGGCGGATCCGGAGAACCTCCACCGGGAGGCACAGGCGCTGGCCGAACAACTCGGGCAGCGGGCACCGCTGGCCGTGGCCGCCATCAAGAGAGCGGTCTCCGACGGCCTGGACCGGCCCCTGGAGGCGGCGCTGGCGGTGGAGCTGTCCCAATTCGACGCCGCTTTCCGCAGCGACGATGCCGGGGAGGGCATAGCCGCCTTTTTGGAGAAGCGCTCCCCGCACTGGGCGGGCAGCTGATGGGCCCAGCCCCTACTCCATACCATTTGCCGGGTGAGCCCGAAGGAGGCGACGGTGCCGGCCCAGCCTGACGACCCCAACCGGACGGCCCACGGCGCGCGGCGCCGTCAAGGGCCATTCTGGATCGACGAACCCAGCTGGTTCTGGGTCGTCTGGGCCGTGGTGGTGCTTCTGGGGGTGGCTCTCTTCGCCCTGGCCATGAGCTTCGACCACCCTTGATCTGGCTCAACACGGCCGCGGCGGTGGTCCTGATGGCGGCCACCGGGGTCCTCTTCTGGCGGCGGATCGGTCCGCTGGAGAGGTCCATGCGCCGGGCCCAACCGGAGGCGCGGCTGGACCACCCAGCCAGCAGGGTGAGGGGGGTGCTGGTGTTCGTGCTGGGCCAGAAGCGGCTGCTCCGCTGGCCGTTCTCCGGGGTCGCTCATCTCCTGATCTTCTGGGGCTTCGTGATCCTCAACCTGGAGATCCTCCAGTCCGGGCTGGAGGCGCTGGTGCCCCCGCTCAACCTCGATCAGCAGTACTGGTGGGGGCCGGTGGCCTTCCTTGAGGACCTGCTCGCGGCGGCGGTGCTGGTGGGGCTGGCGCTGGCGGCGCTCAACCGCTACCTGCTGAGGCCCCGCCGCTTTCAGGGCAGTCACCAGCGCGACGCCACCACCATCCTTGTGCTCATCGCGGTCGTGATCGCCACCCAGCTCGGCATCTACGGCACCCAGATCGCGGCCGGAGCGGACCAGGTCGTCAATCTGCGTCCCTTCTCGGATGCGGTCTCCGCCCTCTTCCGCGGCCTCCACGGGGAGTCGATCTGGGCCTGGCACGAGTTCTTCCTGTGGGCGCACCTCCTGGTGGTGGCGGGCTTTCTGGTCTACCTGGCCCGGAGCAAGCACCTGCACATACTGACCGCGGTTCCCAACGTGTACGCCCGCGACCTGGAGCCCGCGGGCCGGCATCTCCCCATGCTGGACATCGAGCAGGCGGACCACTACGGGCTGGCCCGTGTGGACCAGTTGACCTGGAAGCAGGAGCTCGACCTCGCCACCTGCACCGAGTGCGGGCGCTGCCAGGTGCACTGTCCCGCCTTCAACACCGGCAAGCCGCTCTCGCCCAAGCTCTTCATCACCGACCTCAGGGACGCCTGGTACGCCCAGGCCCGCGGCGAGCCTGCCCCCCGCGGCTACTGGGTGGGGGACCAGCCCTCGGGTGAGCCGCCCCCGGACGGGGGTCTGCTGGACTGGACGGTCCTTGAGGAGACCCTCTGGTCCTGCACTACCTGCGGCGCCTGTGTCGAGCAGTGCCCCGTCCTGATCGAGCACGTGCCCGCCATCGTCGAGATGCGTCGCTCCCTGGTTCTGGAGGAGTCGCGCATCCCTCGGGAGGCGCAGAAGGCGCTCGAGTCCCTGGAGCAGCGGGGCAACCCCTACGCGATGGCTCAGTCGTCGCGCATGCGCTGGGCGGAGGGGCTTAAGGTTCCGCGCCTGGCCGACAACCCCGACGCCGAGTACCTGTACTGGGTCGGTTGTGCCACCGCCTTCGACGAGGCCAACTGGCCCGCCGCCCGGGCGACCGTGGCGATCCTGAAGGCGGCCGGCGTCGACTTCGCCGTGCTCGGGGAGGAGGAGACCTGCAACGGCGACCCGGCCAGGCGTCTGGGCAATGAGTACCTCTTCCAGACTCAGGCGCAGCAGGTGGTCGACAAGCTGGAGCAGCGGGGGGTGCGGCGCATCATCGCCAGCTGCCCGCACTGCTTCAACACCCTGGCCAACGAGTACCCCGACGTGGGTGGCAGGTACGAGGTCATCCACCACACCCAGCTGCTCAGCCGGCTCCTGGACCAGGGCCGGATCCAATTGACGGCGGGGATCGGTCAGGGTCGCATCACCTATCACGATCCCTGCTATCTGGGGCGGTGGAACCAGGAGTACGACGCCCCCCGTCGCCTCCTCAGGGCAATCCCGGGGGTCCAGCTGCTGGAGATGGCCCGAAGTCGGGGTGAGGCGATGTGCTGCGGCGCCGGCGGGGGCAGGATCTTCATGGAGGAGAACCAGGGCGAGCGGGTCAACCGGGTCAGAGTTCGGCAGGCCCAGGAGACCGGCGCCGAGCGGGCGGCGGTGGCGTGCCCGTTCTGCGCCACCATGTTCCAGGAGGGGATCTCCTCCCAGTCCCTGGGGCCGGAGCTGGGCAGTGCCGATGTGGCGGTGCTGGTGGCCGAGGCGATGGGCCTGGAGTACCTGCCCCGGAGCTGACGGCCCAGACCCAGCCAGCAGCCCGGGGGGCCGGGGCCCGACCGGGTCCGGTCCATCGCCATAATCACGGGGTGGCCGCCCCCGTCCGCGGATTGCAGCTCGACCATGTCGCCATCGCGGTGCGAGACCTGCCCGCCGCCACCGCCGCGCTGGCCGCCCGGTTGGGGGTCGTGGCCGGTCCCGTGGAGAGGGTGGAGCCGGACGGCATCGACGCGACCTTTCTGCAGCTGGGAGGGCAGTCGCTGGAGCTGCTGAGCCCGACGCGGCCAGACTCGAAGGTCGCGAGATTCCTGGAGCGCCGCGGAGAGGGGCTGCACCACCTGGCCTACCGGGTGGATGACATCTTCCGGGAGCTGAGGGGCTGGGCTGAGCGGGGAGCGGAGCTGATCGACCCCGAGCCCCGGCCCGGCTCCAGGGGGAGGCTGGTCGCCTTCATCCATCCGGCCACCGAGCACGGGGTCCTCACCGAGCTGGTGCAGGCCCCTCGGGAGCTGTCCAGCCGGCCGGAGGAGTCGGCTCCCCGCGTGGTCTGTCTGTGCGGGTCGCCGCGTTTCCCGGATGCCTTCCGGCGCGCCCAGCAGGAGGAGACGGCGGCGGGCCGGATCGTGCTCAGTGGCGGCGTCCAGTCGGCCCGGTCACAGCGGGCCACGGACATCGAAGCCGGCTCGGTCGAGCCGGGGGCCACCCGGGGGACCGAGCTGGACCCGATTCAGCGACGCAAGCTCGATCTGGCCGACGAGGTCCTGGTGCTCAATGTCGGCGGCTATCTCGAGGACGCCACCCTCGGCGAGATCGCCTACGCCAGGGCCCAGGGCAAGCGGCTGCGCTGGTTGGAGCCTCCCCGGGAGCCGGCTGGTGAGCGCTGAGGATTCCGCGTTCAGGACCGGCTCCGGCCTGCCCCTGCGGCCGCACTACGATCGCGATCCGGCGCGTCCGGAGCCGCCACCACCAGGGGAGCCCCCCTATACCAGGGGGATCCGCGCGGACGGTTACCGGCGACGCCTCTGGACCATGCGCCAGTACGCGGGCTTCGGATCCGCCGCCTCCACCAACCAGCGCTTCCGATATCTGTTGGAGCGCGGTCAGACCGGGCTGTCGGTGGCGTTCGACCTGCCCACGCAGATGGGATACGACTCCGACGACGAGATGGCCAGGGGGGAGGTCGGCAAGGTGGGGGTGGCGATCGACCACCTGGGCGACATGCGGACCCTGCTCGCCGATCTGCCCCTGGAGCGGGTGACAACCTCGATGACGATCAACGCCCCCGCCAGCCTTCTGCTCCTGCTCTATCAGCTCACCGCCGCGGAGCGGGGCATCCCCGGGGCCGCACTCGGGGGGACGATTCAGAACGACATCCTCAAGGAGTACGCGGCTCGCGGCACCTACATCTTTCCGCCGCGGCCGAGCATGCGCCTGATCACCGACACCTTCGCCTACTGCCACCGGGAGCTGCCGCGCTGGAACCCGATCTCCATCTCCGGCTACCACATCCGGGAGGCGGGAGCGACCGCGCCCCAGGAGCTCGCGTTCGCGCTCAGCAACGGGCTGGCGTATGTCGAGGCCGCCCTCGCGGCGGGACTGGAGCTGGCTGAATTCGCGCCGCGGCTGAGCTTCTTCTTCAACGTCGACAACGACCTCTTCGAGGAGGTGGCGAAGTTCCGCGCGGCCCGGCGGCTCTGGGCGACGCTGATGGCCGAGCGCTTCGGGGCCACCGATGCCCGCTGCCTCCAGCTGCGCTTCCACGCCCAGACCGCGGGCGCGACCCTGACCGCGCAGCAGCCGCTCAACAACGTGGTCCGGGTCGCGCTGCAGGCGCTGGCCGCGGTGCTGGGAGGGGCCCAGTCGCTGCACACCAACGCCTACGACGAGGCGCTGGCCCTGCCCTCGGAGCCGGCGGCCACCCTGGCGTTGCGCACCCAGCAGCTGCTGGCCTACGAGTCGGGGGTGGCCAAGGTCGCCGATCCGCTGGGTGGCTCCTACCTGATCGAGTCCCTGACCGAGTGGCTGGTGAGCGAAGCCGCCGCCCTCATCACCGAGGTGGACAGCCGGGGCGGAGCGGTGGCCGCCATCGAGCAGGGCTACTACCAGGAGCAGATCCAGGAGTCGGCCTACCGGCACCAACAGGAGGTCGAGTCCGGGGAGGCGGTGGTGGTGGGGGTCAACCGGTTCCAGGATGATCTGCCCGTCGAGGTCCCCCTGCTCAAGGTGGACCCGGAGCTGGAGGCGCAGCAGGTGCGCGGCCTGGCGGAACACCGCCTGGCCCGGTCACAGGCGGCGGTCGCCGGGGCTCTGGATGGGGTCGAGCGGGCCGCTCAGGGAGGGGCCAACCTGCTGCCACCCATGCGGGAGGCGCTGGCGGCCGGCGCCACTGTCGGCGAGATATGCGACCGGCTGCGGGAGGTCTTCGGGGTCTGGCGCCCTCCCGTGTAGGCCTCAGGCGCTGCGCCGCCCGGGCCGAACTCGTACCAGGTCGGGCCGCCCCGGCTCTCGCGGCGGACCGAGGCGGGAGCCGTGGTCGGGGCCCGGGAGCATCCAATCCGCCAGGGCCTGGGCCCGCAGCGGCTTGGAGTAGCGGAATCCCTGCACGATCTCGCACCCGTAGGAGCGCAGCGCCACCTCCTGGGCCCTGGTCTCCACTCCCTCGGCGACGACGTCCATGTCCAGGTCTCGGCCCACCGAGAGGAAGGCTCGGATCACAGCCGAGCTGCGGCGGTCCCCTGGCAGGCCCATCACGAACACCCGGTCGACCTTGAGGATCTTGACCGGCAGGTCGACCAGGCGGGCCAGGTTCGACTGCCCGGAGCCGACATCGTCCAGGGCGCTCAGGACGCCGTGCTCGGCGAGCTCCTGGACCGTGGTCGCGACGCGGGGCTGCAGCTGCGGTCCGAGCTCGTGCTCGGTGATCTCCACGACCAGACGGTCGCTGGGGATCCCGTGGCGGCCCAGGGACGCCAGGACCCGGTCGCAGAAGCCCGGGTCGGTGAGCTCGGTGGGGGCGAAGTTGACTCCCAGGATCAGCTGGTCGATGCCCTGGGAGCCCCACCCCGCGAGGTCGGAGAGGGCCTGGTCCAGGATCCAGTCGCTGAGGCGCTCCAGCTCGTGCAGCCGTCGGGCTATCTCCACTACCTGAGGCGGGGAGACCATGCCCAGGCGCGGGTGGTGCCAGCGCATCAGGGCCTCCACGCCGGTGCAGTAGCCGTGCCCGAGGTGGACGAGGGGCTGGTACACCAGGTGCAGCCCGGACGCCTCGGGATCGTCCAGGGCGGCCCGCAGCTCCGAGCTCAGACGCAGCTCCGCCAGCGCGGCGTCGTGCAGATCCGCCTCGTACGCCCGCCAGGCGTTCCCGCCCGCCCGCTTGGCCGCGTACATGGCGGAGTCGGCCTCCCGCAGGAGGCTGGCCGGGTCAGACCCCTCACGGCAGGACGTGAAGCCCACGCTGGCGGTCACCGCCACCACCTGTCCCTTGAGCCGGATCGGGTCCGAGAACGCGCTCAGCAGGCGCTCCGCGAACGCCGGCGCCTCCTGGGCCGGCAGGGGCTCGATGAGGGCCACCAGCTCATCGCCGCCGTAGCGGGCCAGCAGATCCCCCGGCCTGATCCTGGCCAGCAGCCGGCCCGCGACGGCGCGCAGAAGGTCATCCCCGGCCTCATGTCCAAGCGCGTCGTTGACGGTCTTGGTGCCGTCGAGGTCGATGAAGAAGACCCCCGCCTCGGGGCGGGGCGGGCTCGCCCCGGTGACCGCCGCCAGCCGGCGCTGGAGCTGGTGGCGGTTGGGCAGCCCGGTCAGGTCGTCATGCTCGCCCTGGTGGCGCAGGCGGGCCTCCCAGCGGGCCCGGTCGGTGGTGTCGCGGGCGGTGACGATCCAGCCCGGAATCCGGCTCCTGCCGTATTCGAAGGTGTTGCGTGAGAGGCGGATCACCCGCGGCGCGGTCGGGTCGGGGATGACCAGCTCGAACTGGTCTCCGTTCCACTCTGGTTCCCCATCCCCGCTGTCGTCGGCCGGCTCTCCCTGGCGGAGCAGGGAGTCGGCTGAGCTGCCGACCAGGTCTTTTGCGGAGAGCCCGAAGAGCCTGCCGAAGGCGGGGTTGGAGTAGCGCACGATCCCCTGGCGATCGACCAGGGCCACCCCCTCATGCACCTTTTCGACCAGGCTCACCAGCAGGTCGTTGCGCTGCTGCTGGATTTGCCGATCCGTCAGGGTCTCCCGGAGCTCCCGCTCCCTGGCGGTGGCCGTGAGCGCGGACCCGGCCACCTGCGCGAAGAGGTCGAGGACGCGCACCGACCTGGCCCGGAATGCCATCGGGTGCGGCGAGAGGGCCGCCAGCGCTCCCAGGCAGGTGCCGCTGACCGGGTCGGAGATCGGCACCGCGACTGCAGACTCGCTGTCCCGTAGCGCTATGGCGATCTCCAGGGCGCTCCGGGGATAGCACAGCCGCCGCTGCAAGCTGCTGACCAGGATGGCGCGGTGGTTGCGGATGACCCAGCCGCCGAGGCCCTCTTCCAGCGGCCGTCGCGATCCCGGGGGAACATCCACCCGTCCGCTGACCGCCGCCACCACCGTGCTGCGCCCGTCGGGGGACAGCAGGAGAAGACGCGCGGAGTCGGCCCCGGTGGTGGCCCGGGCGGCCTCCACCATGGCCTGCAGCAG
>JAKABA010000039.1:0-18424 GCA_021802115.1 bacterium | reverse complement strand
CTCGGGAGACGGCTCGAGGAGGCTGGGCTCGGGGCGCTGGCTGGAGCGGGACCTGCCTCTCCTTGACACCTGGGGAGGCTAAGCTGAAAGCTGCGACTCTGAGCCTGGGTTCACCGTTCCGCGACAGGCGGTGCCCACCGCCGTCTCATTTGCCTCACCGCTGTCGCCGCCACCTCGGCAGTGCCTCTCCCAGCACGCTGCGGAACCGGAAGTCGTGGTAGAGCTTGGCGGTGAGGGGATGACGGCCCCGGGCCAGCTGCAGGTACCCGAGTGCGGCCACGGCGGCGCCGACCGGGGGCCCGACGAAGTAGATCCACAGGGCGCGGTAGCTGCCGCTGACCAGGGCTGGGCCCAGGCTGCGGGCGGGGTTCAGGCTGCAGTCGGTGTACGGCGCTCCGCGCCAGACCAGCAGGGCGATCACGATCCAGAGCACCAGGGGAGTCAGGCGAGCCGTTCGAGCCCACGAGGTGCAGCCGAAGATGGCCAGGACCAGGATGCCCGTCATCAGGGCCTCGACCCCGATCGCCTGGGCGGCGGACACCCCCCGATGGGGGACGGTCAGGCCGTCCTGCACCGAGACGGCCGCCCCGCCCCATACCAGGCGCAGGACCAGGTCCCCCGCCACGGCTCCCAAGAACTGCCCCGCCCAGTAACCGAGCAGGTCCGCCCGGGAGATGTGACCGCCAACCCAGAAGGCCAAAGTCACGCAGGGGTTGACGTGGGCCCCGCTGAGGCGCCCGAAGGGGGTGAGCGCGATCAGGCTGCCGCAACCCGCGAACAGGAGGCCGGTGATGAGCAGGCGGAGACTGGCGGAGGGGACGAGCCCGGGCATGGGAGAGCCCCGGCCGAAGTCCAGGCAGACCGCGCTCAGCCCACCGAGAACCAGCAGGAAGGTGCCCAGGAACTCGGCCGACCACTCCGGCAGGTGCCAACCCGGCTGGGCTGGACGCTCCAGGGCGGGAGGTTGGCAGCGGCGCCAGATCGCCCCCAGGACAGGGCTCAAGCCGCCCCCTGGCCGGTCCGGTGTCGACCACCGCGGGTGCGATCGAGGAAGATGGGACGGTGGCCAAGCAGGAGCAGGCGGACGAGCAGCCTCCGGCGGCCCCGGACCCGGTCCGGGAGCCGACCCAGAACGAGCGCCTCATCAACCAGCTGCGCAAGCGCCGCCACGACGCCGTCCATCGTGGCGGCGAGCCCGAGCGGCAGCAGCGCCGCAAGGGGCGGCTGACCGCACGGGAACGGATCCGCCGCCTGCTGGACCGGGACAGCTTCACCGAGCTGGATGCCTTCGTGGTCCACCGCTCGGAGCAGTTCGACATGGCGGAGCGGCGCGTGCCCGGCGACGGGGTGGTCACCGGGTTCGGGGAGATCGCCGGGCGCCGGGTGTTCGTCTTCTCCCACGACGCCTCCTTCATGGGCGGGTCTCTGGGCGAGGCCTTCGCCGAGAAGGTGGTCAAGGTGATGGAGCTCGCCGAGCGGATGGGCTGTCCCGTGATCGGGATCAACGACAGCGCGGGGGCGCGGATCCAGGAGGGGGTGGTCTCCCTGGCGGGGTACGCCGACATCTTCTACCGCAACGTGCGCTGCAGCGGGGTGGTGCCCCAGCTCTCCCTGATCGCGGGCCCTTGCACTGGGGGTGCGGTCTACTCGCCGGCAATCACCGACTTCACCTTCATGGTCCGCCATGTCGGCTACATGTTCATAACCGGTCCCGAGGTGGTGCGAGTCACCACCGGTGAGGAGGTGGACTTCGAGCAGCTGGGGGGGGCCGACATCCACTCCCAGCGCAGCGGGGTGGCCCACTTCGAGTCGGCGAGCGAGGACGAAGCCTTCCAACAGATCCGTGAGCTGCTCTCCTTCCTGCCTCAGAACTCCAGCGAGCCGCCCCCCAGGGTACCGACCACGGATCCTCCCGAACGGGCCGACGCCGAGCTCCAGGAGATCATCCCCGCCAGCCACCGGGAGCCCTACGAGATGCGCGATGTCATCCATCGGGTGGTGGATGACGGCAGGTTCCTGGAGGTACAGCCGCTGTTCGCTCCCAACCTGGTGGTCGGCTTCGCCCGGCTCGACGGGATGAGCGTGGGGGTGGTCGCGAATCAGCCCAAGCATCTGGCGGGAGCGCTGGACATCGCGGCCTCGGTCAAGGGCGCCCGCTTCGTGCGCTTCTGTGACGCCTTCAACATCCCTCTCGTCACCCTGGTCGACGTCCCCGGCTTTCTTCCGGGCACCGACCAGGAGTACGGGGGCATCATCCGCCACGGCGCCAAGCTGCTCTACGCCTATGCCGAGGCGACCGTCCCCAAGCTGACCGTGATCACCCGCAAGGCCTACGGCGGAGCCTATGACGTCATGTGCAGCAAGCACCTGGGCGCCGACTGGAACGCCGCCTGGCCCACCGCCGAGATCGCGGTCATGGGGGCGGAGGGCGCGGTCAGGTTCCTCGGCCGCCAGCGCGGCGCCGGCCAGACCCTCTCCCAGGCCGAGCTGGCGGCCGCATATCGCGAGCAGTTCGCCAACCCGTATCACGCGGCCGAGCGCGGCTACGTCGACGACATCATCGAGCCACGCCAGACCAGGCCCGCCCTGATCCGGGCCCTGCGCATGGCCGGCACCAAGCAGGTGAGCGGACCCCGCCGGCGCCACGGCAACATCCCGCTCTGAGGCGGCGCCCGCCGCCACGGCGCCGGGCTACCGGTCCCGGCGCGCGCCGGCGGCCGGCGCCACCGCCCGCACCGCGGCGGGCCGCAGACCCCTGGCGGCGAAGGCTGCGGCGACACTCCTCTGGATCTCCGGTTCGGCCTGGCTCGGCCCCACCGCCACCACCGCCCCGGCGAAGCCGGCCCCGGTCAGCTTGGCCCCGTAGGCGCCTCCTGCGCAGGCCGCCTGCACCGCCAGGTCGAGCTCGGGGCCGCTGACCCTGAGGTCCTGACGGAGCGAGGTGTGGGAGCTGGACATGAGGCGGCCCAGCTCCTCCAGGTCGCCGCCGCGCAGGGCCGCCTCCCCCTGGTCCACCCGGCGCTGCTCGGTGATGGCGTGGCGGACCAGGGCCCTCGTGGCCGGGTCGTCGAACAGCTCGAGGTCCGCCTCCACGGCTCCCACCAGCGGCGCGCCTCCGAGCTGCTGCTGGGCGCTCGCCAGGGCGGCGCGCCGGTCCCGGTACTCGGAGGCGCCCAGCCGGCGCCTGGTCCGGGTGTCGATGAGGAAGAGCTTGGCGCCGGTCGCTCCGGGGTCGAGCGGCAGCTCGCTCACCGTCTGGGTGCTGCTGTCGTAGCGCAGGGCGCGCGCCGGCCGGCCGAAGACCGCGGCCACCTGGTCCATCAGGCCGCAGGGGACTCCCGCGAAGTCGGTCTCGGCTCGCCGGGCCACCACGGCCTTCTGCCAGGGCGACAGCTCAATCTCCCAAATGGCGGTGAGCGCCTCCACCAGCGCGCACTCGACCGCGGCTGACGACGAGACGCCGGCGCCCTCCGGCACGCTGCTGTCCAGCATCAGGTCCAGCCCTTCCCTGGGGGCCCCGAGCTCCAGGACCGCCCAGATGGCGCCCAGCAGGTAGGCGGCCCAACCGGATGCGACCCCGGGCTCCAGCGCTGAGCCGTCCACCTGGACGACGTCGCGCTTCTGCCGGGAGCGGACCCGGAGCAACCGGTCCGGGCGGCGGCGCAGGGCGACCCGGGCGCGCAGGTCGACGGTCGTGGGCAGGACCACCCCACCGCAGAGGTCCAGGTACTCTCCGAGCAGGGTCACCCTGCCGGGAGCCGACCAGACCCCCTCCGGCGGGCCGCCCGACCAGTCGGTGAATTGGGCCACCAGGTCGCCGGTGATCCACTCCTCGGTGTGGCTCATCCCGTCGGTCCTCCTGGCGCGACTCCAGCCGCCCGCCCTCACCGCCGCCGCCTGGCTCAACCGCGGCGCCGCCCGGGCCACCCGTCGCGCTCACAACGCGGCAGGGTGTCGCGGACGATCCCATGCGCCCACAGCGGGCCTGGAGGACTGTCGGCTGGGGGCGGACGTGCTCCTACACTAAGTCTGCAGTACGTCCCGGTTCGACCGGAATCGCTCAGGAGGGTTGCGTGAGGCTTTTAGAACACCAGGCCAAGGCCCAATTCCGCCAGGTTGGCATCGAGTGCCCGATGGGCCGGCTGGCCCGTGACCCAGACCAGGCCGCCCAGGCGGCTCGAGAGCTGGGGCGGATCGTGATCAAGGCTCAGGTTCCGATCGGCGGCCGGGGCAAGGCGGGCGGGGTCAAGCTGGCCGGAGACGAGGCTGAGGCGCGCCGCGCCGCCGAGCAGATCCTGGGCACGGAGATCCGGGGCTTCACGGTGCCGGCGGTCCTCTGCGAGGAGGCCCTTGACATCGCTCGGGAGCTGTACCTGGGGGTCGCCCTGGACCGGGATCGCCGCAGCCTGGTCGTGATGCTCTCCTTCGCCGGGGGGATGGAGATCGAGGAGGTCGCGGAGACAGCGCCGGAGAAGATCGCCAAGCTCTGGCCCGACCCCTTCAGCGGGCCCCACCCGTTTGAGATCCGCCGTCTCGCTCTCGACGCCCTGGCGGCGGTCCAGGGCGAGGGGACATTGCCCAAGGGCAGGCTGCTCACCCAGCTGGTGCCCCTGGTGCAGAGCCTGTACTCGCTCTGCCAGCGGCTCGACGCCACCCTGTGCGAGATAAACCCCCTGGTGATCACTCAACAGCAGCGTCTCATCGCCGGCGACGGCAAGATCGAGATCGACCAGAATGCGGAGTTCCGCCACCACGACCTGGTGAGGGAGCTGGGCGATGACCGGGACGCCGCCTCCAGCGGCGACGATCCCCTGGAGGTGGAGGCCAAGCGGCGCGGGCTCACATACGTGCACCTGGGGGGCGATGTGGGGGTGATCGGGAACGGCGCCGGGCTGGTGATGAACACCCTGGACCTGGTCAAGCAGCACGGGGGAGCGCCCGCCAACTTCCTGGACATAGGCGGAGGGGCCAAGGCGGAGGTCGTCCGCCAGGCTCTGGAGATGGTGCTGCTGGACCCCGAGGTGAAGGGGATCTTCGTGAACATCTTCGGGGGCATCACCCGGGGTGATGAGGTCGCCAACGGCGTGATCGCCGCCCGTGACCAGTTGGGGATCCGGGTGCCGCTGGTGGTCCGGATGACCGGCACCAGGGAGGAGGAGGGGCGGGCCATCCTGGAGCGGGCGGGGATAGTCCCGGCGGTCTCGGCGCCCGAGGCGGCCGACAAGATAGTGAAGTTGGTGGCGGCTGAGGGAGGCAAGAGATGAGCATCCTGCTCAACCGTGAGTCCAGGGTCCTGGTGCAGGGCATGACCGGGAGCGAGGGGACCTTCCACACCGAGCAGATGCTGGAGTTCGGCACCACGGTCGTGGCCGGGGTGTCCCCCGGCAAGGGCGGCACCCAGCACCTGGGGCTGCCGGTCTTTGACACCGTGCGGGAGGCGGTGGAGGAGACCTCCGCCGATGTGGCGGCCGTCTTCGTGCCCCCGCCGTTCGCGGCCGACGCGATCATGGAGGCGTCGGCCGCAGGGGTGCACCTGGTCGTCTGCATCACCGAGCTGATCCCGGTCCACGACATGGTGCGGGCCCGCGCCTTCATCGCTGCGCGCGGCACCAGGCTTGTCGGCCCCAACTGCCCGGGGCTGATGTCGCCCGGGGAGCGCGCCAAGGTGGGGATCATCCCCAATCAGAACGGCCACGCGGGCCCGGTCGGGATCGTGTCCCGGTCCGGGACTCTGACCTACGAGATCATGCAGGCGCTCGGCAGGTCCGGATACGGTCAGTCGACCGCGGTCGGGATCGGGGGAGACCCCGTCCTCGGCCTCAGCTTCTCGGACGTGCTGGAGCTCTTCGCCGCCGACCCCGAGACCGAGCTGGTGGTGATGGCAGGTGAGATCGGGGGGGCTGATGAGGAGCGCGCGGCCGAGCTCATCGGGCGCGGGTACCCCAAGCCGGTGATCGGATTCATCTCCGGCCGCACCGCTCCGCCCGGCAAGCGGATGGGGCACGCGGGGGCGATCATCAGCGGCAACACCGGCTCCGCCACGTCCAAGGTGGAGGCGCTGGAAGCGGCCGGGGTCCGGGTGGCCGACACCATCGAGCAGATAGTGGAGCTGGCCAAGCAGCGGCTGCCCCGGCCGGCCGCGGTCTGACCGCGGTGGCGCTGAGCTTCGAGCTCACCCCGGAGCAGGAGGCCATCCGCCAGACCGCCCGCGAGTTCGCCGACCAGGTGGTGGCGCCGCAGGCGGCGCTGTATGACCGGGAGGAGCGCTTTCCCTACCCCATCGTCGCCCAGATGGGAGAGCTGGGCCTGTTCGGGCTGCCCTACCCCGAGCCCATCGGCGGCGCGGGTGCGGACTTCGTCAGCTACCTGCTGGCGCTCGAGGAGGTCTCCCGGGCCGATGCCTCCCTGGGGATCACCCTGGAGGCGGCCGTCTCCTTGGGCATCGCTCCGATCGTCGCCTTCGGGACCCCGGAGCAGCAGGAGCGATATCTGCCCGACCTGCTGGCGGGTCGAGCCCTCTGGGCCTTCGGGCTCACCGAGCCGGAGGCGGGCTCGGACGCCGGCGGGACCAGGACCAGGGCGGTGCGCGATGGCTCGGACTTAGTGATCGATGGCACCAAGTGCTTCATCACCAACGCGGGGACTGACATCAGCCGCGGGGTCACCATCACCGCGGTCACGGGCCGCTCCGGTGACCGCAACCAGATCAGCGCGATCATGGTGGAGCGGGGCACGCCCGGCTATTCCCAGGCTCCCCCCTATCGCAAGCTGGGCTGGCACGCCAGCGACACCAGGGAGCTCAGCTTCAGCTCCTGTCGGGTCCCCCAGGGGAACCTGCTGGGCCGCGAGGGGGGCGGCTTCAGCCAGTTCCTGATGATCCTGGAGGCGGGCCGGGTGGCGATCGCCGCGCTCTCGGTCGGCGTGGCCCAGGCCTGCCTGGACGCATGCCTGGGCTACTCCCAACAGCGCCGCCAGTTCGGGAGGCCGCTCAGCCGCTTTCAGGCGACGCAGATGAAGCTGGCCGACATGGCGACCCAGATCGAGCTGGCGCGGCTGATGGTCTGGCGCGCCGGCACCCTGATCGACCAGGGACGGCCGGCCGGGAAGTTCGCCGCCATGGCCAAGCTGCAGGCTTCCGAGACCGCCACCTGGTGCGCCAACCAGGCGGTTCAGATCCACGGGGGAGCCGGCTTCATGGAGGATCTTCCGGTCGCCCGCTACTACCGCGACGTCAAGGTGAACGAGATCGGGGAGGGCACCTCGGAGGTGCAGCGCCTGGTGATCGCATCGCACCTGCTGGGGTTCTCCGGCTCGGTCACCAGGCTGCTGGATCCGGCTCCCGGCGCCTGAGATCGGCTCCACAGGCGGGCGTACCATATGGCCATGAGTGATCTCGACCCGGTCATACTCTCCTACGCCAGGACCCCGTTCGGACGGCTGCGCGGCGGCCTGAGCCCGCTGCCGGCGGTCGAACTCGGGGCCGTCGCCATCAGGGCAGCCCTGGAGCGGGCCGGGATCGGCCCGGAAGAGGTGGAGCAGTGCATCCTGGGCACCGTAATCACCGCCGGCATGGGCCAGGTTCCCGCCCGTCAGGCGGCGCTGCGGGCGGGCATCCCCTCCACCGTGCCGTCGCTCTCGGTCAACAAGGTGTGCGCCTCCTCCCTGAAGGCGGTCAACCTGGCCGCGCTCATGATCCGGGCCGGGGACGCTGAGTTGGTGGTCGCGGGCGGTATGGAGTCGATGTCCCAGGCTCCCATGCTGCTGCGGGGGACCCGCCAGGGGGTCGCCATGGGCAACCTCACCATGTACGACTCCATGATCTCCGACGGTCTCACCTGCCCGGTGGACGAGGTGCACATGGGCGAGCACGGGAGTGAGGTGGCGGCGGAGTTGAAGGTGAGTCGCCAGGAGCAGGATGAGTTCGCGCTCCTCTCTCAGCAGCGCTATGAGAGGGCGCGACAGGAGGGCTGGATCGCCGAGGAGCTGGTTGCGGTGGAGGTTCCCGGCCGGCCCCAGCCCGCCATCGTCGACCGCGACGAGCAGCCCCGTCCCGACACCTCCCTGGAGAAGCTCCAGGCGCTCAAGCCGGTCTTCGGCGGGCCCGATGGTTCGGTGACCGCGGGCAATGCCCCGGGGATCAACGACGGGGCGGCGATCGTGGTGGTGGCGAGTCGGCGCCGCGCTCGGCAGCTCGGGGCGGAGCCGCTGGCGACATGGCTGGGCTACGGCGAGTCGGCCGCCGACCACCCCTACCTGGCCACGGTGCCCGCCCTGGCGCTGCAGCAGGCGCTGGACCGCCAGCAGGGCGGGCTCACCACGCAGGATCTCCGGATTTTGGAGATCAACGAAGCGTTCGCCTCGGTCGTGATCACCAGCTCACGCATGCTCGAGGTGGACCTGGACCGGGTCAACCCCAATGGCGGAGCGATTGCGGTCGGGCACCCCATCGGAGCCTCGGGGGCCCGCATCCTGGGCGGCCTGATCCTGGAGCTGCGGCGGCGCGGCGGCGGGGTCGGTGGCGCCACCATCTGCTCGGGGCTCGCTCAGGGGGAGGCGACCCTGGTGGAGGTGGCCTGAGGCCGGGCCGCGAGCCAGGGCCCCGCTGATCTTCAGGGTCCCCCGCCACCGGGCCGGCTTTTCTCGACCATGACTCGGATCTGGGCCAGCGGCCCTGCTGCGGGCCCGAGCGACCCGGGGCATGAGCCACCGCTGTCCTTGGCAGCCATCGCTGCGGGGCCGCCCGGTGTCGACGACCGGCCGGCCAGGCGGCGGAGCCGCGATCGGCCGCTCCGGCATGCTGGCGCCCGGCCATAGAATCACCCCACACAGGAGCCGCCTGGAGGGACGAGGATGGCAGTAGAGGTCGAGGTCGAGCGGGAGACGATCAGGCAGAGTGTCCGCGAGCTGGCCCGGGCGCGGATCGCCGGCCGAGCCGCGGAGATCGACCGCAGCGGCAACTTCCCCTGGGACGTGGTTGACCTGTTTCGTGAACACGACACCTTTGCGGTGGCGTTCCCTCCCCAGTACGGGGGCCTCTCGGGATCGGCGCTCACCCTCGCCCAGGTCATTGAAGAGGTGGCCAAGGTCTGCGCCACCTCAGCGCTGCTGCTGGCGGTCCAGGCCCTCGGCGGTTACCCCATCCTCATCGGCGGCAGCGAGGAGCAGAAGGCGACCTACCTGCCCGACCTGGCCAGCGGGCGCAAGATCGCGGCCTATGCCCTGTCCGAGCCGGATGCGGGCAGCGACGCGGGCTCGATGCGCACCAGGGCGCGCCGGGACGGGGACGACTACGTCTTGGACGGCTCCAAGATGTGGATCACCAATGGCGGGGTGGCCGACCTGATCGTCGTCTTCGCCTCCACCGACCCGGAGGCCAGGACCCGTGGCATCTCCGCCTTCCTGGTCGATGGCGACTCGGCGGGCCTCGAGCGCCGCGAGATCCATGGCAAGTTGGGAATCCGGGGCAGCAACACCGCCGAGCTGATCTTCTCCTCATGCCGGGTGCCCGCCGAGCGCAGGCTGGGGGCGGAGGGGGACGGGTTCAGGATCGCGATGGGGGTGCTCGACCGCTCCCGGCCGCAGATCGGAGCGCAGGCGCTGGGAATCGGCGCCGGAGCGCTCGAGTACGCCATCGGCTACGCCAAGCAGCGTCGTCAGTTCGGCCGGGCGATCGCGGAGTTCCAGGGGTTGCAGTTCATGCTGGCTGACATGGGAGCGCAGATGGAGGCGGCCCGCTGCCTGGTCCATGAGGCCTGCCGGGCGGTCGACGCCGCCGACCCGCGGATGACCGAGCTGGCGGCCATGGCCAAGCTGGTCGCCTCGGACACCGCCATGCGCGTGACCACCGACGCGGTGCAGGTCCTGGGTGGCTACGGCTACGTCAACGAGTTCCCCGTCGAGCGCATGATGCGGGATGCCAAGATCACCCAGATCTACGAGGGCACCAATCAGATCCAGCGTCTGGTGATCGCCAAGAAGCTGCTGGCCTGAGCCGGCCCAGGGCGGATCCGACTCTTGCCCAGAGGACGACTTGGTCGCAGGCCTGGCGCCGGATTCCTGATGGTGCGGGTTCCATGCGGGAGGAGAGTGCGGGCTATGGGACCGGCCCTGCCAGCTCCGCGATATCGCGGGGTTGCATGCGCAGGCGAGCTTCGGGCCGCGCGCTCACCCGGCTGGTGGCGCCGCCGGCTTGCCGCCAGGCCGGCCTGCGGTTGCCAGCCCGCCCCGGCCCTCGGCGCGGCGGAAGGCCGCAGGGCCAGTCCTGGGTCTCAGGATGGGAGGGAGCTCATGCTCACGGCCATCTCGGCGGCCGGCACCGCCCCGTGTGTCACCTCTACGGTGTAGACGGTGCTGCCCACCGCCCAGGTGAGTGAGGTGTGCAGGCCATCCGGGGCGAGGTCGCACACGAACGAGCCTTCGGTCGGTGGCAGCAGGTACCGGTTCAGGTAGCTCACCACCGCCTTGGCGACCCCCATCCAGCCCGCGGAGCTGCCGCTCTGGACGCCACCTCCCGGGTCCCCATCCACGGTCATGGTCCAGTCGCCCTCGTGCCAGGCGACGAGGCAGATCCGGCCGCTTGCCGGAACCGAGAAGAGGGTCGCGTCCAATCCACTCTGGAGCTGGACCCGGGTCTGTTTGACGCAGCCCGGAGGTGGTTGGGGGGTCCGCTCCAGAACATAGTGGGCGGCCGCGGCCGCACTGGGAAGCGAGCTGCCGCCGAACCCGCCGTAGAGGTTGGCCATGGCGCCACAGCTTCCGTTCCCCACTCCCGCAGCGTTGGCCGGCAGTGGCCTGGGACAGTGGTACAGCGTCACCTGGTAGCGATCAGCCCCCGCCGAGGTGGTGACTGAGTTGGGAGTGGTCTCCGCCAGGGGCAGGTCACGGGGGGCCTCCAGCGGAACCGTGGTCTCCGCCGCGATGACGGACATCGCCGCCTGGATGGGCGCCGGCCAGGGCCGGGGCGCCAACGAAGGCGTGGCTCGCGGAGTCGCGGTTGGGGAGTGAGCGGCTGAGGGGGCGACTGTTGCGGCGGCACCCCTTTCCGGGCTGGTGATGGTCGAGCAGCCGACCACGATCAGGGATGCCGCCACCGCCAGGATGGCCACCGCAGCTCCCCTGCCCCCGGGGTGCGGGGGGGCCCAGCCGCCCATGGGCCCACGGATGTGGTGCTGGTTCATGGCTCGCTCAAGCTCCAGCAACGGCCGGGCCGCGGGAGGGGTTACGAGTCCGTCAAGCCGGCTGCGGACACCCGTTCCCGGGCCGCCGCAACCATCGCGCCCCTCGCCTGCCGGGCCGGCCCACTGTCGGAGCCGGTCACCCGTACCATGAGACCGTGACCACCATCGTGCCCGAGGCACTGCTGGAAGGCGACATCCGCTCGCTCGCTCGCGCCATCTCTCAGATTGAGATCGGGACCCCGGGCACCGGTGAGCTCATCGAGGCTGTCTGGGCAAGCCGGGGAGCCCGCGCGTCTTCAGCCTCCCATGTCGTCGGTCTGACGGGGGCACCAGGCTCGGGCAAGAGCACCCTGGCGGACAGCCTCACCACCCTTTGGCGGGAGCAGGGTCGGAGGGTGGCGGTGCTGGCGGTGGATCCCAACAGCCCTTTCACCGGCGGCGCCATCCTGGGCGACCGGGTGCGGATGCAGCGCCATGCGCTGGATCGGGGGGTCTTCATCCGCAGCATGGGCGCTCGTGGCCACCTCGGAGGAGTGTCGCTGGCGACCCGCGGCGCGGTGCGCCTGCTGGATGCCCTGGGCTGGGAGATGGTGGTGGTGGAGACGGTCGGCGTCGGCCAGTCCGAACTCGAGATCTGCGAGATCGCCGACACCGTGGTCGTGGTCACCACCCCCGGGACCGGGGACGGTGTCCAGGTGATCAAGGCGGGCATCACCGAGATCGCAGACGTCTTTGCAGTCAACAAGGCGGACCTGCCGGGGGTGGAGCGGGTGACCCGCGAGCTGCGGGAGATGATCCGGCTGTCCAGCCCGCAGCGGGGCTGGCTGCCCACCGTGGCGCGAGCGACTGCCACCCAGGGTGCGGATGGGGTGCGCGATCTGGCCGCGGCCATCGACGCCCATCGCACCCATCTGGAGAAGTCGGGCGAGCTGGGTCGGCGGCTGGCGCGGAGGCTGCGCGATGAGGTGGCCGAGCTGGTGGCGCTGCGGGCCCGGGAGTACGCCGTGCGCGAGCTCTCGGGAGAGGCTGTCGACCTTGCTCTCGACGATGCCCGCCGGGCCGATCCGGAGCGGATCGCGGAGCTTCTCCTGGACCGGCTGGCGCTCCAGCGGTGCAACATAGAAGCATCAGGCGCCGCCGTTGCGGCCGCCATCCGGAGGGACTGATCATGCTGGACCAGAAGCAGAGCTCCCTGGTCGATGACGAGGAGGCCCTGGAGCGCTGGGCCAAGCGCTACCGCGCCTCTCGTGAGCGCGCCGGCCGTAGCGGTTTTCTCCCGCTGCCGGAGACGCTCTCCGGGCTGCCGGTCGAGCCCCTCTACACCCCCTCGGCGATGGCCGGGCATGATTACGCGCAGGAGATCGGCTACCCCGGGGAGTTCCCCTACACCAGGGGTGTCTATCCCTCCATGTACCGCGACAAGATCTTCACCATGCGGCAGTTCGCCGGCTTCGGGACCGCCGCCGAGACCAACCACCGGTACCGGTTCCTGCTGGAGCAGGGCCAGACCGGGCTCTCGGTCGCCTTCGACATGCCGACCCTGATGGGACGCGACTCCGACGATCCCCTGGGCCAGGGCGAGGTCGGCCGTTGCGGGGTGGCGATCGACTCTCTGGAGGACATGGAGCAGCTCTTCTCGGGGATCGACCTGGGCCAGGTCACGACCTCGATGACGATCAACTCCCCGGCCGCCATCCTGCTGGCGATGTACGTGGGGGTGGCGGAGCGCCAGGGAGTCGCCACCGAACGGCTCGGGGGCACCCTCCAGAACGACATCCTGAAGGAGTACATCGCCCAGAAGGAGTACATCTACCCGCCCCAGCCCAGCCTGCGGCTGGTGACCGACGTGGTCGCCTTCTGCACCCGCAACATCCCTCGCTGGCACCCGATCAGCATCTCCGGCTATCACATCCGCGAGGCCGGCTCCACCGCGGTCCAGGAGCTCGCGTTCACCCTGGCCGATGGCTTCGCCTACGTGGAGGCGGGGATCGCCGCCGGACTCGACGTGGACGCGTTCGCCCCCCAGCTCAGCTTCTTCTTCAACAGCCACATCGACTTCTTCGAGGAGATAGCCAAGTACCGGGCGGCGCGGCGGATCTGGGCCCGGCGGATGCGCGACCGCTACCACGCCCGCGACCAGCGCTCATGGCTCATGCGCTTTCACACCCAGACCGCTGGGTGCTCGCTGACCGCGCAGCAGGTTGAGAACAACGTGGCCCGGACCGCCCTGGAGGCGCTGGCGGCGGTCCTCGGTGGCACCCAGTCGCTGCACACCAACGCCATGGACGAGGTGCTGGCGCTGCCGACGGCCAAGGCCGCCCAGATCGCGCTGCGCACCCAGCAGATCATCGCCTACGAGACCGGTGTCGCCACCACCATCGACCCCCTGGGCGGATCCTACTTTGTGGAGGACCTGACCAACCGCATGGAGACCGAGGCCGAACGGTACTTCGACGAGATCGACCAGCGGGGGGGCGTGCTCGCGTGCATCGAGGACGGGTTCTTCCAGCGCGAGATCGCCGATGCCGCCTTCCGCTACCAGCAGCAGCTGGACCGGGGAGAGCGGCTGGTGGTGGGTGTCAACGCCTTTGTCAGTGCCGATGAGGAGCCCCCGGTCCTGCTGCGGATCGACCAGTCGGCCGAGGATGACCAGAAGGCGGCCGTGGCCTCCCTGCGCCAGCGCCGCGACGGCCAGGGGGTGGCCAACTCGCTCGACCGGCTGCGCGAGGTGGCTCGCGGGGATGGCAACCTGATGCTGCCGATCCTGGACTGTGTGCGGTCGCTCTGCACCGAGGGTGAGATCATCTCCGCGCTCAAGGAGGTCTTCGGGGACTACCGGGAGTCACCCTCCTTCTGACCCCGAGCTCCGCTGGAGCTGAATCGCCTCAGCCAGGCCTCGGTGTCCCTCCGAGAGGGCTGTGGCTTCTCGGCGTGGCTCCCGGGTCTCCCGGCCGCACCTGGCCCCCTCGACTGACCGTGGTCCAGCAGGCTCAGCAGCTCCATGGCCCCCATGGTGGTCGCCCCCAGCGCCCGCGCCAAGTCGCGTAGCTGGCGATCGCTGCTGGCCAGCGAGATCGCCTGACCGGAGTGGCGCCGCTGGCTGATCAGCTCCAGGATGCGATCATCGGCGCTGCTTCCCACGTCCGGGTGCAACACCAGAGCACTCCCGGTGCTGGCCGGGCCCCCGCGCGTGGGCGGGCCGTCGAAGACCAGGACCAGCTCCTGGTGGTCGGTCCGCAGCGGCGAAGCCACCAGCGCCTGGAACAGCAGCAACTGCGCCTTGCCGAACTCGCTGCGCACCATGTGGGGCCGGCTCCTCGGCCAGGCCCAGCTCACATTGGTGCCGTCCACCACCAGCACCGGGCCCCTCACCCGCCGGCTCCCGTGGCCGCCGAAGTCCGGGCGGGGAGCGCAAGCGGGTCGCCGGCGTGTTCCCGGCTGTGGGCCAGCAGAGCTCCGGCCCGCCGCCGCTGGCGGGCGGCGACCTCCGGCGCCAACCCCTCCGACCACTCTCCGACCCCCATGAGTGCCCCCGCGAAGGCACCGGCGAGGAGGACGGCCTGATCCCCCGCGATCCGGCGCGAGGCCGCGGCCGTCACCGCATCCTCCCAGCGTCCGGCGCCGACCAGCGACTGCACCGCCGCCCCCAGCACCCCCCGGGCGTCCTCGCCACCCGGGATCTCCTCCCCCGGGCCGCCCGGACGGAGGGCTGAGATCAGCGACTCTGGAGCATCCTCGCGCACCGCCTGGGCCGTGCGGGGCAGCGCGTCGGCGAGGTCGAACCGCAAAAGGTCCTGCGCCAACCGAGCCACCGCGAAGCCGGCCAGCTGGGACGTGGAATCGGCGTGGGTGGCCGCCGTCACCACGTGGGACCAGCGTCGCAGCGTCAGGCCCCGTCCCAGGCACGCTATCGAGATGGGCAGGGTCCGCAGCAGCGGTGGGTCGAGATCGGGCCGCGCCGTCAGCCTGGCCGCGGTGTCCCTGGCGCCGGCCCAGGGCCGGCCGCGGCGCGAGTACTCCAGCACCAGGTCGGTCTGGGATGTGCCCGCCCCGGCACCAGGCGCTGCACTCCTGGACCACCTTCGAAGCAGCTCCTGCTCGTCGGGATCGCCGCCCTCGAGGATCCAGCTACCGACCTCCTCCACCAGCACGGCCTCGGTGGGCGGCCGGCCGCCATCCGGGACGGCCCATCGCTGCGCCAGGATCAGGCCCAGCAGCAGCCCTTCGGCCCTCCTCTGCAGCTCCGCGTCGGAAGCGACCATGGTGAACACCGTCTGATTATGGTTCCGGACCGAGCCAGCCTGATCGAGCCGATCCCGGCGTTGGTCAGTGTGCCCGTCCCGCCGGCGCCGGGGATTCAGGCGGGCCCGGCCGGATGGGGCAGGGCCAGGTCACGGCGGAGCGGGACATCGCGCACGTGAGCCGGCACAAAGCGGAGTCGACCGTCTCCAGAAGGGGCCGTACGAGCGCTGCCCGGTCCGTGACCGGAGCGGAAGGCGGACGGTGGACAGGCCGGGATCGCCAGGTCCCGCCCTCGAAGCAGGGCGGCTCGGGCCCTCCGGCGACCTCGGGATCCAGCCGTCCTCAGGTCGGCCCCGCAGCTCTTCCCGCGCCGGGCGCATGATCGGTCGACCGTCGCGCCCTCCCTGGCTCACTCGCGTCGGTCGCGGCGTTCGACTCGGAGGGGGCCCGCCCGAAGGCGGCAGTCAGCTCGGCCGGTACACGCAGCCCGGGTCCTCGCCGAGCGGGTCCCCGTCGCTGGCATAGGCACGCGCACGTGAGCCTCCGCAGATGTGGCGGTGACTGCAGCTCCCGCAGCGCCCGTGGAAGTCGCCGCGCCTGATCGCTTGGAGCACGGGATGGTTGCGATATATGGAGGCCAGGGGTGTCTGCCTGACGTTGCCCAGGGAGAGCGGGAGGAATCCCGACGGCAGCACCGATCCGGCGTGGCCGACGAAGAGGATCCCCATGCCGTCCCGGGTGCCTAAGCCCTGAGCTCGCGGCCGGACTTCGGGAGGCCCCACCACCTCCAGCAGGCGAGAGCGGAGCTGCCTTCCCAGCGGGGTGATGGGTTCGGGGACGCGCTCGCCGGCATCCCGGCGGGCCTGGACGACCCGGCGAAAGAAGGGCGCCTCGACGGTGCGCACCACCAAGCGGTGATGGGAAGCGTCGTACAGGAAGTTGCAGACGTCCTCGTTCTCCGCGGCCGGGAGCGCCGATACGGCAGCTCCGCGACCGACACCGACCAGGAAGAACACCTCCCAGATGGCAGCCCCCTGATGCAACAGCAGCGCTGCCACATCGGCCAGCTCGTCCGCGTTCTGGCGCATCACGGTGGTGTTGACCTGGACCTTGAAGCCGAGGTCTCGCAGCCATCCGATCGCAGCCATCGTCTGCTGATGGTGTCCAGGGACCCCGCGGATTCCGTCATGAACGCGCGGGGATGCTCCGTCCAGGCTCACGGACACCGACCGGACGCCCATCTCGTAGTAGGGCCGCATGGTGTCGGGGCGCAGGCGGGGCGTGACCGAGGGCGACAGGGCCACCACCAACCCCAGGTCCCGCGCGCAGGCGGCCAGCTCCAAGAGGTCGGGGCGCGCCAGGCAGTCACCTCCGGTCATCACCAGGATCGGGGATGGCCGTCCGAACCCGGCCACCTGCTCCAGGAGGTGGCGGCCCTCGACGGTGGTGAGCTCGCCCGGCAGGGCGCTGGGCACCGCGGTCGCGCGGCAGTGCCGGCAGTTCAGGGCACAGGCCTTCGTCGTCTCCCAGAACACCAGGAGTGGGCGCTCGTCGAAGCGCATCTGCCGGAAAACCGGGCTCAGGTCGCGGCCGGGGTCGGCAGGGGATGGCATCGCCACCAGTCTGCGGCGGACACCGCCCACTCCACCCGGGCGATTCCCCCCACGGGGCGTGGGCGTATCCCACCTACGGGCGATCCCGATCGGATTGCGGCTTGGCAGCTGGCACTCCCAAACCGGGCCTCCTGGGCGCGCTTCGCGGCTCCCTCGCTACTCTTCGTGCCAATGACGGGAAGCAGCAACGGCCAGGCCCCGGCCCACCCTGTGAGGTGGCTGGATCGGGCCGGCCGCCTGTGCGCCGCGGCCGTCCCGACTGCCGCGGGCACCAGCCCGGACCGGTGCGGCACCAGGAGGTGCCAGCGCCGGCACGGGGCGCGGCCGAGGCGTCGCTCGTGGGCGCCCGTCTGCTCTGCCTACATCTCGGCCGCGCCATGACGCTCTGATGCCGGCAGCGGAGCGATCCTCTGACGCGGATGTTGTGGTGGTCGGCGCCGGTCTCGCAGGACTGGTGGCGACGGTTGAGCTGGTGGACGCCGGCTGCCGGGTGATCCTGATCGACCAGGAACCGGAGCAGTCGCTGGGAGGCCAGGCATACTGGTCCTTTGGCGGCCTCTTCATGGTCAACTCCCCCGAGCAACGGCGCCTGCGCGTTCGCGACAGCCAGGCGCTGGCCCTGCGGGACTGGATGGGGTCCGCCGGCTTTGACCGCGGCATCGATGACCCCGGCGGGCAGGACTACTGGGCCCGCCAGTGGGCGCTGGCCTACCTCGACTTCGCCGCCGGAGAGAAGCGCGCGTGGCTGCACTCGCTGGGAGTTCGGTTCTTCCCGGTGGTGGGCTGGGCCGAGCGTGGGGGCACACTTGCCGGCGGCCACGGGAACTCCGTGCCGCGCTTCCACATCACCTGGGGAACGGGCCCGGCCGTGGTCGGCCCCTTTGCCCAGCGGGTGCTGGCCGCCGCCCGTGACGGTCGCGTGCGGCTGGCCTTTCGCCACCGAGTTGACGCCCTGAGCATGAGTGGTGGCGTGGTGACCGGCGTGAGTGGGGCGGTGCTGGCACCGACCGACGCCGCTCGCGGCACCGAGACCACCAGAGTCGAGGTTGGTTCGTTCCGGTTCGACGCGCCGGCCGTGGTCGTCAGCAGATCGGGGGCGACCAGCAACTGGTTCGGAGCAGCTGGCCATCCCGGTTGGGACCGGCGCCCCGCAGGATGCTGACGGGAGTCCCCACCTTCGTCGACGGGCGGATGTTCGGGATTTGCGCGAGGGTCGGGGCTCGCCTGACGAACTGTGACCGCATGTGGCACTACCCGGAGGGGATCCAGAACTGGAACCCAATCTGGCCCGATCACGGGATCCGCATCCTGCCGGGTCCATCGTCGTTGTGGCTCGATGCCACGGGCGCAAGATTGGCAGCGCCGAACTACCGTTCCTAAAACACTGTGCGA
>JAKABA010000003.1:20775-91461 GCA_021802115.1 bacterium | reverse complement strand
GCAGGAGTGAGTCGAAGACATCGCCTGCGACTACGGCGAAGGCGCACGCTTGCTCGGACGCGGTGCTGGCGAGCTGGCGGACGGCTTCGATCTGGTCATCCGCGTAGCGGGCCTGAGCGTCGGCTGAGAGGAACGCGCGAGTCATCCCCAGCTGCCAGTCCGAGGTGTGGAGGAACCGGATGCTCACCTGGGCGAACTCCAACTTGAAGGTCTCGCCGCACTCTACACCGGTCCGCAGCGGCTGGGACCACCCGGGAGCAAGTCTTGGAGGCCAGCAGCTCCGAGAGCCAGATGGTCGGGCAGGTATTCCGGGCAGGCCGACCTCCAATTTTGTCGAGCTCGTCGATCACCAGCAGAAGTCGGGTAGTGGGTCAGATTGAGATGTTCCCCGCTTGCGCTGAGAGCGCCGATCTGCCAGGGGCGGGGGTAGACTCCGGGAGATGGGAGGCTACTTCGCGAATCGGTGGGTGGCGGGGGCCGACTTCATGATGGGCGCGGTCGGAGTCGCCTTAGTTTTCTTCGGGGGCGCCGCTATCGCCCGAGACGTCGGCGGGGTGCTTCTCTCGGGCTGTCCGGTAATGCTGGTCGTCGGGTACTTCGACTGGCGACGTGAGGGTCTTGCCGCCGCTGCGAGCCGCATGAGTCTGGACTTTGACCGCCATCACGCGGACCTGTCCTCGTTCGCCACCCAGATGCAACTCTTCTTGGCTCAGGCGGAGACTCCCTGGCGCTCTGGGCCGAGGTGCGACCAGTTCCAGGAGCATTTTCCCGATTTGGTGGAGCCGGTGAACGCATGGCTAGCGATGGCGCGCAGCCAAGGAAACAACCGGTACTTTGCCCCCAGCCCTGCGTGGCTTCAGCTTCAAGCTCAGGGCAAGCTCGGAGTTCAATCGGTCGCCACGGGCCACATGCGCGGCGAGTGTGCGTGCTGCCGCACGATCCGTACCGAGTTCAGTCGAGCAACGCGACGATATCGTCTACCGACCAGACCCGTTCGGCCACTCCCGCCGCCATCGCCGGAGTTCGGGGGTAAGGGTTAGCCAGGCTCTTGTGGGGTCGGGCGAAGTTGTCGTGCATGAAGTGGAGGCTCACGGCGGCGGCCAGGTTCTCGGCCTTCTTGGAGAACCCATTAGTCAGCCGGGTGAACCGTCGCATCCCCATCCGCATGGTGAGGTTCTGGCGCTCGACGTAGGAGGTCGAGACGTACCGGGGGTCGGGGTTGCCCTGAATCCGGTGGGGCTTGGCCCCGATGCACTCCGGGGGGCTGTAGCGGCGCTCGGCGTCGGGAGGGGCGCCGTAGAGCTTGATGAGCATGGCGTAGTCGATCTCGGCCCCGAAGGCTCCCTCAACGGCCTCCAGATAGGGTCGGTGGCCGTCGGTGGTGAGCTGGATGCGGTTCACGATCCGGTCGGCCAGGTCTTGGATGAAGACCGTGGCGTCAGCCGTGGAGCGATCCCCCAGGAGCCACGTCGGGACGAGCTTGGAGTCGGCATCCAACGCCACCCAGGTCCACACATCGCCGTACCCGAACTCGCCCTTGTGCTCTTCGGGGACGTTCGCAGCCTTGGCGTGGCAGAAGGCCCAGATCTCGTCGCACTGGACCTTGCGGCAGGTCAGCCCCCGCAGCTTCTCGTCCTGGTACTCGGAGCAAGCCTGCCCCAGCTCGACCAAGAGCTTCGTGACGGTGTTCTTGGCGACTCCCGTCATGCGGACGGTGGCCCGGATGGAGTTGCCCTCGACGAGAGCCTTCACCACCTGGACCCGCTTCGCTTGGGGGAGTCGGTTCATACTGACCATTATGCTTGACCTATATTGCGTTATCAAGCTCTGGAGACAACTGTCTGCCTACGAACCACGGTTTGGGACGTACAATCCACAGGTGACATATTGCATGGGGGCGTGCTAGACTTAAGATCATGAACGAGGACCGCCTCTCGCGCAGCCCAGTAGGCCAGCTTGTGCCGGTGAAGGGCGAGGACGCCCGACACGGTAGGTTTGCGGCCTTCGCATTTGTAGCCTCACCTCTACCCGACGACGTGACCCTGACCTCCGCTACGTGGACACGGGTGGCAGAAGCGACGGCCGCCATCTCGCGCCTGAAGCAGGCCTACCTCCAACTGCCGGACCCCCGGCTGCTGATTCGCCCAGCATTGTGGCGGGAGGCGCTGGATACCTCCGCGCTGGAGGGCACTCAGGGTGTGCTGCGCGATCTGCTAGAAGCGCAGCTGCCGAGCACGAAGTTCATCTCCCTTGAGACGCGAGAGGTCCGCGCGTTCGAACGAATGGCGCTGCACTCGTTTGAGTTGGTCAAGTCGCGCCCTGTCAGTATCGGCTTCCTGTGTGACCTCCAGGGTGAACTTTTCCAGAACGCAGAGAATCCACCGCAAGACGTGGGCCGAGTTCGGCGCCACATAGTGTGGATCGGCCAAGAGGACATGCCTATCGATGCGGCGAGGTTCGTGCCCGCGCCCCCAGATGACAGGCTCAGAGCGGGGCTCGACCAGTGGGAAGCATGGGTCCGGACAGAGCATCCCCATTTTCCGCCCGTGCTGCGCATGGCCCTTGCGCACTACCAGTTCGAGACCTTGCACCCGTTCGGAGATGGCAACGGCCGCGTTGGGCGCCTGGTCATAATCCTTCAGGCCCTGAGCTGTGGGGCGCTGGAACATCCTGCCCTCACGGTCTCGCCCTGGCTGTTCAGGCATCGCATTGAGTATCAGGAGCAACTACTGGAGATGAGTTGCACGGGGGATTGGAACCCGTGGGTCTCCTTGTTTTGCACCGCTGTCCGCGAACAATGTGACCTCCTGATTGACAACGCCCAGAAACTTGTCGCTTGGCTAGAAGAGTCGCGGCACAAAGTAGACGCAAAGAGGTGGATGGGCGTGATCCATAAAGTCCTAGGTGACCTTATTGAATGGCCGGTGCTCACGATCACGGACACCGCTCAGAAATACAAGATCTCCGTCCCGCACGCCATGAGGACCGTAAATCATCTAGTCGAGATCGGGGTGCTGACTGAGCTCACGGGACGAGAATACAGACGCATCTTTGGGGCCGAGTACGTCATGCACACAGTGGAGAGGCTGGCCTCCCCTACCGGGACCACCTAGCCGCAGCCGCCTTCCTGGCGATCTCCGACCGTTGCTCCGGTGTGAGCTTGGCCGCTCTGGCCTTCCCGCCCTTCTGCCCCCCCAGCCGGCCCAGCTCCACGGCAGCAGGGTTCTTCCCCTCGTAGGGGTCGCGGTCCTCGTCGGTGGTCTCCTCTACGATGGAGGCGGCCAAGCGATTGAGGTCTGCTGGCTTCCTTGACCGCTTAGGCATATAGCCAGCGTACTAGGTTTGGGGAGCGGCCGCCATGTGGAAGATCGCAAGGGGCGCGGAAACCTCGTTCGAGGATGTGGTGGGGATCTGCCCGGCGCAGGGATGGTCGGCGCAGATTGGGGGGCAGTACAAGCCCCTCCTCTTCTGGGTTGTCCTGCGGGACGGACAGCTATTCGGCGTGATCGGCGAAGGGGGGCCGCAGGCTCCTCAGGTGGCCGACTCGGTGATGAACTTCACCGGGTACTTCCCTACCCCCTAGGTCAGGCAGATTCAAACTGACCCACTACCCTATCCCGGCATGGAGATGGTGGTTCGGCTGGACACGGTCACCTGGCGCCCCGGTGCCACATTGGTTGAGCCGCGCCGGGAATGTGTCACTAGGAGGCGACTTCGCGGCTCGGGAGGCGTAGAGCCGGTCGCCGCCCGCAGGATATCGGTGCTGACGGCGCCCGGCCTCTGTCTGGCTACTCACGTCCCGAGGCGCGGGCCTGGAAGTACCCACCGATGTGCCCACCCGAGCCGGTACGGGGAGTGAAGCCGCCGCCATCGATGTCGGCGCCACTCGGTGGTCGACGGGGCAGCGTGAACCGCGCGGGCCGCCCCGTGGCCCGAACTGCCCGGCGGTGGGTGTCGAAGGAGCCACCGAACACGGCCACGTGGCAGCCGAGCTGGCCCGGCGTCGACAGCGGGCACCGCACTGCAGCCGAGTTACCACTCTCGGAGCCAGACGCGGCCGCGCTGACCGCCCATGAAGCCAGCCCTGGGGATGCCCACGGCCCCAACATCGCCGTCGCGATCACCAGTATCGCGGCCACTCGGTGGGCCCCGACGACGGCACCCGCTCCCCAAGGGGGCGATCACCTAGTGGGGAAACGGTGGTGTTATGAAGCGACTGCGCGCTGCGCAGTTCCATGAGCCAGGTGCGGGCCTAGGGCTGATGATCACCGGCGTCTGTCGCGTCCGGCGGTCCGTCGAGGGACCTTGCGGAGTGCCCGGGCTCCGGCAGGAGGCGCGATCCAGGGACCCGCCACTACCATGGCGGAGTGCAAGAAAGTTCACGTCGACATGGCAAACTCGTCCGCTGGACGGTCTGGATTGCGCTGGCGGCCTCGCCCTTGGCGCTGGCCGCCTGCGGCTCCACTTCGAGCTCCCCGGGCTCCTCTGGAGCGTCGGCCTCGCCGTCCAGCCCAGTGACCACTAACGCCGCCGCGCCCGACGGCCTGGCCCTTGCCAAACTTGGGGTCCTGACCAACTACACCTCGACGATCACGGACAACGGCCAGTTCACGCAGACCTACCGCGTTCACTCGCCCAGCGATTGGGAGGTCTTCGACGGCAAGCCCACTCCGCAGAGCGTCAATGTGGGTGGCTTCACCTACCTCGACGTCCCCAGCGTCTCCGGGACCACGCTGACCTACTCGTGGCAGCGCAGCGCCAGCGCCCAGGCCTACGCACAATCGCCATACCCGAGCTACGCCGCTGGCTTTGCCGCTTTGACCCACGTTGCCGGGGCCAAGTTGGTCCGGGCCGGGGCCTGCATCCAGGCGGGCATCGCCGGCCACCTCTGGCACTTCGCCGCGGCCGCCCCGGGAGCGGTTTACCCCCACGTGTCGGCCTGCATCGCCGATCAATCGGGCGCGCTCCTGACCTACGACCAGGCCCCGATTCAAACCTTCGCGATCACGGGCGTCAATGACGTTGCGGCGATCGCCGTGCCCTAAGCACCTGGCCATAAGTCTGGGCACACCAAAACTATTGGCCACATGCTTAGCGTCGGCCCCAGCTGGGGCACCAGATCGGACGACTGACCAAAGATGGCTGGCCTGTTGGGACCAGGCTGGCATCCCCGAGACGTCTTCGGGTGCCGCGATGCGGCGCGGACGGTCAGCGCCGGGGAGCTTGAGACCCGCGCCCCGTCCGCGCTTACGTGCCGACCCGGTTGGTGGGCGATGTCCCGCATCGGGGTCCCTGCGACAAGGGACTTCCAGAGGAGCGTAGCCGCAGGCCCTGGGGCCGACGTTGCTCCGAGGGGTGGCCGCAGTGGCTCGGGCTTTGCGGTGGAAACCGCGCCCGAGCGACGCCCACCTGGGGCGGTGCTGGGGGGCTCGCGCAGCGGTGGCCCGCCAGGGTGCCGAGGTGGCACTGGCCTGGGGGCTACCACTGCGGAAGTCCGCCGTGGACCAGAGCGCCCGCGGTAAGCCGGCGGCGCTCGAACTCAGGCGGCCTGAGGCCCGGTGGCCGGCACGCCAACCCGGCCCACCAGCCACCCTCCACTAAGCAGGGCCAGCGCCAGAAACACGAACAGCATGGGGAAGCCGGCGTTGTGGTGGAGCCTATTGCCCAGGTCCAGCAGGGGACCGCCGATGGCGGTCGCGAGAATTCCGGATCCGGCGGTCGCGAGGTTGGAGATTCCCATGTAGCGTCCCGCCTCCGATGGGGGGACCAGATCTGTCACCAGGGCCCAATCGACGGAGAGGAGCATCCCGAAGGCGGCCCCGATGACAACCCCGACCCCGTATACCCAGAGCAGGGAGGAGGCTGGGATCAGCAGCAGAGTGCCCGCGGCTCCCAGCCAGGCGGCGGCGCGCACCAACCGCACCCGGCCAATTCGCTGGGAGAGCTTGCCGGCGGGCAGGGTGATCACGATCGCGCACGTCACCACCACTGCCAGCAGCACCGAGGTCGATCCCGAGGCGTGGTCGGCCAGGGCGCTGCCACCGCCGGGAAAGAACTGGGACTTGATGAACAGCAGCGCGAAGTCCGTCAGGCCGGTGATGCCCATGAGCGCCAGCAGCCGCGAGATCAACAGCCATGTGAAGTCCGGATTGGCGCGGAAGCTGAAGCTGAAGATGCCGAGCAGAGCTGTCCGGCGCGAGGGGAGAGGCTCGGGCGCCGGCGAGTCCGGCACCAGCCACAGGGTCACCGCCAGGGCGAGCACCAGCACCAGCCCGGCGCTGCCCAGGGCCAGGCCGAGGTGGCCGACCGAGATCAGCTGGCCGGTGAGTAAGAATCCCAGGGCCGTGCCCACAAAGACCGCTAGACCGTAGTAACCAGCGGCTCGCCCACGCTCGTGCTGGGGCACCTGGTCTGGGAGCAGGCCCTGGTAGGCGCCCTCAGCGGTGTTGGAAGAGACCTGCAGAGCGCAGTAGGGGATGATCAAAGCGGCGTAGCTGCCCGCTGCCGCCACGGCGAGCAGGCAGACCAGGTCTGCCAGTGTTCCCAGCAGCATCAATGGCTTGCGCCGGCCCCACCTGATCCGAATCCGATCCGAGAGTGCCCCAGCCATCGGCTGCACCAGAATCGCCACCGCCGCGCCGGCCACCGAGAGCACCGCCAGGGCGGTGCCGCGATGAGCCGAAGCAACGGTGCCCACGATCAGGCGAGGCAGGATGAGCGCACCCATACCCTGCCATAGGTAGTTGATGGCGAGCCAGTAGGCGGACAACGCCAGCAGGCGACCGGCGGAGAAGCGGATCGTGACCCGGTCTCCAGCGGGTCCGGCGGCGCCGACCGCCAGCGGCTGGCTCATGGATGCACCGTCTGAGTGACCGTGGCTGCCAGGATAAGGCGCCGACCCGGCCACCGCCCGGGGCCCCATTTTTTGCCCACCGAGCCGGTCAAGGCCCGGGACAACGGCTCGGAGCGGCCCCTGCTCCAGACTGGCCGATCCAGACCGCCTGGCTGCGATGGCGAGCTGGCACGCCCCTGCCCGGGCGATGGCGCTGGCTTGACAATGGAGGCCATGGAAAGCAATCGATGGCGGAGGAGCGAGTCTTGACTGAAGTTGTGATCGTGGACGGGGTGCGCAGTCCGGTGGGCCGCTTCGGGGGCGGGCTGGCGTCGGTCCGCCCCGACGACCTGGCCGCTCTGGTGCTTCGTCAGTTGATCGCGCGCAACCCAGTTGAGGCTGCCGACCTTGAGGACGTCTATCTCGGCTGCACCAATCAGGCGGGCGAGGACAACCGCAACGTGGCCCGGATGGCGGTCCTGCTGGCCGGGTTGCCTTTGGAGGTCGGGGGGTGCACCGTAAACCGCCTCTGCGGTAGTGGCCTGGAGGCGGTCGCCGATGCCGCGCGGGCGATCCGCGCAGGGGACGGCGGCCTCTTCATCGGCGGCGGAGTCGAGTCGATGAGCCGAGCCCCGTGGTCGGTGCCCAAGCCGGACCGGCCGTATCCCAGGGGCGAGCGCGTCATGTACGACACCGCCTTGGGCTGGCGCTACGTCAATCCCCAGATGGAGGCCATGTACGGTACGGACTCCATGGGCCAGACCGCCGAGAACCTGGCCCAGCAGTACGGGATCGAGAGGAGCGACCAGGACCGCTTTGCGCTGGCCAGCCATCGCAAGGCGGTGGCTGCGCAGGAGGCAGGCCATTTCGCCGACGAGCTGGTCCCGGTGGCGACCGGGGGCACCCGGGTTGAAAGCGACGAGGGCCCTCGCGGCGACACGTCCCTGGAGCGCCTGGGGCAGCTCAAGCCCGTTTTCGCGCCCGGCGGGTCGGTCACGGCCGGCAATTCCAGCCCCCTCAATGACGGGGCGGCGGCGCTCCTGCTCGCCTCGCAGGAGTTCGCGCGAGGGCACCAGCTGCGCGAGCTGGCCCGGATTCGGAGCGTGGCCGTGGCCGGGGTGCCTCCGAGGATCATGGGAATCGGGCCGGTCCCGGCCACCGCCAAGGCGCTGGAGAGGGCCCGGCTAGCCCTGTCCGACATCGGCCTCATCGAGCTCAACGAGGCCTTCGCTGCCCAGTCGCTGGCCGTGCTCCGAGAGTGGGGAATGGATCCCGACGACTCCCGTCTCAACGTCAACGGTGGCGCGATCGCCCTGGGCCACCCGGTGGGATGCTCCGGGAGCCGGATCCTGGTCAGCCTGGTCCACGAGATGCGTCGGCGGGAGGTCCAGTTCGGTCTGGCGACCATGTGCATCGGGGTGGGACAGGGGATTGCCATGGTGGTGGAGCGCACCGTCTAGAGCCGGCCCGGTCGCCATCTGGAGATCCGTGGCCCCTTCCATTTCAGATGGCCACGCGTCGGGTGGGGCCCATCCGGCCGCCACCGCGAGTCAGGGTCCTTCCCAAGATGGTCGGCCACATCCAGCTCCGGGAATCCAACCGACGGCGCGACCTCTTCCTCGGTCGGCGCTGCCCCTGCGCCCGGGGGTCGCGTCTGCCAAACTGGTGGCGTAATGGAATCCCCGGAAATCGAGAACCTGATCCTGGCCAATCACGTGGAGGCGGTGAACGGCCTTCTCTACGTGTCCGGCGGGGGCTGGACCGATCACTGGCGGCCCCAGGCTCCCCAACCAGGGCCCCCCGTGGTCAGCCATCTCGGGGTTGCGGTGACGGTCGTGATTCCGGCCGCGGCGCCCCAGGTACCCCAGCAGCTGAGCGTGGGGATCGAGGACCAGCAGGGTCACCAGGTGGCCGGGATGCAGACGATGCTGAATCAGGCCCGCCCTCCCGGTCTTCCTCACGGTCAGGCTCAACGGACGGTCCTGGCGCTCTCCTTCAACATCGTGTTCCCGGCGGCAGGCGAGTATCGCGTGGTCGCCCGGCTCGGGATCTCACCTCCCCGCGAGCTGCCATTCCGGGTTCACGACGTGACCGCCGGAGAGCCGGGGCCGCCCCCGGTCAATTAGGCCGGCCGGCTCCTAAAAGCGCCCCGGGAGGTGGAGGTCGTCACCGGGATTGATCCAGCGCGCCCGCCCCAGCCGCTCCACCATGTCCTCCGCGCTCTCGGGTCCCCAGGAGTGGGGCGGGTAGACCTCAGGGTGGCCGTCGGCCTCCCAGGCCTCGATCAGCCCTCCGACTATCTCCCAGGAACGGTCTATCTCGGCGCCGCTCGGGAACACGGTATGAACTCCGGCGAGGACCTCCGAGAGCACATGCTCGTAGGCGTCTGGGAGCTCGGATTGAGAGAGCCGGCCGTACTCCAGGTCCATTCCGGCCGGGACCATCTCGAAGCGGGTCCCGGGTCGCTTGGCTCCGATCCGCAGGGTTATCCCCTCGTGGGGCTGGATGCGAATCTGAAGCTGGGTCGGAATCGGCCGCTGGCGGAGTCCCTCGAGCCGCAGGGAAGGAGAGTCTCGAAAGCGGATGACCACCTGGGTGCTGCGCCGACGCAGGGCCTTCCCCGTGCGGACGAAGAAGGGAACTCCATCCCAGCGCCAGTTCTCCACGCTCAGCATCGCAGCGGCGTAGGTCTCGCGCCGGGACCCCGGAGCCACGCCCCCCTCCTTGAGGTAGCCCTGGTACTGACCGCGCACCGACGTCTGCGGGTCGAGCGGCTGCACGGCCCGCAGCAGCTCCAGCTTTGCCTTGCGAATGTCGTTGGCGTCGAAAGTTGTGGGCGGCTCCATCGCCACCAGGGCCAGCAGCTGGAGGACATGGTTCTGGACCATGTCTCGCACCGCTCCCGCCTGGTCGTAGTATCCGGCCCTGGTGCCGATCCCCTCCTCCTCCGCGGCCGTGATCTGCACGCTCTGGATCAAGTTTCGGTTCCAACTGGCCTCGAAGATGGCGTTGCTGAAGCGGAAGGCGAGCACGTTCTGGACGGTGTCCTTGGCCAGATAGTGGTCGATCCGGTAGATCTGCTCTTCGCTGAAGGCCTCCTGCAGCTGCCGGTTGAGCTCCCGGGAACTCTCCAGATCGTGGCCAAACGGCTTCTCCACCACCACCCGCCGGCTGGGGTCGCCCCGCTGGTTGAGGTTGGCGGCCGCCAACCCCGCCAGGATCGGCAGGAACACGGTCGGCGGTGTGGCCAGGTAGTAGACGACCTGGCTGGCTGTTGCCTGGCAGGTGGCCAGCTGACTGTAGGCGGCGGGGTCGGAGTAGTCCAGACGCACCCATTCCGAGTCCGCGGCGAGCTTTGCCGTCTTGGGATCGGCCTCCAGCTCGGCTTGGAAGGTGGCGGTGTCCCAGGCCGAGCGCCCGACCCCTACCACCCGCACCTGCTCCCGCACCTCGCCGCGTTCGCTGGCCGCCTGGAGGGCGGGCAGCACCTTGCGGCGGGCGAGGTCACCGGACGCCCCGAATACAACCAGGACGGTGGTGCTGGGCGCGAGATTGGAGCTCACCAGACAATTGTGACAGTGGACCAAGCCACCCAGCTCCGGCCCCCTGCGGCCAGCCCACCGTGGGCCGGCCCAGCCGGTCAGAACCTAGAATCGGGTTAGTTCATGCAGAGGCTCTTCCTGGGTCGAACCGGCCTGGCGGTCACCCCGCTCGGGATGGGCCTGGCCGCCATCGGGCGGCCAGCCTACATCAACCTCGGCCGGGAGAGAGACCTGCCCTTGGACCGTGGGCCCGAGGCGCTGCGCGAGCGGGCTCATCAACTGCTGGACCGCGCCTACCAGCTGGGGGTGCGCTACTTCGACGTGGCCAGATCGTACGGCCTGGCCGAGGACTTCCTGGCCTCGTGGCTGCGGCGCCGGGAGCCGCTTCCGGAGGCGGTCGTGTGCGGCTCCAAGTGGGGTTACTCGTATGTCGGGGACTGGCGCATGGACGTGCCCGTCCATGAGCTGAAGGATCATTCCCTGGCCACTCTGCAGCGCCAGTACAAGGAGAGTCGGGCGCTGCTGGGGCCCCACCTCCAGCTCTACCAGGTGCACTCGGCCACAATCGAGAGCGGGGTGCTCGAGAACTCCCAAGTCCTGGGCGAGCTGGTGCGGATGAGGTCAGATGGCATCGCGGTCGGGCTGACCGTCAGCGGGCCTGGCCAGGCGGAGGTGGTCGACCGGGTCCTGGCGGTCAGCGTGGATGGCGTCAACCCCTTCTCGACCGTCCAGGCCACCTGGAACCTCCTCGAGCCTTCGGCGGGCGCGGCCCTGGGGCGCGCTCACGCCGCCGGTTGGGGGGTTCTGGTCAAGGAGGCGTTGGCCAATGGCCGGCTGCTGGCGCCGGATGCCCCTGGGTTGGCTCGCCTGCGCCAGCTGGCCCGGGACCGGGAAGTTGGGGTCGATGCGATCTGCCTGGCGGCGGTTTTGTCCCAGCCTTGGGCGGACGTGGCGCTCTTAGGAGCCGTCACGGAAGTCCAGGTGGAGAGCAACGCCGAGGCCGCGACGCTCCACCTCTCCAGAGCTGATCTGGATGAGATGGACCGGCTCCGGGAGCCAGCGCCTCAGTACTGGTCGCGGCGGCGAGCGTTGTCCTGGAGCTGACGCCCCGGGCCCGAGCGCCCTATGTCCCCCAGGCCCACGCCCTTGAGCCGAGCTTTGGCCGGACGGCTTGGGCTCAGTTGAGATGGGCTACATCTCCTGACCTGCGGCCCTGTCACCCCAGGGCCACCGCCGTCCGAACCGGTAGAGGAGCGCTCAGGGGGTAGGGTGCGCCTGGATCGGGGCCGCGGGCTGCTGGCTTCCAGCGCTGTAGACAAGTCCGGCGGAGGGGCTGGTCGGAACCGGTTGCTTGACCACGGGGATCCGACGCCGATGTCGGGTGGCGCCGAACGTCAGCTGGTAGCGGACGCCGGCCGCGACCGTGAAACTGGTGCTGCCTCCATCGCGGTCCAGCCGCGGACTCTTGGTGGAGGACTCCAGAATTGACCTCAGGGCCAGACCGTCACAGTTGGGCACACTCACCTGGGTGCTCACCGCGCTGATCACGGTGGCGCTGCGGCAGCGGCCGTGCGCGTAGTGGTAGACCACCAGGCCGTGCGAGTTGGCCAGGGTCCGCGCGGTGACCTGGCTGCCCACCTGGTAGGTCCAACCACCACTCTGGAGCAGAGTCGCCTGGCCCTGGCCACGCTCCTGGCCGACCGCCAGCAGGGCGCCGAGGGCCCTGGCCAGGCTTCGGCGGATGGGCTGACCGCCCGACCACCTGGTCGAGTAGTAGATCGCGGGGACGCCGAAAACCACACTCTCCACGATGTGGGTGACCGCCTGTGGGCCGGTCAGCGCCCAGCCGTCGCCATCGATCTGGCTGAGGGGGTCCACCGCGCTGACCAGGGCGGCCCGGTAGCTCCAGGTGGAGGCGCTGTGGGCGTCGTAGAGCCGCAGCGTGTCCTGGGTGCCTCCGAACTGGGGAGCGACCGCGCTGCCGTCGACCACGGCTCCGGGGTTCGCCTTCCAGGCGGCCCGCGAGAGCTCGGTCATGTAGCGCAACAGCAGCGCCGCCCCGATCCCCAGCTGCGGTCGCGACAGGTGCTCCTGGCTGGGCGGGGGTACCAGGAATCCCCAGTCGAGCTTGAGCCCGTCGGCCCCCAGGGCATTGGGCCCGGTGCCCAGCAGGGCTGCCATCTGGCGGGAGATCTGGGCCTGGAACCCCGGGGCGGTGGGATCGACCCCGAGGTGCTGGCCGGGCACGGTCTGGTTCTTCCAGAGCGGCCACCAGAGCATCACCTTCACCCCTTCGGCGTGAAGCTCCTGGATCAGCCGCCGCATCCCGGCGACCCCGCCGAATCTGGAGCTGGGGGTGGTGTGTCCCAGCTTGGCCTGCCACTGGGCGTCGATCACGAGGGTGAAATGGTCGACTCCGAATTGCTGCCGCCAGCCGGCGACGAAGCTGCGCACCCAGGCTGCGGTGAACTTGGGCGAGTCCCGGCTCGCCCCCGTCACCAGCTGCTGGCCCCAGGTGTCCACCATCGGCTGCGACCACCAGGCGGGCCGCCGCCCCGGAGGCGCCGCCACCGGCGCCTCCCCCAGTTGAGCTAGAGCGTCGTGATATGCGGTCAGCCCCTGCGAGGTCGTGTCGGCAAGGTTGACCACGAAGGCGGGGAAGCCCAACCACGCGCCGCTTCCAGGCTGACCTGGTACCCCGGCGGGAGGGGACACCCGACCGCCCGCTCCCTGGTCCTTGATCCGTGCCAGCAGGCCGAGGGGGTAGTTGACGCTGATGCCGCCCCGCGCGGTCAGGGAGAGCGCGGTGGCGTTGGGCACCTGGACCAGCCCGAAGCCGGCCCACCCGCTGCCGGTGTGAAATTGGAGGTCGAACGGGGGCGGAGCGAAGGGGGCGGTTGGGAGTGGGGCGTGGACTCCCAGGAAGGTGGTCGGCGTGGGCGACAGAGAGGGGCTCACGGGATCTGGGCTGAAGGCGTTGTGGAGGAATGCCTGCGGCAGCCCCACCTCGCCATTGCTGAAGAAGGTGGCCCCCACGAACGGGTCCCTGCCCAGCCGTGCGCTGAAGTCGATGGTGAAGAAGTCCGGGTGGGCCAGCACGCGCGCCTTCTCCAGCAGCAACCCCTGGCGGGCGAATGCGTACAGGCTCAGTTCCGACCCGTCCGTGGTGGCCACAAAGTAGGCCCCCTGGGGCAGCGCCGCCCGCCCCACCAGAGCCGTCAGGGGGAAGGAGAAGGTGCCGGTCCGGGCCTGGACGGTGAGCATCCCGGTGGTCCGGACCAGCTCCAACGTGTAGGCGCTCTCCCTTAGGGCCAATGGGTCAGAGTTCGCCTCGCCCGTGGGCCAGGACCAGGTGCCGCCCACCGCCTCGGTCGCCAGGTTGGTGTATTCGGAGCTGGCGGCTGCCGGCTGAGTACCGGGCCTGGCGATGGCCCACTCGCTGCCGGCTGCTATCGCCAGAGCCAGCATGGCGGCCACCGCCAGTCGACCCCGGCGGCCGCGCCATCGCCGCGCCCCCCGATCAGGGCGATCCGAGTTGGGGTCAGTGGGTGTCATGTCGGGGGTGGCGAGTAGTCGTGGGTTGATCATGGGACCAAGCGATTAAGGCCCGGAACCAGGGGCGGAGGGGGCGTCCGTCGCAGCCGGGACGGTCGCGCTTCCCGGGGCGGACTTCAGGGCTCATCGTGGGGCCTCGCTGGTGCCGGAGCCGCCCCGCCCCCGGCCGCTGGGCGGTGGCCCCATAGCAACACGGCTGCGTCCGGGGCTCCATTTCGGTGCCCAGGGTCCCGCTCGACCCGCTCCAAGCGGTCGACGGCGAGGCTGTCGGGGAGTTCGGCCGCCAACCCCGCCACCGTGTACAGCAACGCCGGGTCGTCCGGGCCGTCGAGGCCGAGGTTGTCCAGGTGGTGGCCGACCACGAACAGGCGGCCCCCTGGGATCAGGCCGACCACAGCCCTTGCCAGGATCTCGGTCAGACCCCCTGGTCCGGGATGCAGATTGGCGACCACGACTAGGTTGAAGGCCGCGTCCGGCACGGGATAGGTGTGAAGATCGGCGAGCACAAGCTCCAGGCGAACGCCGGCGGCGGCGGCCCGATCCCGCGCCTGGTCCAGGCCGACTCGGGAACTGTCGACTCCGCTCACCCGCCATCCCCGCTGCGCCAACCAGATGGCGTTGCGCCCGGGGCCGCAGCCGAGGTCTAGGGCCCGCCCCGGTGGCAGCCCGTCCGCCAGGGCGGTCAGGAGGGGGTCGGGTTGGCTGCTCCAGGGCCGTTCGGCAAAGCGCTGGTCCCAGGTGGCGCTAGTCATGGACGACTCCCGGCGGGACTGGTTCGCGCGTTGCACTTCGCCGCTCAGCATGACCGTCACCGACTTCCGGTGACCTCTCGGCCCCAGGTCGTAACTGCGGCGTCAGGTTCTGGCGGCACCCCGAAGTTGTCGTCATAGCCGCTTCAACGCTTGGCAGGGCGGAAAGGTTTGCTCGTCTTAGAAGGGGAGCTATAGCCATGGTGGGCCCGGTCCACCTTCAGGCGGCGGCCACGCGGGCCGACAGTGGTACTAGCATAATCCACTTATGAATGGATTATTCAAGGACCGACTCTACGAACAGCTTGCGCGCGCCGGCCAAGCGATGGCCAATGGACACCGTCTGGAGTTGTTGGACCTGCTCTGCCAGGGTGAACGCGGCGTCGAGGAGCTGGCTCAGGAGGCACGCCTGACCCTGCAGAACGCGTCTCAGCATCTCCAGGTGCTGCACCGGACCCACCTAGTCGAGCGGCGCCGGGCTGGCACCCAGGTCCGCTATCGAGTGGCCGGGACCGAGGTCGCCGAGTTATGGCTTTCGCTGCGGCAGCTGGCCGCTGATCGGATCCCCGAGGTCTCGCTGGTGGTGGCGGAGGACTTCGGGCAACCGGACCCACTGGAGCCAGTCGACCAGCAGGAGCTGGAGCGTCGGATTGAGGTGGGCGACGTAGTGCTGATCGATGTCCGCCCGTCGTTGGAGTACCTGGCGGGTCACATCGCGGGGGCGATCTCGCTCCCGGTTGATGAGCTGGAGGACCGCCTCGGCGAGCTCCCCAACGACCGGGAGGTAGTCGCCTACTGCCGGGGCCCCTACTGCGTCTTCTCTGGGGAAGCGGTGGTTCTGATGCGGCGTGCTGGCATCGCCGCCAGGCGGCTGAAGGAAGGCTTCCCGGAGTGGTCGATCGCGGGCCGTGAGGTGGCGGTTGGGGCCGGCTGAGCCGCAGGCGACCCTTCAGGTTCGATTGCCGTTCTGGTCGCCCGGTGGCCGCGAGTGGGGCGCACGTTGAAGCCTGGCCAGTCCGTCCTTCGCATCCACGGGCTCCGTCAGAACTGGTTCCAGTTCAGTCTGCTGGCCCTCCTTACCATGATGGTGGGAGCCACCATCGGGGTCGAGCGCGTCGCTCTGCCGCCCCTGGCCCAGCATGCCTTCGGGGTGACCTCGGTGCTTTACACGGTCTCCTTCGTCTCCGCCTTCGGCGTGGTCAAGGCGATAATGAACCTGGTATCTGGCCGGCTGTCGGACCGCCGCGGCCGCAAGCTGCTGCTGCTGGCGGGATGGGGCTTCGCGGTGCCGTACGCCGTCCTGATCATCTTTGCCCAGAACTGGATCTGGGTGCTGGTCGCCAACATGTTTCTGGGGGTGAACCAGGCACTCACATGGACCATGTCGGTGACCGCCATGATCGATCTGGTGGGACCCGTGAATCGGGGCCTGGCGGTTGGGATCAACGAGGCCGCGGGGTACGTCGGGGTCGGTCTGGGGGGCTTCGCCGCCGGGTTGTTGGTCGTCAGCTACGGCCTGCGCCCGGCACCGTACTTGTTGGCGCTGGGAATTGTGGGCTTGGGGGCGGCGATCACGATCTGGCCAACCCGGGAGACGCTGCCCTTCGCCCGGGCGGAGAGTGAGCTCAGGGCGGCTGCTGCGGCGACCACCTCGCCGGCCGCCGCTGGCCCCATGCCAGGGGCTGATGCGAGCCCCGGGCTGGGCCGCCTGGCCGTCTACATGAGCTGGCACGACCGCAGCATGCTTGCCGTCTGCCAGGGGGGATTCCTCAACAAGTTCGCGGACAGCTTGGTGATCGGGTTCTTCCCGCTCTACCTACTGCAGCGCGGGCTCTCCCTCTTACAGGTCGGTCTCGTGGTTGGGGTCTATGCGTGGGTGTGGGGCCTGGGGCAGGTCGCCACCGGCGCGCTGGCCGATCGCGTGGGCCGACGGCTGCCGATCGCCAGCGGAATTCTCACCGTCGGTGCGGCGGTGGCCCTGATACCAATCACGTCCGGCCTCGGTCCGTGGCTGGGCGCGAGTGCCCTGATGGGCGTGGGCATGGCCCTGGTGTATCCCAACCTCATCTCGGCCGTCGGCGACGTGGCCCATCCCGCATGGCGGGGAGGCGCCCTGGGTGTCTACCGCTTCTGGCGGGACGGGGGTTATGCCGTGGGTCCGCTGGTGCTGGGTGGACTGGCGCTTGCCTTCGGCCTGGTCGCGGCGTTCTGGGCCATGGCGTTCCTGATGGGGCTGTCGGGAGCCATCGTGATTGTTCTGATGCGGGAGACCGAGCCCAGCCGGCGCCGCCAGGACCCGGCGTGGCAGGGCCATCCCGAGTGGATCTACGGTGCGGCCGCCGGCCTGTCCACGCCTCTTCCCCCACCACTCGGCTAGCCCAGGCTCAGATCGCGGCGGACGCGCTCCGGTCCGGGGCGAGTTCCTGGACCAAGGCCGCTTTCCCGAGGCGCTAACCTCCTGACCAACCGCTTGTCGGCTTGGTCACCTCAGTTGTGAGGTGGGTGCGTCCAGTCAACGTCTGATCGAAGGGGCTGCCATGGGTCTTGGGCGCACATTGCTGGGGCGTCCACTGCGGTCGAGCCAGGCCAGACAGGAGGAGATCAGCCCCGTGGAGGGCCTCTCCGCCCTCTCCCTCGATGCCCTCACCTCGGTGGCCTACGGCCCGCAGGCGCTGCTGCTGGCCCTCGGAGCGGGTGGCTTGGCCGCCCTGCGAGTGGCGCCCTGGATCAGCCTGGCCATCGTCGCCCTGCTGGTGCTTCTGGTCGTCTCCTACACCCAGGTGATCGTGGCCTACCCCGGAGGGGGTGGCGCCTACGCGGTCGCCCGGGCCAATCTGGGCCGCCCGCTCTCACTGCTGGCAGGAGCGGCGCTGATCGTCGATTACACCCTGACCGTGGCGGTGTCGATCGCGGCCGGGGTGGGCTCGCTCACCTCCGCCTTCACCGGGCTCTATCCCTACACCCTGGTCATCTGCATAGTGATCCTGGGGCTGGTCGCCTTCGTCAACCTACGTGGCCTGGCCGAGGGCGCTAGAGCCTTCCTGATTCCCACCCTCGGTTTCATCCTGGCCATTCTCGCTGTGATCGGGATCGGGCTGATCCACCCCTTCGCTCCCCATCTGCATCCATCGGGAGCCTCCCAGGTTGCCGTCCGCGACCTCCAGGCGGTGGGGATCCTGCTGGTGCTGCAGGCGTTCTCCGCCGGCTGCAGCGCTCTGACCGGCGTCGAGGCCATCGCCAACGGCGTTCCCCTTTTCCGCAAGCCCCGGGTGAACACCGCTCGCCAGACCGAACTCCTCCTGGGGATTCTGCTGGCGGCGATGCTGCTGGGACTGGCCGCCCTGGTGCAGCGTTTCCATGTGCAGCCTCGGGCCGGAGACGCCGTCCTCAACCAGATCGTCGCCTACAGCATCGGCCGCGGCTGGGTGTTCGACGCCATCTCGATCCTGGTGACCCTGGTGCTGGCGCTGGCGGCCAACACCTCCTTTGGCGGCCTGCCGGTGCTGGCCAGCCTGCTGGCAGGCGACGACCGGCTGCCCCACGCCTTCGCCATCCGGGGAGACCGGCTGGTCTTCAACAACGGCATCTGGGTGCTGGCGGTGCTGGCGGCGGTCCTGTTGATCGCGACCGGCGGCAACACCGACTCCCTGATTCCCCTCTTTGCGATCGGGGTCTTCACGGGCTTCACCCTGGCCCAGGCGGGCATGGTTCGGCACTGGTGGCAGGCGCGCTCACCAGGATGGCACTGGCGCTCGGCCGTCAACGGCCTGGGCGCGGTCGCCAGCGGGGCCTCCACCTTGATCTTCGTGCTCACCAAGTTCCGGGAGGGGGCGTGGGTGGTGGTGGTGGTGCTGCCGCTGCTGATCCTGCTGTTCGTGCGGATCAACCATTACTACACAGGGGTCGCCCGAGAGTTGCGGCGGGGCCAGACGCCGGCCAAGCCCCGGCGCGCCACCAGCATCGTGGTGGTCCCCTTCACGGACATCTCCAAGCTCACCCGCGAGGCCATCTCGCAAGCGCTCTCCATGAGCGATCAGGTGACCGCGGTGACGGTGGTATTCGCCGACCACGACCAGCGCCAGGCGTCCCTGGAGCAGGAGTGGCAGCGTTGGGACCCCGGAGTTCCACTGGTCGTGCTGCGCTCCCAGTACCACTCCGTGGCGCGCCCACTGCTACGCTACATCGGATCCCTCAAGCCGTCGCCGACCCGGCGGGTGGTAGTCCTGATCCCGGTGCTGTTGCCCCGGCGCTGGTGGCATGCCGCGCTCCACAACCACCTGGACCTGGTCCTCTCGGCCGCCCTGAGGCGGCACCGCAACGTGGTGGTGGCCAAGCTGGTCTTGCCCCTGCATGACGATTGAATTCGGCCCCGGATCGCGACCGATCCGGGCGCTGCCAGGAGCCGGCCCGACGCCCAACCGGGCGCCCAGGCGACCAGCCTCGCCCATCGGCAGGCCGAAGGTGGCGGTGCTGCGCCGGGCTCTTCGATCCAGATGTCGCCCTGCCCGTTTGGCGCAGGGGAGCCGGCCCGGCCCCACTGGGCGTAGTCTGGATTCGGGCTCGCTTTGAGCTCACGGTCCGGTCGCCCGGCGCGGTTGCCGGGCCGCCGAAGGTATTTCGGGTGGTTCTACAGGGTCGCCTGGCGCAGCCCGGTTCCCATCCCCGGTCACGCAGCGGCCGTCGCCGGCCGCCAGGAGGTTCGATGGTGGGTGCGCTTGCAGGAACGGTGGCATTGGTGACGGGCGCCTCGAGCGGAATTGGAGAGGCCACCGCGCTCGCCCTGGCCGCGGAAGGAGCGCAGGTGGCCATCGCGGCGCGCCGCGCTGACCGGCTGGAGTCGCTCGCGGCGAAGCTCGGGGGGCCCAGCCGGGCGCTGGTGCTCAAGGTCGATGTCACCGAGGAGGATGAGGTCGGCCAGATGGTGGCCCGCACGGTGGCGGAGTTCGGCCGTCTGGACACCCTGGTCAACAACGCCGGCGTGATGCTGCTGGGCCCGGTCCTGGACGCCCCCACCGACGAGTGGCGGCGGATGGTGCAGCTGAATTTGCTGGGCCTGCTCTACTGCACTCACGCCGGCCTGCCCCACCTCATGCAGGCGGCCAGCGGCGCTCCCCGCCAGGTGGCCGACGTGGTGAATGTGAGCTCGGTGGCCGGCCGGCTCGCCCGCCAGGGGAGCGCCGTCTACAATGCCACCAAGTTTGGCGTGGGCGCCTTCAGCGAGTCCCTGCGGCAGGAGGTGACCGCCCGCCACGTCCGGGTGACGATCGTCGAGCCCGGGGTGGTCGCCACCGAGCTGGTCGGCCACAATCGACCGGAGGTTCAGCAGACGATCAGGGGCACCTTCGGCACCTTGGAGCCGCTGCGGTCGAGCGACATCGCCGACGCCGTGGTATACGCCGTGACCCGGCCCCGGCACGTGGCGCTGAACGAGATCCTGGTTCGGCCCACCATGCAGGAGCGCTGACCCGTCCGGCCCCCGCCGGCCCGGCCCGATGGCGGGCCGGGTTGGTGCTTGCCCCGGGCCAAGGCCGGAGAGCCGCACCGGGCAGATGAGGGTCCGCGATCTGGGGACTTGACACCAGCACCGCTGGATCTGTGAGAATCCTCTTCGCAGCGCGATGAAGCCCGCGTAAGTCGGCTCGCCGACTAATGGCTTCTACCGAGAAGCCATCGGTCTGCCCTCGTGAGGAGAGCCGCGTTGCCCTACCTGCTGCAGTTTCTGCAGTCGCTCGCCGTCGTCGCCCTGGCTCCCCTGTATGCGGGAGTTCTGACCAGGGCCTCCGCTCTCGTGCAGTCCAAGCACGGGCCCGCCATCCTTCAGCCCTACTTCGACCTCTGGAAGTGGCTGGGCAAGGCGAGTGCCGTCTCGGACCAGACCAGTTGGATCTTCCGGGCCGCGCCCTACGTGGCCATGGCCTGCTACCTGGCGGTCTCCACTATCGTGCCGGTGATCACCGACCAGCCGTTGCCGCTGGCTTTCCTGGGCGACCTCCTGGGCGGCGCCCTGGTGCTGGGCCTGGCCAGCTTCGTGATGTCCCTCGCCGCCCTCGACACCGCCAGCCCGCTGGGAGGCCTTGGGGCCAGCCGCACCACCTGGATCGGAAGCCTGGCTGAGCCCGCTCTGATCCTGGTCTTCTTCACGGTGGGCGTGCTGTCGGCGTCGGACAACCCATACCTCATGAACCACGCCATCGCGGCCTCGCCACTGGCCATGGTGCTGCCCACCCATCTGCTGGGCGCGGTCGCCTTCTTCATGCTGCTGCTGGCCGAGACCGGTCACATCCCCATCGACAACCCGAGCGGCACCATCGAGATCTCGATGATCGAGGAGTCCCGGGTCCTGGAGTACTCCGGGCGCGAGTACGCCCTGGTCAAGTGGGGCGGCTGGATAAAGCTCTTCCTGCTCTCCGCCATCTTCATGAACGTCTTCGTCCTCCCCTGGGGCTTGGGCGATGGCACCAGCCTGGTTGGGGGCCTGGTCGGGATCCTCGCGGTGCTGGGCAAGCTCGCCGTCTGCGGGCTGGCGATCGTGATCATCGACTCCTCCTTCGCCAAGCTCCGTTTCTTCCGGATCGCGGAGTACCTCGGTGGAGCCTTCCTGCTGGCCCTGATCGGGATCGTCACGTCCTATGTGGTGGCCAAGTAGAGATGCAGCACCTCTCCCTGACCTCGCCGGCGGGGGTCTTCCTCAGCCTGGACGCGGTCCTGATCCTGCTGACCGCGTTCGCCTGCCTGGGCTCCAAGCTATTCGACCGCTACCTCACGTACTACGGACTGCAGTCGGTGCTGCTGGCGGCGGCCGCGGCCACCGCGGCCGTGGTCACCGGCGACAACGCGCTCTGGGTGCTGGCCGGGCTCACCCTGTGCCTCAAGGGCATCGCCATCCCGCTGGCGGCTCGCCGCTTGCTGGTGAGCCGGCTGCAGCTCCAGCGCGACGCCGGGATCGCCCTCGGTCTCTCCACCTCGCTGATCCTGGGGGCGGGGCTGTGCGCCTTCGCGTATCTGGTGATCGGGCCCCAGAACCTAGCCCACGGCCTGATCTCCCGTTCGATCATTCCCCTATCCACCGCGGTGCTGCTCTTGGGCGCGCTGATGATGGTGGTCCGGCGCCACATGGTGGCGCAGTTGATCGGCTGGCTGATCATGGAGAACGGGGTCTTCCTGGGCGCCATCACCCTCACCGCCAGCTTCCCCTTCATCGTCGAGGCGGGCATCTTCTTCGACGTCATCGCCGGGTTTCTGATCATGCTGGCGATGACCACCGGGATCGCCGAGCGGATCTCCGCCGCCTCTCTGGCACCCCCCCGGAGGGAGCCCTCGTGATCGCGCTGCCCATCCTGGCCGCGGCCGGGCCACTTCTGGGCAGCCTGGCCGGGCTGGTGACCGCCAGGGCCAGGCTCGCCGGAATCGCCACCATCATGGGGGCCCTGCTGAGCCTGCTCCTGGCGGTGGCCACCGCCGTGGTGGTCATCCCGGCCCGTCCGCTCGCCAGCGCTGGCAGCTTCGTCTACGTCGATGGCCTGGGTGCCTTCTTCGCCATCACGGTGGCGATTGTGGTCTTCCTCGCCAGCCTGGGCTCCTTCTCCTACATTGCGACCGAGCAGCGGCGGGGGGAGCTCTCGGGGCGTCGCATCCGGGTCTATTTCGTGGTCTTCGGCCTCTTCGCGACCGCGATGATGGGCGCCGTCGAGACCGCCAACCTGGGCTTGCTCTTCATCCTGGTGGAGGCTGCCACCCTGGCCAGCGTGGTGATGGTCCCGATCGAGGGGCGGACCGCCGGCCTGGAAGCGGGTTGGAAGTACGTGATCATCAGCAGCCTGGGGATCACGATCGCCCTGGCCGGCACCCTCTTCATCTTCTATGCCGCCACCGGTCTGGTGGGCAGCCCAGACCAGCACCTCACGTGGGCCTACCTGGTGGCCCACGCCCGCAGGCTGAGCCCGGTTGGAGTGCGGCTGGGCTTTCTCCTGGCGGTGGTCGGTTACGGCACCAAGGTGGGCTTGGCGCCCATGCATACCTGGCTGCCGGACGCCCACTCCGAGGCGCCCAGCCCCGCCAGCGCGATGCTTTCGGGAGCCCTCCTCAACGTGGGGATGTACGCCATCATCCGCTTCGTCGCGATCGCCAACGGCCGGCTCGGTCCCGCCTACGCCAGCCACGTGCTGCTGATCTTCGGCTTCCTGTCGATCGCGGTGGGAGCCTTCTTCATGATCCACCGGCGTGACTTCAAACGCCTATTCGCCTACTCCTCCGTGGAGCAAATGGGCATCATCGCGGTGGGGCTCGGGTTTGGCGGCATCCTGGGCCTCTACGGGGCGCTCCTGCACACCCTCAACCACAGCATCGGGAAGGCGGTCCTCTTCCTCACCGGCGGCACCCTGGTGCTTGCCTATGGCACCCGGCGCACGGACCGGATCGGGGGGGCACTGACCAGCCTGCCGCTGACCGGCGGAGCCCTCCTGATCGGATCCCTCGCGATCGTGGGTTCGCCACCGTTCGGCCTCTTCCTCAGCGAGTTCGTGATCCTGCGCGCCGGCCTGGCGGCCGCCTATCCCGCCCTGGTTGGACTCTTCCTGCTGCTGCTGGTGATGGTGTTCGTGGGCTTCATGTACACCACCAGCAGGATGGCTGTGGGCCAGCCCAGGGCCGAGGTGGTCTCCCCCTACCAGGGCCGCCTGGAGCGCTGGAGCGCGGCCGCGCCGCTGCTGCTGGGGCTGTGCGGGCTGCTGCTCCTGGGACTCTGGATCCCAGGCTGGCTCAATTCACTGCTGCTCCACTCCGTGGCTCTGATCCGATGACTGAGCTCAGTGACGGCGGCACTCTGGCCTCGGCGCTCTCGCGGCTGCCCGGCCGCGCCCAATCCAGCTCCCAGACAGGGGTCGTGGGCTGGTTGGTTGACCCCTCTGAGCTGTCCGCCAGCGCCGCCGTGTTGGCCGCCGCGGGCGGCCGCGTCGCCGACATGTTCGTGGTTGAAACGGGCCCCGGGCCGACCGGAGCGACTAGCCAGGAACGCCTGTTGGTGGTGGCCTTCGACCGCGAGGACAGCTATCTCATCCTGCGCAGTGAGGTCACGCCTGGGGTCCAGCCCACGCTGGCGGCCGCCCTCCCAGCCCTCTATTTGGAGGAGTGCGAGATCTTCGAGCTCTGGGGGCTGCTCCCCGGTGGCGGCCAGCCGCTGAACCGGGTGCTGTTGCCGCCTGGCCGTGAGGCCGGGGCACCACTGCGGATGGCGGACGAAGTCGGGGGCCGTGCCCTGGCCACCGAGGTGAGGGCCCCCCATGTGGTCCAGGGGGAGGCCTTTGAGTTCCCGGTCGGACCCGTGCGCGGGGTCGGCCAGGAGTCCCTCTACATGGGGCTCGTCACCACCGGTGAGGAGCTCTTGGACGTCTATCTGGCCTGGTTCCACAAGCACCGGGGTATCGAGCAGCAGCTGGCGGGGATGGAGCCCGAGCACGCTTTGTTTCTGGTGGAGCGCTGCGAGGGGCTGGGGGCGGTGGGCAACGCGCTGGCCTTCGCCCGGGCGGTGGAGACGGCCTCCGATACTCAGGTGGAAGCGGCCTGCGAGCGCACCCGATCCGTGGCCCTCGAGCTGGAGCGCATGTACAACCACGTGGCGGCGACCGCCGCCCTGTGTCAGTCGACTGGTCTGGGCGTGGGGCAGGCACAGGTGGAGATGCTGCTGGAAGAGTGGCTGCGGCTCAACGCGGCTGCCTTTGGGCACCGTTACCTCTTCAACGTGGTCACCATCGGAGGCGTTCGGGCCGGCTGTGACCCAACCCTGCTCGAGACCGAGCTCGGGCCCTTGTGCAGTCGCTTTGCGGAGCTGGTCGAGGCCCTCCTGGGCACCAACTCCTTCGTGGACCGGCTCGAGTCCGCGGGAGTGGTGCCAGCCGAGACCGCCGCCCGGCTGGGCCTGGTCGGGCCGGTGGCGCGGGCCTCTGGAGTTGGGCTGGACCTGCGCCGGGACCATCCCGGGACGGTCGCGGCCCCGGGCCTGAGCGTGCCCCTGAGGCGGGAGGGCGACGTCCTGGCGCGGCTGCGGGTGGCGGTCGAGGAGGTCAGGGAATCTGCGCGCCTGGTTCGGCACTGGCTGAAGTCGGGAGAGATCGTCGACTCGACGCTGACCAGGGACCCGGTGGTGGTGGCACCACGGCCGATGCGGGATGGGAGCGCGCTGGGCTGGGTCGAGTCGGTTCGGGGGGAGGCCCTGGCCTGGGTCAGGCTTGCCGATGGCCGGGTGGACGCGGCTCGGATCCGGCCCGCGTCGGTGCGCAACTGGCGCGCCTTCGACGACGCCCTGCGTTCTCGAAATGTTTTCACCGATGTCGCCATCATCGAGGCCAGCTTCGGGTTGACCGTGGCCGGGTTCGCACGCTGATGGCGCTGTGGTTCGTGCGGGGGGCGCGCCGAGGTCTGGTCACCACCGCGTATCCGAAGCGCTCCGATCCCTCATCCGCCCAGCTGCCGACCCCGCCCACCTTCAACTCCCAGGCCCTAAATGCCTCGATCGCGACTCGGATGGTCGCTGTGTGCCCCAGCCGCGCGTTGGAGCTGGGGCCGGGGGCGCTGATCCTGGACCGCGGCCGGTGCACCGCCTGCCAGCGCTGTCTGACGGTTGGCGCCGGCGTCGGAACCCCCAGCGGTCAGTTCGAGTGGGCGACCCGTGACCCTGCCCGGCTGCGACTGAGCTTCCCTTGGGCGGGCGGGGCGTGAGTTTCAAGGTCAGGCAAAAGTTGGAGTTGTCGTCGGGCGTGACCGGGCGCCGGCCGAGCGAGGCCGATGGCGCGCTGGCGCGGGCGGGGGACGAGCTCCGTCGGCGCAGCTCGCGGCTGCTGGGGCGGAGCCTCCAGATTCGCACCATCGACACCGGCTCCTGTGGGGCCTGTGAGTCCGAGGTCAAGCTGCTGGCGTCGCCCCACTACGACCTGCATCGTCTGGGGCTCTTCTTCACCCCGGCGCCGCGCCACGCCGACTGCCTGCTGGTCACGGGCCCCGGAACTCTCGCCATGGACCACGCTCTCCTGACCACCTACGAAGCCATGCCCGATCCCAAGATCGTCGTCGCGGTGGGGGCATGTCCCCTGGGTGGGGTCTTCGGGCCAGATCAGTACAGCCACGGCGGGATCGTGCTCCCCATCGACGTCGTGATTCCCGGCTGCCCGCCGAGCCCACTGGCCCTGCTCCACGGCTTGCTGGTGGCCGTCGATCGGCTGGCTGAGAGGCTGGGTCCTGATCCCGGTTCTTCTGGAGGATCGGGGTGAGCCAGGCGGTGCTCGGTCTGCTGGCGGCGACGGCCACCGCCTGGCTGCTGGCGGCGGCGATCGCGATCGCCTGGCCGCGCCGGTCGGGACTGAGCGCCTCCGCCGCGCTCTCCAGTCTGGGCGGCGGCTGCGCCCTGGCGGCCGGGCTGATTGTGGTGATCACTCGAGCTCCCGAGCATCTCAACTTGGGGGTGGGGCTGGCCGGCGACGCCTCGTTTGCTCTCCGGCCCCTGGGGGCCGTCTTCGTGATCGCGCTGGGCCTGGTGGCCACCGCGATCGGTGCCTATTTGCCCCGCTACCACCGTCCCGGGAGGGGGACCTCGGCCTATCTGCTCGCCTACCACGGGGCTCTTTTGGCCAGTCTGGTGGTGCTCTGCGCCGGCTCGGTGACGGTCTTCTTGGTGGCCTGGGAGTCGATGACCATCACCAGCTACCTGCTGATCCTGCGCCACCAGAGGGACCTCAAGGTCGCCTCCGGCGCCTTCCTGTTCCTGGCCCTCGGGGAGGCGGGTTTCGCCATGATCGTGGCCGCTCTCGGGATTCTGGCGGTGCAGGCGGGCAGCCTCAACCTGGCCGTGATCGCGGCCCACTCCGGCCGCCTCGCGGTCGGATGGCGGGATGCGGTGTTCCTCCTGGCGCTGCTCGGATTCGGCTTCAAGGCAGGGCTGGTGCCGCTCCACATCTGGCTCCCGGCCGCCCATCCCGTGGCGCCCGCGGACGGTTCCGGCTTCCTCTCCGGGATCGTGACCAAGCTCGGCGTCTACGGCTTTGCCATGGTGGCCTTCGAACTCCTGCCGCGGGGCCCGGTCTGGTGGGGCTTGCTGGCCATGGCGCTGGGCGCACTCTCCGCCCTGCTGGGCGTTCTGTACGCCCTGATGGAGCGCGACTGGAAGCGGTTCCTGGCCTACTCCACGATCGAGAACATCGGCATAGTGTTGATGGCCCTGGGCGCATCGCTCACCTTCTCCGAGTCTGCCCAGCCGGCGGTCGCGGCGCTGCTCCTGATCGCCGCCCTCTACCACGTGCTCAACCACGCCACCTACAAGACCCTGCTGTTCCTCCAGACCGGGGTGGTGGAGCACGTCACCGGGTTGCGCGACCTGGACCGGCTGGGCGGGCTGGCCCGGCGGATGCCGGTGACCGCCGCACTCACTCTGGTGGGGACCTTGGGGATCGCAGCCCTGCCGCCCCTGAACGGCTTCGTCAGCGAGTGGCTGGTGTTTGAGGGGCTCTTCCAGGGTTTCCGCATCCACAGCCACCTGGTCGGAGTGCTCATCGTGGTGGCGGCGGCCACCCTGGCCCTGACTGGGGGTCTGGCCGTGAACGCCTTCGCCAGGGCCTTCGGAATGCCCTTCTTGGGGATGCCGCGAAGCGAGGGAGCGGCCCGCGCCGAGGAGGGAGGCCAGCCGATGGCAGGTGCCGCCCTGCTCGCCATCGCCTGCTTGTTCCTGGCCCTGGGAGCTCCCCTGGTACTGACCGGGCTGGACCAGGTGGTGGCCGCCACCACCGGCACTGACATCCTGGCCCGCCTGACCGTGCCGGGTCTGACCGTGATCCCGGCCCACCCCAATTTCAGCTCCTTCTCTCCGACTTACCTGGCCGTCTGCCTGGTGGCGATGCTGCTGGTCCCGCTCGCCATCGTGCGCATGCGTCGGCGCTCGGTCGGGGATCGTCGGGTGCCCGTCTGGGCCGGCGGGGTCATGCGCTTTCGGCCCCGGATGCAGTACACCGCGACCACTCACGCCAACCCGGTGCGGGTGACCTTCGATGGCCTGTACCGGCCTCACGTGGAGGTGACCCGGGCCTCTGACGACCCGGCCGGCAGGTCGGGCCCGGTGCACTACAGATTCCAGGTGACCCCGCTGTTCGAACGTTATCTCTACCACCCGATCATCCACTTGGTGGAGTGGCTGGCAAAACGGCTGCAGCCGCTCCAGTCGGGGGATGTCAACCTCTACCTCCTCTACGTGTTCATCACCGTCCTGATCGTCTACGCGGTAGCGGTGCGCTAGCCGTGGCCGAACCGCGGGCCGCCGACCGGGGCAGGTACCGGCCTGGGCTCCGGGCGGGAGCCACCGACGCGCTCGGTTCGGCGCCACCCGGTCGGTTCGGCCCGGACCGGCCCAGGGCCGGCGGTGCCGCCGGGCGGACCGGAGGCAACGGCGCGTCGCCGGTGCCTGAGCCGAAAGTTGGCGGAACTGTGCCGGTGGCCCGGCCCGTGACCCCGCCGCTGCGCTCCACCAGCCAAAATTGCGGCATGGACGAGGGCCTGGCTCCCGTGGCGGCTACTCTCAGCCTGCTTCAGGCGCACCGACTCCTGGAGGTCGCCCTGGACCGCAGGCTGCTGGCGGCCACCGGGCTCTCGCTCTCGGCGGCCGAGGTGATGGTGCGCCTGGGGGCGGTCTCGGGCGGCCGAGCCGGCATGCTCGATCTGGTCGAGGCGACCTGCCTCACCAGGAGCGGTGTGAGCCGGATCGTCGACCGGCTGGAGCGGCGCCAGCTGGCGCTGCGAAGGATCTCGTCGGAGGACCGGCGGCTGACGTTCGTGGAGCTGACCGACACCGGCCGCGACCTGATGTGGGAGCTGCTGGCCTCCCTTCAGGTGGCGGTCGAGGAGGACTTCGCCCGCTTCCTGAGTGACGACGACATCAGCGCCCTGGCCGACAAGTTGGACAAGCTGGTGGCCGGGATCCGCGGTGCCGAACAAGCGGCGCCCCTACCGTCACTCCGGGGTGGGGGGGGGCCCAGGGCAAAGGGCGTGGCCGTCGGCTGAGTGGGCGCCCCCAGCCCTGCTGGCAGCGCTGCGCGGAGGGGTCGCCCGGTCCGCGGTCGACCTCGCCATGGTGGCAGCGTCACTTCGCCAGTGCCACCAGCTGCCGCATCATAGGTGATGGCGAACGAGGTACCCTGCGCCACCAACCAGGATCGACGGTCCACCCATGGGAGCTTCAATTTGAGTGAGCAGCTGCGGCGGCGCAGGCTCGGGGCCAGTGGCCCCGAGGTGTCCGAGATCGGCATCGGCACCAACAACTTCGGCTCGCGCCTGGACCAGAGCGGGGCTTCGGAGGTGGTAGCCGCCGCCCTCGACCTGGGCGTCAACCTCTTCGACACCGCCGACATCTACGGGGGCGGGGACAGCGAGCGCTTCCTCGGGGCGGCGCTCAAGGGGAGGCGCGAACAGGCCATCGTGGCCACCAAGTTCGGGATGCGCAAACCGGGGCTGGAGCCGTCCGACAGGCGGGGCTCTGCCGCCTACGTCCGCGCGGCTGTGGATGGCAGCCTCTCCCGGCTCCAGGTTGACGTCATCGACCTCTATCAGATGCACGAGCCCGACCCCAACACGCCCATGGAGGAGACGCTGGGCGCCTTGGCGGAGCTGGTGCAGGCCGGCAAGGTGCGCTGGATCGGGATCTCCAACTTCGGCGCCTGGCAGGCCGTCGACGCGCACTGGATCGGCCGCAGCCAGCACCAGCTGGAGATCGTCGCCGCTCAGGACGAGTACAGCCTGCTCAACCGCCGGATCGAGGTCGAGCTGCTGCCCGCGATCGAGCACCTGGGCATGGGCCTGCTGCCCTATTACCCGCTCGCCAGTGGACTGCTTACGGGGAAGTACCGCCGGGGTGAGGCGGCCCCGGCCGGCACCCGGCTGGCCGGCGCCCGCCACGCCGACCGACTTCGGGACCAGGCCCAATTCGACATCCTCGAGGCGCTCGAGAAGTTCGCCAGAGCGCGCGGCATCAGCCTGTTGGGGCTGGCCATCGGGAGCCTTCTGGGCCGGCCCGTGGTGAGCTCGGTGATCGCCGGCGCGATGACCCCGGACCAGGTTCGGGCCAATGTCGCCGCCGCCAGCTGGCAGGCGACCGCGGCGGACTGGCAGGAGTTGGACCAGATCACCACAACCGACCATTAGCCGCCAGCGCCGCCGGGCAGGGGAAGGGATGTGCCCGGGGACGACGCGGGCAGAGGAGCCAGCGATGCGAATTTACATCTCATGCGACATGGAGGGGGTGGCCGGGATCTCGGACTGGCAGCAGGTGTCCCCGGGACCAGAGTTTGCCCTGGGGCGGCGCCTGCTCCTGGCAGAGGTCAACTCCGCCATCGATGGGGCCGAGGAGGCCGGCGCTGACTCCTTTCTGGTCAACGACTCCCACGGAGCCATGCAGAATCTGGCCCCCGACGAACTCCACGCCGGGGCGGAGTACCTATCCGGGCGCCACAAGCCGCTCTACATGATGGAGGGGCTGGACCAGACCTTCGACGCCATCTTCTTCATTGGCTACCACGGAGCGATCGACGGGCCGCCGGCGATCCTCTCCCACACCTACAGCCCGGTGGCTGTGATGGGGGCCAGCCTGGACGGTCTCCTGGCCGGCGAGAGCGGCATCAACTGCCTGGTGGCGGCCCACTATCGGGTGCCGGTGGCGCTGGTGACCGGTGACCAGCACACTGCGGCGCAGGCCCAGCCCTTCTGTCCTGGGGCCGAGATGGTGGTCGTCAAGCACTCCCTGACCCGGTTCGCGGCTCGAAGCCTCCACCCCGAGGCGGCGCGTCGGGCGATCCGGGACGGGGCCCGAGCGGCGGTGGAGCGGTTGGGGGGCCTTCAGGCGCCCCGATTCCCCAGCCCTTGCAGCCTGCGGCTGCGGCTGCGCGACGCTGACCTGGTGGCCATGGCGACCGCGGTACGGGGTGTGAGCCGCGAGTCAGACACCGAGATCTCGGTGTCGGGTCAGGACCCGCTGGCGGTCTTTAGAAACTTCGTGGCGGTGCTGCAGATCATCCGGAGCTTGGCGCTGGACCGATGAGCCCAGCCGACCACCTGTCGGGCGACTCGGGGCCCGGCGTGGCGCGCCGCGCCAGCCTACGGGTGGGGATCGCCGCGGCGATAGGTGACGCGTCCCGCCAGCACCGTGGCCACGACCTCGCCATCCTTCACCACGGTGAGGTCACAGCTGAAGCCCCTCTCCAGGCGTCCGCACTCGAGCTCCATGCCGGCGGCGTAGGCCACCCCGGCGCTGTAGGCGCCCAGCGCGACTTCCTCAGAGAGGGCCAGTTCCGGGTACCATCCCACCTCCGCGCGCCAGCGGGTGGCGGCCGCCATGCCCAGCAGCGGGTCGGGGGACTCCACCGGGGCATCGGAGCCGAATGCCAGCGGCACTCCGGCCCGGGCCAGTGCGCCCCAAGCATAGGCGTGGTCGACCAGCGGCCCCCAGACCGAGTCGGCCATCTCACGGTCGGATACGGCGTGGACCGGTTGCATGGAGGCGACCGCGCCGGCGCGCCGGAATCGAGGTATGTCAGCGGGGTCGACGCACTGGGCGTGCTCGATGCGGGGGCGCCATCCCGGCCAGGCGTGAGCATGCCGCTCGAGCGCGACCAGAGCTCGATGCACCGCCTTGTCCCCGATCGCGTGCAGGCACAGGTTCAGCTCCGCTGCGACACAGCTCTGGATCAACTCCTCCAGGGCCGGGTCGGGGATGCGAGCCACCCCTCCGCCGCCCAGCATCTCCGCCGTTCGACTGCCCAGGGAGCCGTCCATGAAGGCCTTGATCCCCCAAATTCGGAGGTTGGAGCCGCCGTAGCCGCTCCGAAGCCCTAGTTGCTGCGCGGCCTCTAAGGAGGCCACCGGCAGGTTGGCCACCACCCGAACGTTGAGGCCGCCCCGGTCGCGCAGGCGCTGCAGCGCGAACAGCGTCCGGCCCGGATCCATGGTGTGGACGGTGCACAGCCCCAGGCTCGCCAGCTCGGTGAGCACAGCCGCCAGGAGTTCTTGGTAATCGGCTCTGGCCAGTCGAGGGATGAGGCCATTGAACAGGTCCCACGCTTCCCGGACTATCCCACTCGGCTCGCCGTCGGCTTCGCGGTCGATCAGCCCGCCGGGCGGATCCGGTGTCTCCCGGCTGATCCCCGCCCGCACCAGGGCTGCGCTGCTGGCCCAGACCGAATGCTCGTCCTTGCTGGCAAGGAGGACTGGCCGTCCGCCGCCGGCTCGGTCCAGGTCATGGCGGCTGGGCCAGCTCGGCTTCGGCCAGGCGCTGTGATTCCAGCCACGGCCCACCACCCACTGATCGGCCGGGAGCGCGTCAGAGACTTTGCGGACCTGCTCCAGCACCTCGACGAGCGAGGTCGTCCGGTGCAGGTTCAGGCCCGATCGGAGCTGGACCAGCTCGTCCAGGTGAACGTGGGCGTCGCCCAGTCCGGGCAGAGCCCTACCCTCCAGCTCCACCACTTCGTCCCTGGCCGAAGCCAGCTCCCTGGCATCCTGGCCGACGGCCAGGATCCGCCCATCGCCGCCGCAGAGCACCTCGGGCCGGCAGCCCGAGAACAGGGTGGGGGGCGGATGGGGGGGCGCAGGCACGCCCCCCATTCTGCCAAGCGCTCAGGCGGCGCTGCCTGAGCGCCACGCGTAGCGCTCAGGTGCGCTGCCGCCGGAGCTAGGAGCGCAGCCGGGGATGAATCCTGCGGGTGAGGGCCAGGCCCAATCCCGCCAGCACCGCAGCCAGCCCGACTACCAGGGCCAGCCCGCCCGACGAACCTCCAACGTCCGTCCCGGTGTTGGGCACCGGGACGGCAGGGGTCGGAGAGGTGGTTGGGGTCGAAGTCGCGGCCGGAGTGGCAGTCGGAGTGGCAGTCGGTGTGGCAGTTGGAGTCGGGGTGGCGCTGGTGGTGTTGCAGGACGGCACCGTGATGGAGTTGTCGTCGAGGCTGACGCCGCCGTTCTGGGCCAGCACGCGGCCACTGACACTCGCCCCGGTCTCCACCGATATCGCAGTCAGGGCCAGGACGTTGCCGGCAAAGGTGGTTCCCGTGCCCAGGGTGACGGAACTGCCCACCTGCCAGAAGACGTTGCAAGCCTGGGCCCCGCCGGTGAGGATAACCGTACTGTTGGAGGCCGTGATAAGGGTGGAAGTTGCCTGGAAGATGAACACCGCATTGGGATTGTTCTGGGCGTTCAGAGTCAGGGTGCCAGTCAATGCCAATCCGGACGTGTCCTTATACACGCCGGGAGCAAGCGTCTGCCCGCCGAGATCTGCGGACACCACCGTGAAGGGGGTTCGTCCCGCCGCGTCCAGGTAGGCGGCGGTCAGAGCGGATTGGGCACTCAGGGCCATGGCATCCGCCGTCTGCTGGGTGCCACCCACCAGCTGGCCCGGTGGGAAGCCCGTCACCGCCGACCCGGGGTCGACCCCGAGATCGCCGGTGACCACGGAAGCCCCGGTGTTGGTCACCGTGGTGCCCGCCAGAACCGCAAAGGGGGTGGCGTTCCCCAGGTTGACCGTGGGCTGGGCGGACGCGGCAGAGGCGGTCGCCCCACTGAGGAGCACCAACGCCGCGGCCGCCGCCGACCCCAGCACGACCACGACCCCACGGGAAAGTCGACCTACGCGCGCGGTCGAACGGGCCGCTCCTGAGATGTCCATTTCTTGTCTCCTAGAAGACCGGGACGCCAGGCCAAGTGCCCGATCACGATCCACACCCGATTTCCGAACTTCGTATCCACGGTCACGGTACCCCACCTCTTCGACGGTGTCGGTACGCTGGCAGACCGAAGCGCGGCCCTCGCGACGGCCGGGCTAGGGCGCCGGGATGGGCAGCGGCACCGCGATCGTGGGCACGTCCGGATTGCCCACGCCCACCACCCGGTAGTCGATCTCCCAGTTGGCATCGGTGTAGTTCATCTCGGACACGATGTAGGTGCCGTTGCCGGGATCGACCTCCACCACAATCGCCGCGTGGCCGAAGAGGGGGTCGTACTGGCCCTCGCCAGGAGGCCAGGACACCAGGTCCCCAACTGCGATGGTGGCCATGGTCCCGGCGGTGGCGAAGCCTCTCTGAATCGCCGAGGTGGCGACATTGTCGCCATTGCCGACCAGCCCGACTGCCCCCGGACCGCTGGCGGGGGTACCACCCTCGCCGAGCCCATCCCAGTTCAACTCCACCCAGTAGGCGCACTGACCCGGGAATCCATCGACGCCGCAGAAATTGCCGGCCGCCCACTGGGCGTCACACCCGGGGATCAGGCCTGAGTTGTTCGGGAAGGCGAGGTCGGCTTGCAGGGCGGCCGAGCCGGGATACCCCTGTCCCTGGTTGACCACCAGGTAGCTGCCAGGGTGGGCCTCCAGGATGGGAGTCGCCCTGGTGTCGAGGATCCGGGCCGGAGCCAGGGGCGAGTAGGCGTCCCCGATCCCGGCCGAAGCCGGCGAAAACCATCCTGAAACGTCCATCACCAAGTCGGCCTGCCCGAAGGCGTTGTAGGCGCTCAGCTGTCCGCTCTGGCTGAGAGTGGGCAGTCCCAGGTTGGCGACCGTCTGGCCGGCCGTCCAGTTCAGCGTCGAAGCGAGCGGCCGTGCTGGCCCCGGATAGAGACTGAGATAGCTGTTGGCGGTGGTGTTGACGGCGGTCACGTTGGCCACCACGGCGGTGGCCCCGCTTCCGATACCGTTTGATCCAGCCAGCTGCTGGCTGAGCGAGCCACCGGGTCCCAGCGTCTCAGCCGCCCCCGGCTGGCCGCTGCCAGCCCTCGTGTCCAGCACCCGGGTGGGGGCGATGGGGACAAAGAGGCTGGGCTGGGAGGGCGCCGCGGCGGCGGCCGAGAAGTAGCCGCTGACATCGACTGCGACATCGGCCTGGCCGCTGCCGTTGTACACGGTGATCTGGCCACCGCTGCCGACCGGCACGATCACGCAGTTGGCGACCGTCTGCCCGGCCGTCCAGTTCAGGTTGGACGCCGTGGGCGGGCCGTTGCCGGCGGGGTAGACGGTCAGAAAGCTGCTGGCGGTGGTGTTGGTTGCGGTCACCTCCAGGACTGCCGCGGCCACACCTGACACCGGCACCCCGCCGACCCCGGTCACCTGGATGTTGAGCGTTCCCCCTGGCCCCAGGGTCCTGCCCGCGTTGGCCTCACCGCTGCCCGGGCGCGTGTCCGTGATCCGGGCCGGAGTCAGCGGGCTGTACTCGCCGGCGGTGCTGCCCGGAATCGGTGGGCTGAAGTAGCCCTCCAGGTCCACCACCACGTCGGTGGACCCTGCCGCGTCGTAGATGCTCACCTGGCCGTTCAGGCCGACGGGCACGACCACCAGGTTGGCCGTGGTCTGGCCAGGGGTCCAGTTGAGGTTCGAGGCCAGGGGGAGCGGCCCGCCCGCCGGGTAGACGGTCAGAAAGCTGGCCGCCAGGTTGGTGTCGGTGACCGTCACATTGAGTGCCACGGCGGTGGCATCGGCGGGAACGCTGCCGCCGGTCACGGTCAGGTTGAGGGTGTCCCCGGCCCAGACCAGGGAGTTGACCATCCCACTCTGAAGCGTGGCGGTGACGGTTGGAGATAGGTCCTGAGCGGATGCCGACAACGGCCCGCACACGACCAGGGCCACGCTCAGTCCCACGCCCACCGCGGCCGCTCTGACCAAACTCCTAACCACCACTCACCACCGGGTTTGGGCTGGACCTGGAACGGGGCGTTGGCTGGACATCTAAGGGGCAGAACCTGAGGCAAAACCGCGGTTGGCAAGGCGCTCTCGCCGCCATCCTATCGCCACCGGGCCAGCTGGGGGGCGTCGCGCCCCGGCCGGCTACCCCCAGGCCGAACCAGCGGCGGCCCGGCGGCGGGCCGTTGCTTCCGCGGGACCGTGAGTGGCGCTGGGTGCCGTCCGGCCCCAGCCCAGGTGAGTGGATGGCAGCGATCCTTGAGCGAAGGGGCCCGGCGGTCCCCTGATGCGGTCCCCGGTCAGCTCCTATGGACCGGGGCGGGTGTGCCCGGCGCCCGTGCCACCAGCCAGAAGCGCTCCTCGCCGAACTCGATCGGCCCGGCCGCGGTCAGGAGGTGCAGCTCGCGCAGCCGTGCCTGGTACCGCTCGACGGTGAAGTCCGGCACCGCCCACGGGACCGCCCGCAGATACCAGACCAAGGCACCCACGTCACTGAAGGCGGTGCGGATGTGGGCCTCGTCCCGGGCGAGGATCGCAAATCCGACGGCCTCCAGCTGGGCCACCGCCGTGGCCAGTTGCCATCCGGGCCCCGGTAACGACGGTTTGGAGGCGCCCATCAGGTCGGGGAGCTGTTCCCAGCCACCCACCTGCTGGGTGACGAAGGAGCCGCCGGGCACCAGCACCCGCGCCAGCTCTCGGGCCACGAACGCCTCGTGGCGGTTGCAGATCAAGTGGAAGCTCGCGTCCGGAAACGGAAGGTCCGCGGTCGGCTCCGACTGGGTGAGGTTGTCGTCCGGCCCCTCATACGGCACCACGGCCACGCCCAGCGGTTGGAGCCGGTCACGGGCCGCCGGCAAATTCGGAGGCCAGCCCTCGGTGGCCACGGTTCGGGCCGGCCGGTACTCGAGTGAGGCCAGCCACTCGCCGCCCCCGGTGCCGAGGTCGAGCAGGTCGGGGGAGCGCCGGGCCAGGTCCGCCACAATCTCTGAGTAGTCCCACGGTAGCCGGCCCTCCTCCAGGCGGCCCCGGAGCCATGAGAAGTCCCAGCCGACAACCGGGTGGGTCAGCCCCTCATCGATGAGCTCATCGAAGCTCTTCATCCCAGGTCCAGTATGCGATCGGGTTCTGCCGGAGATGGGGCTGGGACTGGGCAACGCCCATAATTTCAGCGATGTCCGACCTGCCTCCAAGCTCCACCGGGCCACCGCCCCAGTCCGCCCCCGCTGCCTCGGTGGGATCCACCGGCGAGGCCGGGCGGGAAGCGCCTGTCAGCGCCGAGGACGTCATCCAGTTGACCCTGGCCCTCCGGCCTAGAGGCGACACCGTCTGCCCCTCCGCGGTGGAGGTGGGCCAGCTCTCGATCTCCTCACGCAGCCACTTCAGCCGGGCCCAACTGGTCGAGCTCCGCGGCGCTCATCCCGACGACCTGACGGCGGTGACCACCTGGGCCACCTCGGCCGGCCTCACAGTGGGTGACAGCCGACCGGGGCAGCGTCTTCTGTCGGTCTTCGGCCCCGCGGCACGGCTCGCCGAGGAGTTCGGAGTCGCCTTGGAGTGGCACCATCTGCCCCAGGGCAGAGTCCGGGTGGCGCGGGGAGAGGCGACGCTTCCGGAAGCCTTGGTCGAGCCGGTGGTGGCGGTCTTGGGTCTTGACCAGAGGCCCGTCGCTCGCCCCAACCTCCGGCGCCTGCCGCTACCCAAGCCGCCTGGTTCTTTGGCCCAGGCCGCGCCCCTCAGCTTCGAGCCTCCGGCGCTGGCCGCGATCTACCAGTACCCCCAGGGCGCCTCGGCCGCGGGCCAGTGCATCGGCCTGATCGAGCTCGGCGGAGGCTTCCGGCCGGCCGATCTCAGCAGCTACTTCGGTGCCCTCTCTCTGCCGGTGCCGGTGGTGACGGCGGTGCCGGTCGCCGGCGGCGACAATCGGCCCACCGGCAGCCCGGACGGTCCCGACGGGGAGGTCACCCTTGACATCGAGGTGGCCGGCAGCACCGCTCCCGGCGCCAGACTGGCGGCCTATTTCGCGCCCAACACCGACCAGGGGTTCTTGGAGGCGATCTCGGCCGCCATTCATGACGAGCTCAACCGGCCGGCGGTGATCTCGATCAGCTGGGGAGGGCCCGAGGCCAACTGGCCCCGGGCCACCATCACCGCCTTCGACCAGGCCTTTCAGGACGCCGCTCTGCTGGGGGTCACGGTCTGCGTCGCGGCTGGCGACAATGGGTCCTCCGACGGCATGGCGGACGGGCTGGCTCATGTCGACTTTCCCGCCGCCAGCCCGCATGTCCTGGCCTGTGGGGGAACCAGGCTTTTGGCCCGGGGCGGGGAGGTTGTGAGCGAGGTGGTTTGGAATGACCTGCCCTTCGGAGGTGCCACCGGAGGCGGGGTGAGCGCCGTCTTCCCGTTGCCCTCCTGGCAGCTGGCTGCGGGCGTGCCTCCCTCCGTGAACCCGGGCCAATTCCGGGGCCGCGGCGTGCCCGATGTGGCCGGGGACGCCGACCCCCAGACCGGCTATCGGGTGCTGGTGGACGGGGAGGCGGCGGTCTTTGGGGGGACGAGCGCTGTGGCCCCACTCTGGGCGGCTTTGCTGGCACGCTGTGCGGCGGCGCTGGGACGCGACCTGGGCTACCTGAACCCCATTCTGTACCAGACCCTGGCGGCGCGGGGGGTGACCCGCGATATCACCAAGGGCAACGATGGAGCCTACTCCGCAGCCGTGGGGTGGGATGCCTGCAGCGGCTGGGGCAGCCCGGCCGGAGAGAGCCTGCTCGCGGCCCTCGACGGCTGAGGCGATCGGTCCGGAGGGGCGGCGCCGGCAGGGCCGACCCTATCGCGGGGGAGCTCCAGACCCATTTGGGTCTGACCTGGTCGCCTCCCGCCGCGGCCGTATCCCCTCAATCCCTGGCACCCGCGCGCGCATCTGTGGCAAGCTGACCGGGTGGCAGTAGTTACCCCTCCCGAAGCACCCGCTTCGGTGGCCACCGATCTGGCGGTTCTGGCCCAAGGTCTGCGCAAGAACTACAAGGAGGTGGAGGCGGTACGGGGGGTCAGCTTCCAGGTCCGGGCGGGTGAGACCTTCGGTTTTCTGGGACCCAACGGGGCCGGCAAATCGACCACCATCGCCATGCTCTGCACCATCAGCAGACCCACCGGGGGCAGCGCCCAGGTGGCCGGATTCGATGTGGTCCGGGAGCAGGCCCAGGTGCGCCGCCACATCGGCCTGGTCTTCCAGGACACCACCCTGGACGACTACCTGACCGCCACCGAGAACCTCAGCTTTCACGCCGAGCTCTACGGGGTTCCGCGGGAGCAGGTGCGGCAGCGCCTGCATCAGGTGCTGGACATGGTCGGGCTTTGGGACCGCCGGGACAGCCTGGTGCGCACCTTCTCGGGGGGCATGAAGCGGCGTCTGGAGATCGCCCGCGGTCTGCTCCACTCTCCGCGCGTGCTCTTCCTAGACGAGCCCACGGTGGGACTGGACCCCCAGACCCGTTCCCATATCTGGGGCTACATCACTGAGCTCAAGCGACGGGAGAAGGTCACCATCTTCCTCACCACTCACTACATGGACGAGGCCGAGTACTGCGACCGGATCGCCATCATCGACAACGGGGTCCTGGTCGCCAGCGACACCCCCGAGGCGCTCAAGGGCAGTGTCGGTCAGGATCGGGTCGAGCTCCACACCCGGGATGACCCGGCCACCATCACCGCCCTCAAGGAGGACTTCGGCATCGAGGCGAAGATGAGCGAGGGAGCGGTGGCCTTCTTCGTGGCCGCCGGTGAGGAGTTCGTACCCAGGCTGTTCGCGGAGCTGGAAGTGGGGATCTCCTCCGTGCGGGTGGCTCGCCCCACCCTGGACGATGTCTTCATGAACTACACCGGACGGACCATCCGGGATGCGGAGGCGACCGGCTCCGAGAAGCTGAGGGGCAATCCCTGGATCCGGGGCAGGAGGCACTGAGTGGCGGCGCTGGACCGGATGGCCACGACCGGAGTAGCGCCGGTGCGGATTGCCGGCAACGGCATGGCAGACGACCTCCGGGCCGTCTCGGTGGTGTGGAAGCGCGAGCTGATCCGCTTCTCCCGCAACCGGCTGCGGATCCTGACCTCCCTGGCCCAGCCCATCCTGTTCCTCTACATCCTCGGCACCGGGCTCTCGCCGCTGATCAGCGCGTCGGCCCACTTCAGCTTCCGGACCTTCATGTTCCCGGGGGTCTTGGGCATGACCATCCTGTTCACCTCCATCTTCTCCGCCATGTCCATCGTCTGGGACCGCGAGTTCGGCTTCCTGCGCGAGATGCTGGTGGCGCCGGTGCACCGCTGGACGCTGGTGCTGGGAAAGTGCCTGGGAGGCGCCACCGTGGCCAGCATTCAAGGGGCCATAATCCTGGCCCTGGCGGGGACTGTCGGGGTGCCCTACAGCCCGGAGATGCTGCTCACCCTGCTCGGCGAGATGGCCCTGACCGCCTTCGCTCTGACCGCCTTCGGAGTGATGCTGGCCGCGCGAATCTCCCAGATGGAGTCATTCCAGATGGTCACCCAGTTCTTCGTGCTGCCGATGTTCTTTCTCTCGGGCGCCATCTTCCCGCTCAGCGATCTGCCTTCCTGGCTGGCCGTGCTGAGCAAGCTCGACCCGCTCTCCTACGCCATCGATCCCTTCCGCAAGGCCGTCTTCAGCCAGATCAGCCTACCCTTGCCGTTGCGGGAGACCCTGGATCCCGGGATCAGTTGGGGCAGCTTTCAGCTGCCGGTCTGGTTCGAGCTGGGCATGATCGCAGCGGCCGCGGTGGCGATGCTGGCGGTCGCGATCAGCCAGTTCTCGAAGACCGACTGAGCCTGGTTGGAGCCGGCTGGAATGATCGATCAAGGTGGCGGCCCGGAACGGGTCTTTGACGCCGTCAACCTCTTGGCCGATCCCATCTACGAGTACTGCAGCATCACCAAGCAGCTCGGTGACGGGGCCAGCTCCGAGCAGGCGCTGCTCGACCATCCCTGGTTGCAACGGCAGCGACGGATCCACCAGCTGCAGTCGGCGTGGTGGGTGTTCCACACCGCTGAGCACTCCCGCTTTCAGCACGCGGTGGGGGCGATGCACCTGACCGGTCTGTTCACGGATCATCTCTTTCCCAGCTTGCGGGAGAGCTTTCCCGACCTGCCCTCCCAGGCGCTGGTGGTGGAGACAATGCGAGTCGCCGGCCTGCTCCACGATGTCGGCCACGGGCCCTTCGGGCACTTCTTCGACACCCAGGTCCTGGCCTCTTACGGCATCGACCATGAGGACATCGGGCGGGCCCTGGTGACGGGGCCACTGGCCGACCTGATCACCTCTCTGCGGAGGAGCCCCGGCGGGGCGTTTCGCCCCGGGGAGGCGGTGGACCCTAGCTGGGTGGCGTTCGTGATGGCGCCGGCCGAACTGGCTGGTTTCACCCCTCCGCCCTGGCTGGAGGCTCTCAAACCAGTGCTCTGCGGGCCGATCAGCACCGACAACATGGACTACGTCCCGCGGGATGCCTACATGTGCGGAGTGGCCGTGGGCCCGGTCGATCTGCCCCGGTTGCGGCATTACATGTTCATCAAGGATGGCAACCTGGTCCTCCACCAGCACGGTGCCCCGGCGCTGGAGATGTTCCTCTCCGCTCGGCTCTATATGTACAACCACGTCTACTTCCACCGCACCGTGCGTCGCATCGACCTGCACTTGCGCCCGGTCTTCGCCGCCACCTGCGAGGGGTTGCTGCCCCCCGGCAATCCCATCGAGCATCTGGACCAATACCTGCACCTGACCGACTGGTCGCTGATGGCCGAGGTGGACCGGCTCCAGCGCCGGCCCGCCACTCCCCGCGAGGTCGAGATGGGGCGGCGCTGGGAGGCGGTGACCTCGCGCCGGCTGCCCTGGCGGTTGGTGTTCGAGGCCTTTCACGAGCTCGCCCATCCCAGTGACCACCCCGGGCTCGCCGACCCCGCCTGGATCGAGGCTGCGATCCGGGAGGAGCTGCCGACTGCCTGGCACGATGTGGGCCTGGAGGTCGACCTGGCCAGCACCGATCCCAGACCCGACAACCCCGCCTCCGACGACCAGTTGCTGCGCATCTACGATCCCATCTCACAACGGGTCGAGGCCGAGGCGGCGCCCCAACTGATGGCTCGGTTGCTGCCCTTGCGCACCGTCTGGCTGCGGGTCTACTGCGATCAGCCAGCAGCCCTGTCAGCGGTGCGGGAAGCGGTCCTGCGGGCGGTGGCACGGGTCGCCCGTTAGCCGGAGGCCAGCTCACCCTCAGCCAACTCTAGAATCGTCGCATGGCCGAGGCTGAGCGGCGGTGAACCTTGCCTGGCGGCTCCAGGACCTGCCGCCAGATGATCTGGAGGTACTGCTGCGGCGTCGACCGGAGGCAACCGAGCTGCTGGCCGCCGGAGAGCTGAGCTGGACCAAGCTGGCGGCCCAGCTCTCGCGGCCGGTCCACGTGTCCGCCGCCTTCGACGCGCTCAACCTGTTCCTCCGCCAGGTGGTGGAGCTGGCCGTGTTCATGGGTGGCCGGCTGACCTTGAACGCTGCCGGAGCGGAGGGTCTGGAGCCCGCCGACCTCGCGGCTGCCACCAGGGAGCTCGGCCGTTGGGGACTGGCGTTCGAGGCTGCGGATGGCGCCCTGGAGCTGGTGCCCGAACTGCGCCGGCTGATATTTGACCCGGGCCGGCTCGGGCCACAGGCCGAGGCCCTGCTGACCGGCCAGACCCTCGACGTGCTCCGGCCCGTGGCCCTGAACCTGGGTCTCGAACGGGGCTCGCTGCCCAAGCGAAAGGTGGAGTTGGTGGCGGCGATCGTGGCCCGGATGGCGGACCCGGCGGTGGTGGGCTCTGTGGTCGGTCAGGCTCCTCCACAAGCAAAGGCGGCCTTCGCTCTGCTGCGGGGCCGGGGCGGTCATGTGAGCACGGCGGCGCTGGCCGGTCCTCGGGAGGACTGGACCTGGCGCTGGCACCCTCACCTGGCCACCGACGGGCCCTGGTGGCTGGTCGGCCACGGGCTGGCCCTCCCATTGCAGCCCGATCAGGGCCAGCTGGTGATCCCAGCCGAGGTGGAACACGCCCTTAGGGGCCGGCTCTTCAGCAATTGGGACCCTCACGGTCCGATCCCGGACACCGGAGTGATGCCTGAGTCGCGGCACCCATTGGAGCTGGTGGCCGCGGTCACCTCGATGCTCCAGGACCTGAGCGCCGAGCCCGCCCCCGCGCTGCAGCAAGGGGGCCTTCCCAAGCGGGTGATCAAGCGCCTGGCCCAGCGTCTCAAGGAAGGGGAGGAATTGGTCGAGCAACTCTCGAGGCTGGCCTTCTCGGTGGGGCTCCTGACCGAGGTCGAGACTGTCCCTGAGCGACTGTCGCGATCGCGCCGCAACCCTCGGGTGCTCCAGTCACGTCAGGCGATGGTCAGCCTCACCGACCGGGCCGCCGGCTGGGAGGAGCGCTCCGAGCCGGAGCGCTGGATGGAGCTGGTCCGGTGGGTGATGCTGGGGCCGGGCGGATCCCGGGCGGACACTTTCCAGCGACGGGGGACCCAGCAGCTCCTGCAGCTTCTGGCCGAGCTGCCAGAGAACCAGGGCGCTTCCCTCGCCAGCCTGGATCGCCTGTTGCACTGGCGCAGCCCCAGCCTCTTCCCATCCGTGGGCGCGGCCGACCACGCCCTCCTGGCCGCGGGCGCGGCGCTCGCCTGGCTGGGGGCCGGGAGCGCTCGGCCCGTGATCGGCCTGAACGCGGCCGGGCGGCTGGCGACCTCGGCGCTGCCGCCGAGCCCGGAGGCGGTCGGTCTGGCCTTCCCACAGGCGGTGGACAGCTGCACCGTGACCGCCGACCACCGGGTGGTGGTGGCCGGGCCGCCCAGTCCCGCCCTGAGCCGGTTCCTCAGCCGGATAGCCAGCACCGAGTCGGTCCACCCGGCCCGCGTCTACCGTCTCGACGAGCAGTCGTTGCGACGTGGGCTCGATGGCGACCTGACCGCTGCCGAGGTGCGAGCCGGTTTCGAACGCCACTGCCAGGGCGGCCTGCCTCAGAACGTGGCCGCGATGGTGGAGGATGTGATCCGGCGGCACGGTCGGCTGCGGGTCGGCCCCGCCAGCGTGTATGTGGTCGGTGACGACCCTGCCGAGATCGAGGCCCTGGCCCGGGGCCGCGCCCTCAGGCCGCTTCTCGTCCGCCAGCTGGCCCCGAACGTGATCGTGGTCGACGCCAAGGGCCAAGACCAGGTCGTGGGTCTGCTGCGGAAAGCCGGGCTGATGCCCGTGGTGGAGGGGCTGGCCCCCGAGCTGCCGGTGCCCGGGGGCCGCCGCGAGCCGACCACCACCGCACGCCAGGGGGAAACCCGGGCCGGTGCTCTGGGGGATCCGACCCAGTCGGCGCTGGCAATGGCTCAGGCCCTTCGCCAGGGCCCCCGGCTCACGGGCCCGGAGCCGCGTCAAAGCGAGGCCGAAGCCCGTCCGGCAATCGAGGTGCTGCAAGAGGCGGTGCGTTCCCGCCGCGCCGTCGCGATCGGGTACCAGCGAGTCGGGGCCGCCACCGTGAGCGTCGTGAGGCTGCGTCCCTACAGCGCCGAGGGCGGGTTCCTGCACGGCTTCGACGCTGAGCTGGGAACCATCGTGAGCCTGGATCTGCGCCGGGTGGCCTGGGCTGAGGAGACCGACGAGGTGGCGGTCAGCCGCTCCGAGGCGATGCGTTTTGACTTCGGGGGGCCTCCCGATGACTTCGACGCAGACCTCCTCCTCGAAGTCGCCGATTGGGGTGGCTGACGGCGTGGCCGAGGGACCTCTCATCGTCCAGTCCGACCGGACCCTGCTCTTGGACGCGGACCATCGGGAGGGGGCGGAGTGCCGGGCGGCCATCGCCCCATTCGCCGAGTTGGAGCGCAGCCCCGAGCACTTCCACACCTACCGCTTGACCCCGCTGTCGCTCTGGAACGCGCGCGCCTCCGGCCTTGGCGCCGAGCAGATGCTGGCAGCCCTGGACCGGTTCTCCCGCTACCCGGTGCCGGCCTCCGTCCGCACCGAGATTCTCGACCAGGCCTCCCGCTACGGCCGCCTGCGGCTGGAACGTGGACCGGAAGGGCTCTGCCTTCGGGCGTCGGACCCGGTGATTCTGGAGGAGGTCAGCCGGTCCGCCCCGGTCGCCAAGTTGCTTGGCCCGCGCCTGAGTCCGCTTGAGTTCGTCGTCGAGCCGCTCGCCCGCGGCCGCCTGAAGCAGGCTCTGACCCGGGTCGGCTGGCCGCCCGAGGACCTCGCCGGGTACAGCCCGGGTGCTCCGCTGGACTTCAGGATCAGGCCGGAGACCGTGGACGGGGAGGCGTTCTCGCTGCGCGGTTACCAGTGGCAGGCGGTGGAGGCATTTTGGGCGGGGGGCGCCAATGCCGGAGGCAGCGGGGTACTGGTGCTTCCCTGCGGGGCCGGCAAGACCCTGATCGGTGTCGGGGTCATGGAGCGCGCCGCGACCCGGACCCTGATTCTCACCACCAGCGTGGTGGCGGTCCGGCAGTGGCGGCAGGAGCTGCTGCGCCGGACCAGCCTGGGCCCCGACCAGGTGGGGGAGTACTCAGGGCAGGAGAAGTCGCCCCGCGCGGTCACGATCGCGACCTATCAGGTTCTAACCCACCGCGACCAGCGGTCCGACAAGGACCGCCTGGAGAGCTATCCCCATCTGGACCTGCTCGGGCGCGAGGACTGGGGCCTGATCATCTACGATGAGGTCCACCTGCTACCGGCCCCGGTGTTCCGGATGACGGCCGAGATCCAGTCCAAGCGCAGGCTCGGCCTGACCGCCACTCTGATCCGCGAGGACGGGCGTGAGGATGACGTCTTCAGCCTGATCGGGCCCAAGCGCTACGACGCTCCCTGGCGGGAGCTCGAGGCGGCCGGCTGGATCGCGCCCGCGGTCTGTGTCGAGATCCGGCTCCCGATGGATGGCGAGCAGCGCATGGCGTACGCCGTGGCGGAGCCAAATGAGCGCTACCGTCTGGCGGCCACCCTGCCTCAGAAGCTGGATCTGGTGCGAGAGCTCTGCCGCCGCCACGAGCAGGACCGGGTCCTGGTCATCGGGCAGTACCTGGACCAGCTGCGGTCCCTGGCTGATGAGCTCCACGCTCCGCTGATAACCGGATCCACCCCGGCTGCCAGACGGGAGCATCTCTACGACGACTTCCGACAGGGCGAGATCAGGCTCTTGATCGTCTCCAAGGTGGCCAACTTCGCCATCGATCTTCCCGAGGCCAACGTCGCGATTCAGGTCTCCGGGGCCTTTGGATCACGCCAGGAGGAGGCCCAGCGCCTGGGTCGGGTGCTGCGTCCCAAGTCGGACGGCGGCCAGGCTTGGTTCTACAGCCTGGTCACCCGCGAGACCAAGGATCAGGAGTACGCTGCCCATCGGCAGCTGTTCCTGGCTGAGCAGGGCTACCGCTACGAGATCCGCGACTGGTCGGAGCTGGTTGACCAGGGTGCTGCGGAGAGGGTCGTGCCCATCACCTGACCGGGTGGCTTGCGGGCCGGGCGGTGCCGGCGTATGTCTGGCATCAGCCCACCGGAACGCGGGGGCCAGACGGCATCTCGGGAGCGCTGGCGGTCTGGAAGTTGACCTGGCTTATCTGGCCAGCCAGGGCGGCCGCGACCGTCTCGAAGATCCTCGCCTGTGGGGTCTGCGGTTGGGCCAGCACCAACGGTTGCCCGATGCCGCCGCCGATGCGCACGACCGGGTCCAGGGGAATCTCACCAAGGAATGGCAGTCCCCGCGCCTCGGCGAGTTCCCGGCCCCCGCCCCGGCTGAAGACATCGGTGGTCTCGCCGCAGTGGGGGCAGACGAACCCGCTCATGTTCTCGATGACGCCAAGCACCGGCACCCGCAGCTGCTGGAACATCGCGATGCCCCGCCCCACGTCAGCCAGGGAGACGTCCTGAGGGGTGGTGACGATCACCGCCCCGGTCAGCGGGATGGACTGGGCGAGAGTCAGCTGGACGTCACCGGTACCCGGAGGCAGGTCGCAGACCAGGTAGTCCAACTCTCCCCATTCGACCTCGAAGAGGAACTGACGGAGGGCTCCCGCCAGCATGGGTCCGCGCCAGATCACCGGTTTGTCCGGATCGATGATGCTGCCGATCGACACCACCTCGAGGCCGCTCTTGCGGAGTGGGATCATGCGCCCGTCACGGGACGAGGGCCGCTCGTCGAGTCCCAGCATGATGGGCACGTTGGGACCGTAGATGTCAGCGTCGAGCAGGCCCACCCGGGCTCCTGTCCGGAGCAGAGCGAAGGCCAGGTTCACCGCCACGGTGGTCTTGCCAACCCCGCCCTTGCCGGCGCTGACCGCAACCGTGTTGCGCACGCCCGGGATGTCCTGGCGTCCGGTGACCCCCTTGGTGCGGGACACGTCGGAGTCCCACTCCAGTTCGACGCGCTCCACCCCGTCGACCTTGCCGACCACGGCGTTGGCGATCTCACCCTCGATTCGGTCCTTCAAGGGGCAGGCCGGCGTGGTCAGGACCACCCGGAGCTTGACCGTGCTCCCCTCCAGGCGCAGGTTCTTCAGCATTCCCAGCTGCATCATCGGTCGGTGCAGTTCAGGATCCTGGACCTTCGCCAGGGCATCCTCCAGGGCGGCCAGCCGGGTTCGCTCGTCCATCAGGTGTTCACTTCCAATCCGATCATACCTTGCGGGGGGCGAGCCCCGAGCCGCGGCCTCCCTGTTGCAATAGTGGTAACAAGTATCATCGAGTTCTTGTGAAAGGACTGGAAGCGTTGCGCGGGCAGGGCAAGCGACTGACGCCCCAGCGGCGGCTGGTATATGCCGCCCTTCAGGAGAGCCCGGGCCACGCCACCGCCGACGAACTCTGCACCAGCATCTCCCGGAAGGTGCCCGGCTTCCAGCGCACCACGGTCTACCGGACCCTGGACCTGCTGGTGGAGCAGGGGCTGGCCCGCAAGATCCAGCTCGCGCATGCCAGTGCCTACGAGACCATCCAGGATGGCAACGACTCCCACCAGCACTTGGTCTGTGACCAATGTGGGGGGACCTTCGACGTGAGCGCACCCCAAGTCCCCATGTGGGTGGACCAGGCGGCCCATGCGCTCTCATTCGCCGTGGACCGGGTGGACCTGGTGGGTCATGGGGTCTGCGCCCAGTGCGCCGCGCAGCCATAGCTGCGCTCGGCCCGGGCTGAGCCCGACCCCCAGGGGACAAAGTCTCGGCCAGGCCGCAGGCGGATTGAGACCGGCCCGCGGATCTCAATCGCAGCCCGGGTCCGGCCGCCAATAATGGCACGATGACGGAGGTGGTGATCGCGCTCTGCCAGCTCGCATCCGCCGGACCGGATGCCGAGGCCAATCTGGGCCTGGCCCTGGCCGCGGCGGCCCGCGCCGCCGAGAACAATGCCGATCTGCTGCTGCTGCCCGAGCTGTGGCAGATCGGTTACGCCCCCTGCCCGGGTGGGGAGGCGGCCCGTGCCAGCTGGCAGGCGGCGGCCCTGGGCCGGGACGACCCCTGGCTGGGCCGCCTGGCGGAGGCCGCCAAGCGGTTGGGGATCGCCATCGTCGCGACCTACCTGGAGCGCTGGCCGGGCATGCCTCGCAACACGGCGGTGCTGATAGACCGCCACGGCAGGGCCGTCTTGACCTACGCCAAGGTGCACACGTGTGACTTCTCCATGGAGGCGGCGCTGACCCCGGGCGAGGGATTCGAGGTCGCCACGCTCGACACCCGGACGGGGCCGGTCCAGGTGGGGGTCATGATCTGCTACGACCGGGAGTTTCCAGAGTCGGCCCGGGAGCTGATGCTGGGCGGCGCCGAGGTGGTCCTGGTCCCCAACGCCTGCGACATGAGTGACGAGCGGCTGGCTCAGCTCCGCGCCCGCGCCTTCGAGAACATGATCGCGGTGGCGCTGGCCAACTATCCCGCGCCCCAGTTCAACGGCCGCTCCTGCGCCTTCGACGGAGTGGTGTGCGAGCCCGACGGTCGGCCGCGCGACCAACAGGTGGTCCAGGCCGGGCCCGAGGAGGGAATCGTCTACGCCACCATCGATCTCGACCGGCTCCGGCGGTATCGGGAGACCGAGACCTGGGCCGACGCCTATCGCAAGCCCGGCGCCTACCGACGGCTGGCGGCGGCCGATCCCCCCCTGCCGGTGTTCGCCCGCTCCGACTCCCGCCGTCAGCCGTCCCTGCCCAGCCACCTCGATAGCCAGCTCGACGCGGTCCTGATCGGGGGACGAGAGCCGGTGAAGGTGCGGATCGCGGACTACGATCCAGATTGGCCGGGCCGGTTCTTGGTCGAGCGCCAACGCGTATTGGCCGCCCTGGGAGCCCTGGCCCTGAGGGTCGAGCACATCGGTTCCACCGCGGTCCCGGAACTTGCCAGCAAGCCCATCATCGACATCCTGGTCGAGGTCGACCGCCCTGAGGACGTGACCCTCTACCAGGGGCCGCTGGAGTCGGCCGGCTACCGGTTGCGGGTCCGCGAGCCCGGTCACCTCATGTTCCGCACTCCGGAAAGAGACGTGCACCTGCACCTGTGGAAGGTCGGCGGCGCTGAGGCCGGCGACTATCTCGCGCTCCGCGACTGGCTCCGAACTCACCCGGAGGACCGCGGCCTCTACGAGCGCACCAAGCTAGCGCTGGCCAAGCGGGACTGGCCCGACATGAACTACTACGCGGAGGCGAAGGGTCAGGTCATCGCCGAGATCATGGCGAGAGCCCGCCCCCGAGCCTGAGGCCGGCTTGTCCTAGGGGCGCAGGCGAGGGCCGCTGAAGCCGGCGGCCCGAAGCGGCCATTATTGGGGAGTCGATTCAGCCAGTTCCCGGAGCCGCCAGGGCAGGCTTGGCGCCCGCCCAGACCAGCAGTGAGATGTCGTGACGCTGGTCGAGGTCACTGCCGCCGATTCGCTCGCACCGCTCCAACCGCTCCACCGTTAGGCTGGGCGGAAGCAGCTCCGAAATGCGCTCCTCGGTGTAGAGACGCTCGGCCATCGGCGGCCCATGGTGCCCCAAGTTGTCCAGGTGGTGCCCCACCAGGAACAGGTGCCCCGCCTGGGCCAGGGAGCTCGCGGCTTGGGCCAGGACCAGCGCCAGCACCTCTGGCGCGAAGTGCAGGTTGGCCATCACCACCAGGTCATAGTGACCCGTCGCGAGCGCCTTGTCCGTGATGTCGGCCTGGATCAGCTCCAGCTCTAGGCCGGCCGCCAGCGCCCGTTCGCGGGCCTTGGCCAGTCCCACGGCGGAGCCATCGATCCCGGTCACCTGCCAGCCCTGACGGGCCAGCCAGAGCGCGTTGCGCCCGGTCCCACAGCCCAGGTCCAGGGCGCGCCCCGGCGGTAGCGGGCCGGCCAGCTCCACCAGCAGTGGGTCAGGGTCGCTCGACCACTGGTGCTCGGCATGGTGGCGGTCCCAGTCCTGGGGGGCACCGTGGCCTGGACTGGCCTCCGACCTGGGATCAATCTCCATCTCTACCCTCCGTCCCGTCGACGCCGCTCAGCCTGGTCTCCAGATTGTCCAGGGCCCGTCCCAGACGGGCATAGGGCGCCTCCCCGAGCAGGTCCCGCAGCCAGCGCTCATGGAGCTGAGCCCGCTGGTCGACCGCCTCACAGAGGTCGCTGCCCACGGGGGACAGCCGCAGGCAGCGGGTGCGGCGATCGGACGGGTCAAGCTGGCTTCCGAGCAGGCCGCGCGCCTCCAGGGCGTCCGCTATGTGCTTGACGTTCATGGGGTCGGTCCCGATCTCTCTGGCCACAGCTCGCACTCCCAGCCCGGGCCGCTCGCCCAGTGCCCGCAGCACCGCCGCCTGGGGTGGGGCGAGGTCCAGATCCGCGATCCGAGCGGCCCAGGCCGCGCGCAGGCGCCGCTGCACCCTGCCGACGCGGAACCCGACCCCCTGCCGTAGGGAAACCCTGGCCGCCGCTGTGGGCCTGTCTGAGGGTGCCACTTCAGCCGTCAACCGGGTGGGCCCTGGCAACGCGCTCCTCCATCGGCTCGTCGTCCATGAGCTCGGTCAGGATCTCGACTCCCAGCCCGTACGCGGGCATTCCCGCCGTGATCAGGGCCAACTCGGCGACGCCGCTGAGCTCGGCCAGAGTCGCGCCCGCGCGCCGGGCCGACCGAGCGTGCAGCCGGGCAGGTCCGCCCCTCCCGAGCGCGAGCAGCTGGCCGAAGTGCACCAGCTGGCCGACCTTCCGGCCCAGCGGGCTCGCCATGATCAGTTCCCGGCGCATCGCCTCGATCGCCTCAACCGCGCCCTGGCGCCCGGCGGCGTCGGCGAGCAGCAGACGGGCCTCGATCGCGGCCGGGACGGAGCCGGTGAGGTCGATGTAGGACTGCCTGATCCGCTCGACCGACTCCGGGTCGCTGGCGGCGCTCACGGGCGCACTCGGGCCATAGCGGCGCGAACCTCGTCCAGGGCGCCCTCGGGGAAGTCCTTGGCACCTCCCATGGTGCCGGCCGCGAGCTCGGCCGCCGCCGCCTCCTCCAGCACCGTGAGCAGCGCCGCCGCTGCCTGGGGGTCCTTCCCGAGGACCAGGACGCCGTGGTTGCCGAGCAGAACCGCCTGGGTGGCGGGATGCTCGTGAAGAGCGTCCACGATCCCTCTCACCGACCTTTCCGATCCCCTGGGAGCCCACGGCACCACCGGCACCTCGGTTGCCTGGCCGAAGCGCAGCAGCGCCTCATAGCGGCATGGCAGCGGGCGGTTGGCCATTGCGAACCCAAGCAGGCTGGGGGAGTGAGTGTGGATGACCCCGCCCACCTGGGGCCGTTCCAGGTAGACCTTGGCGTGCATGTCGACGATCTCGGCGTTGGTGGGATCCAGACCACCCTCGAGGACCGTGCCGTCCAGCCTCACTCGGGTCATCCCGTCCGGACCCAGGTCCCGCACCATCCCGGACACGGTCAGCAGCATCTCATCGTCGCCGAGACGGGCGGAGAGATTGGCGTGGCCCGTGTGAGACATGACCCGGTTCCGAAACAGGGTTGCGGCGGCCGCCACGACCGAGAGGCGGAGTTCGGTCTGGGACTCGATGGCAGGGCTCATTCGGTTCACCTCGACTTGCGGCTTGGATGCCCACTTTGGGGATCTACCCTCAGGTTGGACTACCGTAGCAGTTACTACAATATACCCGGGCTCCGTCCCGGTCAAGCAATCGCCAGCGTGCTGCGTGCGCTCAGCGCTGGCGCGCACTCCCTGCTGAGCGGCCCGCCGCCAGGACCAAGCAGTGCGGCTCGGGCTGGACCGGTCCACTTGCGACCGATCCAGCCCCCCGCCGTGCCTAGCCCAGCCTGCTGTCAGCTGAAGGAGTAGTACTGCGGGTAGAGTTCGTCGTACACACCCTGTGGCACCAACCCTTTCAGGTCGCTCTTGTACATGGTGAGCTGGTAGGGGCCGTTGGGCATCCGGATCACCGGCAGCTGCTGGGCCAGGTAGTTCTCGTACTTGAAGAGCGCTGAGATCTCCGCCGCCTGATTGGGCGCAGTGTGGGTCGCGGCGATGTTGGCGTCGTTGGTGGGGTTGGAGTAGTCACCGGCATTGCTGGACGCCCCGGTGGCATACAGCTCGCCGCCGGTGGGGAAGTAGTCGGGAGAGTAAACCCAGTCCACGTTGGAACCCCAGTCGGCCAGTTCCCAGTTGCTGCACGGACTGGCGAAGGTGCAGCCGCCGAAGGCGGTGCCGATGACCTGCGCGAACGGCGCGGTCTTGAGGCTGATGGTGATGCCGGCCACTGACTTCATCGCTGACTGCATCGCCTCCATCTCATTGGTCAGCTGGGTCGAGCCGCTCAAGTAGAGCATGGTGAAGCTGAGAGGCTCGCCGGCGCTGATCTTGGCGCCGCATTCCCCAGGGCCCGTCCCCGGCTTGCCGCAGACTGTGACCCCGCCTGGGGCCACCGTCCAGCCGTGTTCCTTGAGCAGGCTCGCCGCCCTGGTCGGGTCGTATGGATATACCTGTCCTTTGGACTCCAAGGTGCTCTCGTCCGGATTGTTGACCGGGAAGCCAGGGACCGGACCGTTGTTGACGGTGCCGATGCCGGCCGAGAAGTCCTTGATGTACTGGGGCTGGTTGATCAGCGACTGGAAGGCCTGCCGGAAGTACAACTGCTGGAAGATTGGGCCCACCGTGGGATTGGTGAAGTTGTAGGGGGCGAAGACGATGGCGAAGTCGCCCCAGGGGCTGTAGCTGTAGCCCTTCTGCTTCTCCAGGCTGGCCTTCTGTCCGAGCGACTGGGCCGGGATGTAGCCGATGGTGAGGCTGCCGCTGCGGAGCGCGTTGAACTCGGCCGTGTCGGTCGTGAACGGCTCTTCCACGAAGCGGCTGATGGTCGGCTTGGGGGTCCCTGAGTAGGCGCGGTTGGGCACCATCGCCACATATCCGCTGGGGGTGAACTGGCTGATCTTGAAGGGCCCGTCCACAACCTTCCAGAGCGGGTTGCTCTGGTAGGTGGCGAGGTCCTGGGACTGCTGGTTCAGGAACTGGGCAACCCCCAGGGCGCCGCCGCTGGCGGTGCCGGGATCATTGGGCACGTACTGGGTCGGAGTCGTCCCGGCCACGGCAACTCGCAGGCTGGCTCCAGTGTCGTAGTTGCCGATCGCTCCGGCGCTGGATAGCCGGTCCCAGGACTGTTGCGGGATCGGGTAGACCTGGCTCAGCTCGTTGTACAGATACCAGGTTGGGTTGTAGGAGCCGTTGAGGTCGAACTGCACCGAATAAGTCCCGGTCTGGCGGTAGCTGATCACATTGGTGGGGAAGCCGCCGGGCACGCTGGCTCCCCAGCCCGGTCCGGGCGCGCTGCTGGAGCCCACCGCCGGGGCCTTGGGGTCGGTGACCGCGCTCAGCAGGTTCATCCAGAAGACCACGTCCCGGGCGGTGATGGGGGTGCCGTCGGACCAGACCCAATGCTTCAGGGTCACCGTGGCCACGGTGTTGTTGTCGGAGAAGACCGGAGCGTTACCGACACTGAGTTGAGAGTTGTACACCGGCTCCCCGTTCTTCCCGAACCAGTAGAGCGGCAGGTAGAGGTCCTGGGAGAACTGGGAGAGGTTGTTGATCGAGAAGTAGGCGGCGGGCTCGAGCGGGAAGACGTAGTTGGGCGGGGTGGCCGCGGCCTCGGCGAAGGTGACCGTGCCGCCTCCACTGGGCTTGGTGGTCGACGTGGCCCCGGCGCAGGCGGCCACCAAGATGGAGGTGAGGCAGGCCAGTCCCAGCAGCCGCCAGAAGGGGAGTTTGGGAATCCTGATCACGACCTTACCCACCTTTTGGTTGGGTGCCCCTCGCCTGCCCAGGGAGTCGGCAGGTGCTCCGGGCCGCATTCCACTCAGCCCAAGGAGCGTAGCTGGAATCCGGGGCGGGCGCCATCCCTCTTTGGGGTGATTACGAACCACCGCCCGGCCGCAGGCGGAGTCGCACTGACCCGACTCCAAGCGAATCCATGGGCGGGCACGGGCACGCCTTGCGATCAGTCGGCCAGCAACTCGGCGAAATTGGTCTGATCCACCGCCCGGGCGAGATCCCTCCCCGCCAGATCGATCTCGATGGCGCGGTCGTAGACGAAGGCATAGATGTCCTGGAATCGGGTCGCCACAAAGCCGTGAAGGCTCATTTTCTCGGCCAGCTCTGGGCGCGTCCTGAGCTGATCCCGGAGCTCTCTGGCTGCCAGCAGCAGGGCCTCCAGGAGCCTCACCTCGGTCGCGTACTCCTCGATCAGGGTGGGATCGGCCTGATCCTGCTCCAGCTTTGCCAGGCGCGCGCGCAGGTCAGCGATCTCCTCCAGATACTCGGCCTGCTGGGGCTCGTCCATGGTTTCTTCCTGCTCCCGGGCGGGCGGGCCCAGGTCCCGCCCGCCCGAGGTGGGTCAGTGGATCAGATAGTGGGTGGCGATGATGGGGGCGATCAGGATGGCGATGATGTTGACCACCTTGATCATGGGGTTTATCGCCGGACCGGCGGTGTCCTTGTAGGGATCGCCGACGGTGTCGCCGGTCACCGCGGCGGCGTGGGCGTCGGTTCCCTTGCCGCCGTAGTTGCCCTCTTCAATGTACTTCTTGGCGTTGTCCCAGGCACCCCCACCTGAGGTCATCTGGAGGGCGACGAAGAGACCCACCACGATGGTCCCGATCAGCATCCCCCCCAACGCCACCGGACCGAGAATGAAGCCCACCAAGAGGGGGGCCACCACCGGGATGAGCCCGGGCAGGATCATCTCCCGTTGGGCGGCCCGGGTCACGATTGCCACCGCCCGACCGTAGAGCGGGCGGGCGGTGCCGTCCATGATCCCGGGTATCTCGCGGAACTGCCGTCTGACCTCTTCCACCACTCCCCCCGCGGCCCGGCCCACGGCCTGCATCGAGAGCGACGCGAAGAGCATCGGCAGGATGCCGCCGAAGAGGAGTCCCACGATCACGCTGGGGTTGCTGAGGCTGAAGTTGTAGTGGTGATTGCCCAGGGTCAGGGTGTAACCCGCGAAGAGCACCAGCGCGGCCAGCGCCGCCGATCCGATCGCGTAGCCCTTGGTGACGGCCTTGGTGGTGTTGCCCACCGCATCCAGGGGGTCGGTGATGTTGCGGACCGCCTCGGGCAGGTCGGCCATCTCCGCGATCCCGCCGGCGTTGTCGGTGATCGGCCCGTAGGCGTCGATCGCGACCACGATTCCGACCATGCTTAGCAGGGCCATGGCCGCGATCGCGATCCCGTAGAGGCCGGCCAGGGCGTACGCGCCCAGGATTCCCACCGCGATCACGAACACCGGCGGCGCCGCCGCCTCCAGGCCCACGGCCAGCCCGGCGATGATGTTGGTGGCGTGCCCCGTCTGCGAGGCGCGGGCGATCGAGCGCACCGGGCTGAACTGGGCTCCGGTGAAGTACTCGGTGATGGCCACGATCAGGATGGTGATCACGATTCCGATCACGCCCGCCCAGAAGAGGTTGATGACCGGGTGTCCCAGAACCTTGGAGCTGAGTGCCCCGCTGGAGTTGAGGGCGATGGTGAGGATGGCGAAGCCGGCGATCGCCACCACGGCCGCCACCACCAGGCCCTTGTAGAGCGCGCCCATGATCCAGCCGCCCTTGCCGATGCGGACGAAGAAGGTGCCGATGATGGAGGCCACGATGCTGATCGCTCCCAGCAGAAGCGGGTAGACGGTCAGCCCGAAGCTGTGAAACTCCAGCCCGCCCAGCAGCATCGCCGCCACCGCGGTGACCGCATAGGTCTCGAAGAGATCGGCCGCCATCCCCGCGCAGTCGCCCACATTGTCCCCCACGTTGTCGGCGATCACGGCCGGGTTGCGGGGGTCGTCCTCGGGGATTCCCGCCTCGATCTTGCCCACCAGGTCGGCGCCCACATCGGCCGCCTTGGTGTAGATTCCGCCCCCCAGGCGGGCGAACACCGAGATCAGGGAGGCGCCGAAAGCCAGCCCCACGATCGACTGCGGCTTGTCCAGGATCCAGAAAGCCACGGTGACCCCGATCAGCCCCAGGCCGACCACGAAGAACCCGGTCACGGCACCGCCGTTGAAGGCGACCCGGAAGGCCGGTGCCAGCCCCGAGCGGGCCGCCTCGGCGGTCCGGTAGTTGCTCCGGACCGATACGTTCATGCCGATGTAGCCGGCACTGGCGGAGAGGCCGGCGCCGAACAGGAAGAGCAGCGCCGTCTGCCACCCCAGGGCGGAGTTGATCAGGCCTCCGAGGGCCAGCAGGATCGCCAGCACCACCCCGATGACCCCAATGATGCTGTACTGGCGGTTGAGGTACGCTGAGGCCCCCTCGCGGATCGCCTGCCCGATCTCCTGCATACGTTCGTTGCCGGGGGAGCGTCGGAGCACCCAGCGGGCCAGGGACGCCCCGTACAGGAGCGCCAGAATTCCAGCCAGTAGCACCGGGATCAGTACGGATCGGTTCATGGGCGCGATGACCTCCCAGCCGCGCGGCAAAACTAAAGGGAACTGAGTGAGCGCACTCCGGCCCGCTCAAGGGCGCAGACGAAGCCGACGGATTATATCCCCGCCGGACCACCTGGCACCATCGCCGCGGCCGGAGGCGGGCATCCGCAGGAATGAAATGGAGATTGGCTGAGGACATGGGAACCGGGAGTTGGGTGGTGGCGATCGGCGACGAGCTGCTCTCGGGCCACACCGCCGACAGCAACTCTCACTGGCTCGCTCAGCGGCTTCGCGAGACTCCCTACCCGGTGCGCCGGATGGTGGTGATCGGGGACTCCGCTGCCGACATCAGCGAGCTGGTGGCAAGTGCCGATGCCAGCGGGATCGACCGCGTCTTTCTCTGCGGTGGCCTGGGCCCGACGCCGGACGACCGCACCACGGCCGCCTTGGCCACCGCCCTGGGGCTTCCACTTCAGGAGGACTCTCCCACCCTGGACCGGATCCGGGAGCGGATCGATCGGCTTCACCAGGCAGGCCAGATTGCCAGCACCGAGCCCAACTTGGGCCATCGCAAGATGGCGCTGATCCCGGCGGGCGCCCTGGTCCTGGCCAACCCCGTGGGGCTGGCTCCGCCGCTGGCGCTGCCGCTGCCCACCCACGGTGACCCGCGCTGGCTCCTGGTTTTGCCAGGGGTGCCGAAGGAGCTGCGAGCGATCGTCGAGCAGGAGATTGTGCCCGTCTTCTGCCAGGGGCCGACGGCGGCCGTGTATGCCGAGCAGAGGTACTCCGGCGTCCCCGAGTCGCAGTTCTTCCCCGTGCTCACCCGGTTGGCGGAGCAGTACCCCGAAGTGCGCTTCGGGTCCTATCCGCAGGCGGAGCTCGGCGACGTGGTCATCCGAGCTGGCGCCGCGGACAGGACCGCTCTGGAGCGCGCAATGGGGGCGCTGCGTGAGCAGGCGCCCCCATCTCGCTCTTAGTTAGCGGGCCACCCGATGGTTCTCGAAGCAGGCACTGCAGTAGACCGGTCGATCGTACTTGGGCTCAAAAGGCACCTGGGTGAGTGTGCCGCAATCGGCGCAGACCACCTCGTGCATCTGTCGGGGTGCACGCGGCCCCGACGAACCATATCCGCCGCTGGAGCCTTGGCGGGAGGCCTTGGCAAGCTGGCGGCAGGGCTGGCAGCGCGTCGGCTGATTGACCAGGCCCTTTGACTGATAAAACTGTTGTTCCCCGGCCGTAAAGATGAATTCCGACCCGCACTCCCGGCAGGTCAGGGTGACGTCGACGAGGCTCAATCCGAGCATCCTCCAACACGTTAGCTAGCCAGGACCACTCGGTCGCGCCTTGTATCGCCGCCCGGAACTGTGTCTGGCGGCCGGTACTATAGCAGGGAAAAGCAAGCCTGGGACAATTGTCCAGATCTTAGTCCCTAAAAGGTGAAGAGGTCGATGCCCCCGGCGACCGCCAGCTCGACTCCGGTGACGTAGCGGGCCTCGGGGCTGGCCAGGTAGCAGACCGCTCCGGCCACGTCCTCGGGACGGCCAAGCTCCCTCATGGCCGTCCGCAGAATCATGCGGTCGACCATGGCCGGCGGGGTGGTCCGGAAACTCTCGGTGGCGATCGCCCCGGCCACGATGGCGTTGCTGGTGATCCCGTGGCGCGCGCCCTCCAGGGCCATGGACTTCATGAGCCCCAGGACTCCCGCGGCGGTGGCGCTGGCGCTGGCCTGGCCGAAGCCCCCCTCCACTCCCGCGATGGAGGACATGTAGATCAGGCGGCCGAAATTGCGGGCGCGCATGTGGGGCCAGACCGCCTGAGTGCAGTTGAAGGCACCCGTCAGGTTGACCTGGAGGTCCCGCTCCCAAAGCTCCGGTGACTGGTCGAGAATCTGGCTGACATGCTCCTGGCTCCCCGCACTGTTGACCAAGATGTCGATCGCTCCGAACTCGTCCACCACCCGGTCGATGGTCTCTCTCACCAGCTGGGTGTTGGTCACGTCCATTTGAATCGCGCTGCTGCGACGGCCCATCTGGCGGATCTCCTCGGCGGTCCGCTCGGTGAAGACCACGTGCTCCGCGGCCATCACCTGGGCCATCACGCTGCCGCTGCGGGCGGCCACCGATTCCAGGTCTGGGTCGGACTCCACCAAGAGATCGGTCACCACCACATCGGCCCCTGCCCGAGCCAGCGCCAGAGCGTCGGCGCGGCCCAGACCCCGGGACCCTCCGGTGACCAGGGCGACCTTGCCAGAAAGATCAAACATCCCCATTGCTGTGAAGGAGTGTATCCATCTTGACACCAGCACCTGGCTGCCCGTACGGTCTGGCTCCAGGCCGATGGACCTGGCCTCTCCGGCAGGCAAGGAGACCTCAGTGACGCTTCGACGGTGGGGATGGCGGCCGGTGACCTGCTCCCGGCGCAAATCCCTCGCGTCGGTCGCGCTCGGAGTCGTCGCCGGGTTGCTGGTGAGCGCCTGCGGCAGCAACGGGGAGGCCGCCAAGTCGCCGCAACAGATCCTGCGCGACACCGCCAGCGCGCTGACCGCAGTCAAGTCCTACGAGATCCAGGGGAAGGTGCCGACCGGCACTGGGCTGGGGACCTTCACCTTCAAGGTTGCGGGCGCCAACCTCGGCGAGGGCAGCTTCACCCTGGGGAGCCTCAGCTTCCAGCTGGAGGAGATACACGGCACCGACTACATCAAGAGCGGCAGCCTCTGGGCGGGGCTTGGGGGAGGGGCCCTCCAGAGCCTGCTCGCCAACCGCTGGGTTTCGGTCCCGGCCAACAATCCCCTGGCGCAGCAGCTCACCAATGGGGTGGCGGCGCTGACCTCCGCCAAGCAGACTGCTGCCAGCTTCACCAAGGCCGACACCAAGGCCACTCGGGGGCATACGAGCACCTTTGACGGTCAGGGTGTGGTGGCGGTCACCAATGGCACCAGCACGATCTTTGTGGCGACAAGTGGCCAGCCGTTGCCGATTCGGGTCACCGCCAGCGGGGGCAGCTACCTGAACCTCTCCAACTTCAACGCCAGCTTCGGAGTCACAGCTCCCAAGCCGTCGGTCAGCCTGCTGGACGTAATCGCCGGCCTGGGGGCCGGCCTTGGCAGTCAGGGCCGGGCCTAGAGGCGCCTCAGACCGGGCGCAATTCCACCAGGCCGCGGCTGAGGACGCGCTCGCCCGCCTCGTTCTCGGCCTCGAGCTCGATGGCAGCCCTGGTCGACTCTGACTCGATGACCCTGGGCTGGCCGGAGACCACCTGACCCGACGGATGAGGGGCTGAGAAGCGGCAGCTCACCCGAGAGGTCCAGGCGGTTTCCTGAGCCCAGATCTCGATCTCCGCCGCGGCGGCGCCCAGGGTGAACAGCCCGTGGGCGATCGTGGAGGGCAGGCCCACCGCCTGGGCGAAGTCGGGGTCGAGATGGATCGGGTTATGGTCCCCGGACGCCTGGGCATAAGCGTCGATCCTCTCTTGGGTGAGCCGCTGGCTCAACTTCGGAGGCACTTCATCCAGGGCCGGTGGGAAGCCGACCAAGCGGTGCTCTCCGCTCACTCCGAGCCCCGCACCAGAAAGAGGCTGCGGGAGTGGGCCACCGCCTCCCCCCGCCCGTCACGGCCGTGGCAGAGCAGCTCCAGGAATACCATTCCGCGGCGCTCGTCGGCCCGAGTCACCGAGCCCTCCGGGGTCAGTTCCTCGCCAAACTGCATGGGCCGTTCGAACCAGAACTCCTGCTCACCATGGAGGAGGCGTGGCAGATCGAGGCCCACGAGCTGGTCGGCGAAGAGCTGGGGCACGATCGGCCAGAGCAGGTACACCGCGGCGAAGCAGGCCAGCGGCCGCACCACCTCGGGAGGCGGGTCCTGGCCGGTCACAGCCGCAGCGTAGGCCAGATGGCGCTCCCGGTCCAGGATCTCGGGTGGGGCCGAGTAGCTGCGGCCGAGGCACTCGGGGTTAAAGGTCATGACTTCACTCAGGATAAGCGCTCGAAGCCAGCCGGGGCGGACGCCGGCGGCCGGCGGCTTCTCCGCTTTGACACTCCAGTTGGCCGCCTGTTAGGGTGGCGGGCAGCGCCGTCGGGGAGGGCTTCCTGCCGGTCGTTACCGTCCGCAAGAAGCTTGGGGAGAAGCTGCTTGCCTCGTCCCGATCTGCGCCTGACGAATCTAGCTGTAGCGCTGCTGGCGGCCGGATTGCTGCTGGCCGGGGTAGTCTCAGGCTCGCCTACTGGAATCCAGGCGGCCGCCCAGTCGGCCGGCTACTGGCCATCGCCGGCCTCGTTCCAGGCTGGGCAGTACTACGACAAGCCGGCCGCCGTGCCCGGCAGCATCCCGGTTCTGCTGGCCCAGTTGATCAGCACCCCACCAGCAGCCACACTCTCATCTCTGGCCAGCCGCTACCAGACAACACCCGAGGAGCTCGCCTGGGCCAATCGGATCCCGGCCGGCCAGGCCCTGGGGGCGGGCCAGCCGCTGCTGGTCCCACCTCCGGGGCCGACGGTGCTGGTGAGGGTGCTCGCGGGTGAGACCCTCGCCACCTTTGCAGCCCGTTTTCGGGTCTCCCCCGGGGTGGTGCTGGATTACAACAACCTGACCACCGCGGGGGCCCTGGTTCCCAACACCTTTCTGCTGATGCCGAAGGCGGCGTCGCCCTCATCCCTCCCCAGCTCCGATCTGGTCCCTCTCCAGCCGGGGTTTCCCGAGGTCACTCCCAGCGTCCCCGCCCCGGCCAATCAGTTCCCCTGGGGACAGTGCACCTACTGGGTCGCCAGCCAGCGTTTGGTGACCTGGAGCGGGAACGCGATTCAGTGGTGGTCGGAGGCTCAGAGCCTGGGGATTCCAGAGGGGCAGGTCCCGGTGGTGGGGGCGATCGCGGTCTTCAACATCGGCTACTACGGCCATGTCGCCATGGTCACCAAGGTTCTCCCGGACGGCAGCTGGCAGCAGAGCGAGATGAACGTCTACGGGCTGGGGGTGCTGGACACCCGCACCATGGTTCCCGGCGAGGACGCTCTGGTCGGCTTCATCTACTGACGGCGCTGGCTCGGCCCGATGCCAGGGCCCGTGGAATCTCAGCCGGCGAAGCGGTAACCGATCCCGGGTACAGAGTGGATGTAGGTGGGATGCTCGGCGCTGGGCTCGATCTTGCGCCGCAGCCGGTAGACGTGGGCGTCGACGGTCCTGGTCTCGATCTCCACCTCGTAGCCCCAGACCCTTCTCAGCAGCTCGGCGCGGCTCATCACCTGGCCCGGGCGACTGGCGAGGAGGGCCAGCAAATTGAACTCGGTCAGGGTCAGTTGGACCTCCTGGTCGTCGTGGTAAACCTGGCGTCGCCTGAGGTCGATGCTGAGGCCGGGGAACTCGAAGCGCTCCTTGACCTGCTCGCCGGGCACGGTCTCCGAACGGCGCAGATGGGCCCCGATCCGGGCCACCAGTTCGCGCACCTCGAAGGGCTTGACCACATAGTCATCGGCGCCCAGCTCGAGCCCCACCACCACGTCGATGGTGTCACTCTTGGCGGTCAGCATTATGATCGGCAGCTTGTGGCCATCGGCGCGCAGCTTTCGGCATACATCTAGCCCGCTCATCCCGGGCAGGTTGATGTCCAGCAGGACTAGGTCGGGGGAGTGCTGCTGCACCATCTCCAGGCCTTCGGGCCCACTGGCCGCCTCCAGCACGGTGTAGTGCTGTGGTTCGCAGGCGAGCCGCACTATCTCCCGGGTGCCCGGATCGTCCTCGACTGTGAGGATTGTCTTATTACCGCCACTCATGCTCCCTGTGCCTCCAGGTATTCGGTCACGGTATTCAAAAAGCTCTTGACCTCGATGGGCTTGGTGATGTAGCCGGAGCAGCCCGCCTCCAGCGCCTCGCGCTCGTCTCCCAGCATTGCCCGAGCGCTCAGAGCCACGATCGGGGTCTGCGAGGTCCTGGGGTCAGCCTTGAGCAACCGGGTGACGGTCAGTCCGTCGATCCCGGGCAGTTGGATGTCCATCAGGATCAGATCGTAGGGATGAGCCTTGGCCTTCTGCAGTCCCTCCTGGCCGTCGGTGGCAGTGTCCACCTTGAAGCCCTGCCCGCGCAGGACCAGAGTGGAAAGCTCCAGGCTGGAGGGGTTGTCCTCGATCACCAGGATGCGGTTGCGAAGTTGGCCGTCCGGACGCAGCCCGCGCAAGGGCAGGGTGACGGTGAAACTGGCGCCCCGCCCCAGCTGGCTGTCGACCTTGATGGTGCCCCCGTGGAGCCCCACCAGGCGCTTGACCAGCGCCAGCCCGAGGCCGGTACCCTCGAAGCGACGGTCGGCCGAGCCCTGGACCTGGAAGAACTCGCTGAAGATCTGGTCGTGGTGCTCCGGATCGATGCCGATCCCACTGTCCTTGACCTGCACCACCAGCTGTCCCGCTCTGGGCTTGGTCCTGGTCTTGATCAGCGCCTGACCACCCTCGGGGGTGAACTTGATCGCGTTCGAGAGCAGGTTGTACAGGATCTGCTTGAACTTGCCCTTGTCCGCCCGCAGCAGGGTGACCTCATTGTCCATCTCCACCTGCAGGGTGACCCCGGCCCGCTCCGCCAGTGGTTGGACCACGGTCAGAACCTCGGAGATGCACTGCCCCAGTTGAAACTCCTCGTACTGCAGTTCCAGCCGCCCGGCCTCAATCTTGCTGAGGTCGAGCACATCGTTGACCAGGTTGAGCAGGTGGCGGCCGCTGGAGTGGATGTTGACCAGGCAGTCCTGCTGCTGTTGGGCGGTCATCTTGCCCGCCAGGTTGTCCTTCAAGATCTCGCTGAAGCCGAGAATCGAGTTCAGGGGAGTGCGCAGCTCGTGGCTCATGTTGGCCAGGAACTCACTCTTGAGACGGCTGTTCTCGCGGATCTGGGCGTTGGCCACCTCCAGCTCATGCTTCTGGAGGGCGATCTCCTGGAGCTGACGCTGGGCGGCGGTGTGCAGGGCGGCGTTGTCGATGCTGATCGCCGCCTGGTTGGCGATCACCCTCACCAGGGCCTGCTCCAGGTCGGTGAACGGCTTGACCGTCTTGCGCCCCAGGGTGAGCGCGCCCACCACTCGATTGGGCGACTCCAGCGGCATCACCATAACGCTCTTGGGGGAGCTGGGTGAGGAGAGCGCCTTGAAGCGGGGGTCGGTGGTGGCGTCGGCGACCCGGACCGCCTTGCGCTCTGCCACCGCCCAGCCCACGATGCCCTCGCCGAGCCCGAACGAGGCCACGCTGCCGACCTGCTCCGCGTAGGGGTAGGTGACCATGGCGTGCAGCCGGGTCTCGTCATCGTCGAGCAGGAACACGGTGTCGGTGTCGCACTCGACCAGCTGCGAGAGCGCTCGCAGGGTGAAGTCGATGTTCACCTTAAGGTCCAGGCTGGACGTGAACAGGTTGCCAACCCGCTCCAGCAGGTCGACCATCACCTTGTCGTCCATTGGCCTCGGATTATAGGTTGCTAATGAACTGGCGCTGCGAATCGGAGTCTCCGGCTGTACACCCGGGGTCCGAACGGACGCGAAATCCGTGAGCTTGGATTTCTGGCGTTTGCTCCCGGCCGGCCGCCCTGGCGGGGCCGGCCGGGTCAGCAGCTCCAGCCCCCTGAGACGATGAACGAGGACCCGGTCCGATTCATGAACCTGATGAAGGCCATGCCGCTGTCCAGGCTGGAGTACACCTGGAAGTCGCCGCCAACCGCCGCCCAGTTGGAGCTCGGGATCCGGCCCGGCGGATCCGGCGCGGCGGTCCGGTAGACAGCGGCAGTGGCCCAGCTGGACTGGATCGGCAAGGTGGCGGTCGTGAACGCGGGGTAATAGAGACCAGGTCCCCGGAACTGCTGCACCTGGACGTCCAGGACGTAATGGTGCCCCTCAAGCACCACCACCATGGCGGCGTTGAACTTTGACGCTGGGCTGCCGCCGTAGGGCCCGCAGTTGGGCGCCGGTGCGGCCAGCTGCCCGGCCGGGACTGCGGCCGAGCTGACGAACCCCTGCATCGCGCCGCTCACGGTCATCGACTCTGGATGGTTCGCGGTGGGGGGCGCGCTGGAGCTGCCGTAGCCATTTCCAGGCTCCGCGCAGCGCCAGCTGCCGGCCACCGTCTCCAGCGGGCTCGGATGCCGGGACGCGGGGTCCGGGAGCTCCAGGTGGAGTGTTCCGCTGCGGCCGCCCGAATCGACGACGATCCGGCCGGAGCGGGCCGTCCGAAATCCGGTGACGGTGGCGACCGCCAGGTTGATCGCGGTGCCGCCGGGAGATACCGTGTAGGTGCCCGGTCCGTTGTAGCTGGGCAGTTGCAGATCCAGTGTCACCATTCGGCTCCCGACTGCCATGTCGACCGAGGCGTTGTACCCCAGGCCCGGGTACACCCCGCACTGGGTGGCGTATCCGAAGGCGACCGTGGCAGGCAGGGGGCCGGAGAACTTCAGGGCCTGGGCCAGAGCGACCCCACTTGGCAGTCCTGCCGCCGGTTCCTGGCTGACCCTTGGGGCGCGGCGCCGGCGTGGGGGGAGATGGCCCGGGGCCACGGCTCCGCAGCCGGACATGGCGGCCAGGCAGGTGGCGGCCGTGAGGCAGCCGACTGCGACGGCGCGAAGTTGGCGCAGTCTCATTGAGAGCTAGCGCCGCCCTGGCGGGGACGTAGTGGGGGAAAGGGCATAGCCTAGGGGCACGGTACGCCATAAGCCGGTTTGATTTCAAGCTCGGCCGCCAAGCGGAGCGCTCTTCGCAGCCACCGGATCAGGCGCTCAGGGCACCGAGCGGGCCCCGCCGGTCGCCTCCAGCGGCGACGGAGAGCCGCATCCGGCCCTGGGACGACAGATCCGGCTCTCTCGGGGGTGGGCCCCGCCGAAGCGGGTCCTGACCGATCGAAGGTCGCTAGCGGCTCGGGCGCAGCGACCGCGCGAGGGGCCACCTGTCCGGGCCGGGTAGGGTAGTGTCACCGACGCGCGGTTTCAGGCCAGCCGCCAGGTGGCGCCTCCATTCACGGTCTCCCAGACGGTCCCGGCTGCCAGCAGCCAGGCTGCGTTCGAAGCCGTCAGTGAGACCACCTCGGCCGCTCCCGCCGAGCCATCCTGTACCAGCGTCAACGGCCCTGCCATGCGCTTCCACCGGCCATCCACCGAGGCGGCTCCATAGAGCCGAAGTTGGTCGCTGGCACCAGTTCCCATGGTCGCGCCCGTGAGCGCACCTCGGGCGCCGATCCGGAGCGCGACCAGGTGGCCTGGAGCGCCCCTTAGGGCGCTCCAGGTGCGGCCGAGGTCCAGGGATTGCAGCAGCTCCGAGCCACGGCCCTGATTGACCTCCGCCAGCCCGAGCCAGCTGCCGTTGGCGCTCTTGGCGAAGGTGGCACTGGCGACCAGATCGAAGCCATGGGCGACTGCGCCCTCTGGCCGCCACCGCTTACCTCCGTCGTTGGTGGCGAAGAAGCCGGTCGGTCTCAGCAGGCCGGCTCCGGTCGCATTGCCGTTGATTGCCCCCACCCCATCCCCGGAGGGGGTCAGCCAGAGGCCCAAAATTTCCCAGCCCCGGAGAGGGAATCCCGGACCGATCAGGGTCCAGTGCCGGGCGCCATCTTGAGTGCGATACAGGTTGAAGGTCTGGGACTGGCTGCCGACGCCAGCCGTGGCGGCGAAGCCCACCTTCGCGCTGTCCATATCCAACGCCAGCACCTGGGTGGGGAGCTGGCTCACGACATTCCAGGCGTGGCCGGAGTCTTTGGTCTCCAGGATGGCGCTGTTCGAGCCCTGGGTGCCAAACCCGAACGCCGTGGACTGGGAGATGGCGTTGAGGCCGTCGGCGGGGGTGGGAGTGGGCCACACCTGGGTCCAGGTGACCCCGCCGTCGCGGGTGGCGAGCAGGGCCGCGCCGCTCTCCGCGTAGCCCACAGTTGGGCTGGCGAAGGTGAGCTTCTGGGGCGAGAACAGGTTCCATTCATGCACCGGGTGCCAGGAGCCGTTGGAGTCTTCGGAGAGGGAGGCGGCTGGGGCCTGGCAGGTGGCGAGGCTCCTTTGGTAGGTCCCGTACACAGCTCCGGTGGGTGCGATCGCCACCGACCCTGGCGGGGCAAAGTCGCCGCACGTTGCCACCGGAGTGGGGTCTGGGGCGCCGTTTGCGCGCCAGGTGAGGCCGCCATCGAGGCTCTCAAACCCGCCCACCGCGCACCCATGCATCGCGCAGCTGTCCTGCTCCAGGTAGCTGAACCACATCTCACCGTCCGGGCCGATCAGGAGCCGGCCCTGGAGGCCGGGCCCGACCTGGAACAGCGGACCGAGGGTGGCGACCCGGCTCCAGCTGGCCCCTTGGTCGAGGCTGCGCATGACCAGCAGTTTGGGAGAGAGTGACACGGCCGTCTTCGAGGCCAGCCCGGTCACTCCCGTGATGGCCCAGAGGTCGCTTCCCCGGGCTGCGACCGCCGCCACCAATCCAGCGGTGCGCAGCACGACTTGCCACTGGCTGCCTCCGTCAGTTGTGAGCAAGACCTCGCCGGGGCAGGGGGCCGCAGTCAGGGAGGCGTTGGCCGCGCAGCTCGGCGAGCTGGCCGCCAGGCCCACATCTGGGGTGGCAAACGCCACCTGGGAAAGGCGAACAGGGGGGGCGGGGAGCTGCTGCCAGCTCGCGCCCGCATCGCTCGTGGCGAGCAGGGATGAGGACGGACACTCGGCTGCACTGCTCCTGGCATCGCCACAGGTCGGTGAACTCCCCGCCAGCACCCAGCCGTAGTCACTGCCCTGGGAGGTGGAGAAGAATGGGATCGCGGCTCCCGACCAGGATTGGCGCCAGGTGGAGCCGCCGGTGGTCGTGGACAGGATCGACTGGGTAGTGCGTGGTTGGCCGGGAGCATTGAAGGCCACCGCTATCCAACCGTTGACTGTGGTCGGGAACGACATTGCGGCGATAGCCCCCTGCGTCTGGGTCGGGAGAAGCACGGGTTTGACCTGGCGGGGCGCTGGCCCGGGGACCTTGGCCGGTCCGCAGCCAGCCAGCGCGACGGTGACGGCCGCTGCCAGCAGCACCACTCGGGTGTGCATCGCCGGTCCTGGCACTCGCCTTGCCATAGATGTGGCAACGCCATGCGGAAGATGGCGGTTACGAGCGCGCTCCGCCTTCGGTCGGGGCTGGGCGCGCGTGTAACATCACAGCGGGAGTGCATGGGTCCAGGTGGGCCCCTCGATCTTCAAAATCGATGGGGGGCGCCCAAGGCGTCCCCGGAGGGATCGTTCCCCTCGCCTCCCGCCACTTCAAATTTGCCTGCTCCGGTGGCGCTAGGAGCTCTCTCCGCTGCTCGGTGAGAGTGGTTTGACGGCAATGGGAGTCGGCGCCGCCAGAGCATGCCCCGCCTTCTTCCGGAGGTCACGGGCGGTCGCTGAGGAAGGCCATCCAACGGCCCTGGGCCCGAGCCGACCTACCCCCGTTCGGTAGGCAACGGCGGAACGTCTGGTGGCCTTGGCGCTGGCCCTGAGTCGCCGACCCTGGGCCCGTAGCGGCCAGCGGCGAGCCCCTACAGCGGCAACCCCGCACGCCCCTCAGTGAGCCGGCGGCCCATCAACGCTGAGCTGTGTAGATTGTGGGCACTCGGTATGCGTATTATGTCGTTTATTGATAGGATGCGCATATGGCACTGCGCATCGCCGATCTTCCAGACGCCCTGCTGGCAGACGGCCAACCGTGGTTCACCACCCAAGAAGCGGCCGCTAGTTCGCAGCGCGGACTAGGTGCGGTGCACCTTGGGCTTTCGCGTCTGAGGCGCGCCGGACGCGTCTTCTCTCCCGCCGAAGGCTTCTACGTGGTCGTGCCGCCGGACTTTCGGTCTTGGGGCGTGGTTCCTGGCGAGTGGTTCATTGACGGCATGATGCGGCACCTCCAACGCGACTATTACGTCGGGCTGCTGAGTGCGGCCGAGATGCATGGCGCCGCTCCCCAGGCTCCCCAGGCGTTCCAGGTGATGGTCGACCGACAGCTTCGGGACCGCGACTGCGGGCGGGTCCACCTGCGCTTTGTCACAAGCCGCCTCGTCGGACATGTGCCGACCGTCCGGAGGGCGGTTCACACCGGCTACGTCACAGTCGCAGCCCCTGAGACCCTGGCGGTTGACCTCTCGAGGTTCCCGGAGCGGGCTGGGTACTGGAGCAACGTAGCCACGCTCTTGCGAGCGCTTGGGCCATTGGATGGCGCGGCTATGGCTCGGATCGCGGCGCAACAGCCCGTCCCGCTGGCACAGCGTCTCGGGTGGCTGGCGGAGACGTTTCATGGCCAGGTGGATCTTGCCCCGCTCGCCGAGTTGGTTCGCGGCGCCCGCACCGTCCCGCTCGAGCCTGGGAGTCGAAAGCCGATCCTGACGACAGACAGGACGTGGCATCTGAGGGTGAACGCGGTTGTCGAACCAGAAGCGTAGGTGATCCCCGAGGTCTATCTGGCGCACTAGCAGCGCCCGGTGCGCTGGCCCACCATGCGTCCGTGCGAGTGAGGATTTATCCTCTCCGGACTCAGGGAGCCATAGCGTTGGCCGCCGCCAGGTCGCGTGCGGGTCATGAAATTTCAAATGGGAGCGTTCAGTCTCGGCGGGGCGCTGATGGGACGTGACGAGGTGAGCCGGGCGAGCCAGGCTCGGCATGACGGCACTCCCAACTACGCACAGCTCCCCTTGAGAACAGTGTCCCCCTTAGGGCCCGGCACAGCTCCCAACTGGTCGCTTCCAAGCCGGTTGCAAGCCTCCTCCAAGCCCAAGGGATTTACCGTTCTGCGCTGAGTTCAGGCCGTTGCCTGTAGACGACAAGCGGTGTCGGGCCCACGAGCCCGGGTGGTGCGGCCGTAGGTTGCGTCGCAGTGGGTGCCCACGGAAATCGCGGCCAATTCGCTGCAGCGGCATTCGGCCAAGCCGCCGCCACCTGTGGAGGGGACAAGATGGTGCCAGAAGACCTGCGGAGCACTAGCGAGCGACTCGGAAGGCTCTCAATTGCGGCCGGGGCCGTACGGCGCCAACTTGCCGGCCTGGCCTTAGCTGGGGCGCTGGCCCTGGGGGGGACTGGAATAGGGTTGTTCGCCCTCAGCCCGACGGTGGATGCGGCCACCGTTCCGACCGTCACCGGAATTAGTCCAAATAGTGGACCACCCGGCGGCAGCACCTCTGTCACCATCAGCGGGACCAATTTCACTGGCGCCACATCGGTCGACTTTGGCCCGGCGCTGGGCGCCTCCAATATCAATGCCACTCTTCAAGCTGGGGGCACAATTGAGGGCTCTGTCACCGACTCTACGGGAGCGGGCCTCCAGGGGATTTGCGTTACCGCTGCGGACTCGAGCGCGCCAAGCCTTGGTATCAGTGAAGGCATATCGGCGACCGGAGGAGCCTACAGCATCAATGGTCTGGCGTCCGGCACCTATTCGGTGACGTTCGACGGCTGCCAAAGCCCGCAGAATTACCTTGCCCAGACCGTTCCGGCTGTGTCCGTTTCAGCTGGCCAGACGACCTCTGGCGTGAACGCCACCATGACGCCGAACTCTGGGGGCATCATCTCTGGGACCGTGACGGACTCTTCCGGTGTGGGCATCTCCGGGATCTGCGTCAGCGCTTTCGATCCCGCCACCGGCGCGTCCGAGTCCACCGACACAGGGACTGGTGGCAGCTACGCAGTCGACGGGCTGGCGAGTGGCAGCTACACAGTGACCTTCGAGGACTGCCAGGACCTTGGCAACTACGCGTTCGTGACCGATAGTTCGGTGAGTGTGACGGAAACCTTCACCACGTCCCTCGACGCGACGATGGGGACCGGTGGGGCCGTGAGTGGCACCGTCAGCAACGGGGCAAACGTGGGGCTCGCGGGGATCTGCGTTTCTGCTTCTGGTTCGGCTGGGAGTGCCTTCACAACGACTGGAAGTGGTGGAGGATACTCTCTTGATGGTCTTGCGACCGGCAGCTACTCAGTTGTGTTCGAAGCCTGCCAATCGGGCAATTATGTCCCAATTGTGGATTCGTCGGTAGCCGTCACGGCGCCGAATGGCACTGTGCTGAATGTGGTGATGGTGCCGGGCTTGACCATCTCTGGCACTGTCAGCGACACGCTCGGGAATCCCCTAGGCAGCATCTGTGTCCAGGCACTGAGCACTTCAGGCGTCGGGTTCGGCTTCGCCCAGACCAATAGTACGACGGGAACCTACTCTGTCCCCGGGCTCAGCTCCGGCACATACCAGGTGTCGTTTCAGAGCTGCGGCAACGGAGACTATGCGCCCCTCACCTATCCTTCAGCGGTAACCGTCGGAGCGTCATCCGCCACCTACACCGTGAACTCGGCGACCTCGATCACGGCGACGTCGCCGGCGGAGTCGGCGGGGACGGTGGATGTGACTGTCTCCACCCCGGCGGGGACCAGCGCCACCTCGAGCGCGGATCAGTTCACCTACGTGGCGCCGGCGACGGGACCGACGGTGACCGGCCTATCGCCGACCAGCGGGTCGACGTCTGGGGGCACCAGCGTCGCGATCA
>JAKABA010000003.1:0-20765 GCA_021802115.1 bacterium | reverse complement strand
CCGGCGGGGACCAGCGCCACCTCGAGCGCGGATCAGTTCACCTACGTGGCGCCGGCGACGGGACCGACGGTGACCGGCCTATCGCCGACCAGCGGGTCGACGTCTGGGGGCACCAGCGTCGCGATCACAGGGACAGGGTTCACGGGGGCGACGGCGGTCGACTTCGGGAGTGAGCCGGCGGCCACCTACACCGTGAACTCGGCAACCTCGATCACGGCGACCTCGCCGGCGGAGTCGGCGGGGACGGTGGATGTGACTGTCTCCACTCCGGCGGGGACCAGCGCCACCTCGAGCGCGGATCAGTTCACCTACGTGGCGCCGGCGACGGGACCGACGGTGACCGGCCTATCGCCGACCAGCGGGTCGACGTCTGGGGGCACCAGCGTCGCGATCACAGGGACAGGGTTCACGGGGGCGACGGCGGTCGACTTCGGGAGTGAGCCGGCGGCCACCTACACCGTGAACTCGGCAACCTCGATCACGGCGACCTCGCCATCGCAAGCGGCAGGGACCGTCAACGTGACCGTGACCACCTCAACGGGGACCACTGCCCTTTCGAGCGCAGATCAGTTCACCTACATGGCGCCGACGACGCCACCCCCACCGCCCTCCGGGCCTTCCGCCGGACCGACCTTGAGCGGTTACATACCTTTGTCGCCGGCCCGAATCTGTGACACACGGGCGGGCAATCCATCCGGTCTGTCGGGTGCCGAAGCCCAGTGCGATGGCAACTCCCTGGCCGCTGGTGTCCCGCTTGACGTGACCGTGGCCGGATTGGTGGGGGTTCCGGTCAGCGGAGTCAGCGGAGTTATGCTCAACGTTACGGTGACCGGGCCGACCAGCGGTGGCTACTTGAGTGTGTACCCGGCAGGTGAGCCAGCTCCCTTGGCCTCGAACTTGAACTTCACCAAGGGCGAGACGGTCGCCAATGCGGTGGAGGTCGGGTTAAGCGCGACCGGCCAGGTCGCAGTCATTACCAATGCCTCGTCGGCGGACGTTGTCATCGACGTTGAGGGATATGTGGCGACGCCAGCCACGGCGGGCACCGGTTTGTACAACGGAGTCGGCCCCACGCGCATCTGTGACACGCGTGCGGGGACTGGGTCCGCCAATCAATGCACCGGCCACACCATGGGTCCCGATAGCACCTTGCCCGTTCAGGTTGCAGGGTTGGCCGGGGTGCCCTCGAACGCAACTGCGGTCGCCTTGAGCGTGACGGTCACCAACACCGCCGGTGCCGGCGGCTATCTCACGGTATTCCCAGGCGGGACGCCACCAACCGCGTCCAACTTGGATTGGGCCCCCGGGGAGACGGTGGCCAACTTGGTGGTGACCCCGCTCAACTCCGGTGGCGGAGTCACCTTGTACAACTACGCGGGAACCGCTGACGTCATCGTCGACGTGCTCGGCTACTACACCGCTGCCGGGGGCAGCGGGGCTCAGTTCACCCCGCTCGCCGAGCCGACCCGAATCTGTGACACACGGGACAGCGGACCGGCCAATCAGTGCACCGGCCACACCATGCCAGGAAACAGCACCATGACCGTCCAGGTGACTGGCCTGGCTGGAGTACCGGCGGGTGCCAAGGCGGTGGTCATCAATGTCACCGCCACCAACACCACGGGCGGTGGCTATCTCACCGTGTACCCGTCGGGGGCCCGCCCGCTGGCATCCAACCTCAACTGGGCGGCGGGGACAACGGTGCCGAATTTGGTGATCGCGACCCTCAGTTCGGGGGGTGGGATCACCATCTACAACTCCGCCGGGTCGACGGACATCGTCATCGATGTCTTGGGCTATTACAGCTGACCACGAAACGGTGGGGCTGCGGTGGGCCTTGCGGCCCGCCGCAGCCTGATGCCGAGCCTGTGCTCGGTTGCACCGTCGCCTGGTCAGCCCTTGGGCTTGGCCCTCGGGGAGTACCTGCGCGACGCAGTTGGCCGGGAATTACTGGCAATGGCGGGACCGCCTTTCCCGCCGGGCGTGGCGGTGTGGTGTGTCGCGGCCACCCGGGCCACAGTCGCCAGCGCCCTATCCAAGGCCGCCCGAGATCCGGACCGGCGACAGATTGCCAGGGCATCGTTTGCCAGCTCTGAGGCCAGCTTCAGGTTACCCTGGGCGAGCCGGGCCATGGCCAGGGTGGTCAGCAAAGGGCCGTGGTGACGGCTTCGGCTTTGAGGTCCAGCGCTTGCCAGTGCGTCGACGCAGAGTGCTACCGCCGCCTCGACCGCTCCGCGTAGGAGCAGGCAGCGCGCCAGCGCCTCAGACAAGGCGGCGATGTCATCGCCGAAGCCCCTCTGGCGCATGAAGTCCAGAGCCTGACGGAGCTGGTCTTCAGCGGCGGGGACATCCCCCATGGCTAGCAGGCTCTCCCCTTGGAGACGCCGCGAAGCAGCGACGCCCCAGTCATCCCCGAGGCGCTCGAACTGGGTTAGGCACGAACGTCCCAGATCGAGGCTCGCCTGGTGCTCACCGCGCAGCTGCAGGATGCGACCGAGGGCATACCCAGCGTAGGCGATCTGCATGGGATCGCCCATCGCTTCGAAGTATGCCCTGCCCTGTCGCAGCAGGTACTCGGCCTGGTCCAGGTCACCCAGATCTCGAAGAATGCCCGACAGGTAGGTGTTGGTCTCGGCCAGGGCGCGGCCCAGACCCAGTCGCTGGCATTCGGTTCGGGCCAGCTGCCCATGGTGCCGGGCGGCACTGAGGTCGCCATTTTCCCAACACAAGTTGGCCGCGATGCGACGGGCCTCGGCCATGGCGGTTGGGCTCTCTTTGAGCGCAGGGTCTTGCAGGATGGCGTCTAGCTCGGCCAGGATCCGGTCCGAGCCGACGTTGTTGGCACGCTGGATCTCCGCCCGTAAGGTTCGCAATTGGAGGCCGCCCGGGCTTGACGGGTCGGCTCCCTCCAGGGCCCGGTCGACCGTGACCGCGGCGGCGTCGATCCGGTCGGTCAGGAATTGGGCCTGTCCGAGCAGGTAGGCAGCGCGAGCCCTGGTTGCCGGCTCGACTTGGAGGCTGTCGACATATGGGGTGCAGCTCGACTCCAGCTCTCGGAGACGGTAGCGGCCTTCCAGGAATGGGCCGATGGCCACGGCAATTTGGGCGGCTCTCTGGAGGTCGCCCTGGCGGCCAAGCCAATCCGCGGCCAAGGTCAGGTCGGGATGGCTGGCGTGGATGGCCGAGTACCACGTCGGCCCGTCAGTGCCGAAGAGGTGAGGATGCGCCGCTTCGGCGTAGGCCAGGAAGTAGGCGGCATGGCGCTCGCGAACTCGCTTGGAATCGCTGCGGTTACGCTCCAGGCGCGCACGAGCGAACTCGCGCACCGTCTCTAGCAGGCGATAGGGGCGGGCCTGTGCTCCAGGTAATCGCGTGACCAGGGAGCGGCCGATCAGCTGCGCCAATCGGCCGGCCAGTTCGGCTCCGCTCAGCCGGCCGTCCCCGCAGATCGCTTGGGCAGCGTCCATGTCAAACCCACCGGCGAACACGCCCAGCCGGCGCAAGAGGCGCTGTTGGGTGGGATCCAGGAGTCCATAACTCCACTCCATCGTGCCCAGCAGCGTCTGTCTCACATCGGTTGCCGGGCCAGCCCGCGCGAGCAGCTCGAAGCGCTGGGCAAGGCCGTCTCGCACGTCCTCCCAGGAGAGCGTCCTGCCTACCGCGCCCGCCAGTTCGAGAGCCAGCGGCATTCCGTCCAGGCTCTGACAAATGTCATTGACCGTCGCCAGGGAACGGTCGCCGAGGTCAGGTTCGGCGCCAGCATAGGTCTGGTCCAAGATCAGTTTCACGGCGGCGCTGGCCAGTACCCTGGCCCGGTCGAACTCCGGGCCGAGGAACAGGCCGAGCGGAGGCACCTCGAACACTGTCTCGCCCCTCACCTGCAGAGCGCACTGGCTGGTGATGATGATCCGGAGCTCAGCGCAGGTCTCGAGAAGGCCGACACAGATTGCGCCCACGGCCGCGGCCAGGTGCTCGCAGCCGTCGATGATGATGAGGCTAGGCTGGCCCTGGATCGCGGCCGCCACATTAGTGATGGTCACGACCGGTCCGTCCGCATGGAATGCCGCGGCCATCGCCCGCAGGAGGGAATCGTCTGACGGCAAGACGCTGGCGTCGATGTAACGAACAGCCGACTCTGAACCGCGCACGCTCGGCGAAACGGTGAGTTCTTCCGCCAACCGGGACTTGCCGACTCCCGGTGGCCCGACCAGCGTGATCAGGGGATGCTCCGCCAGCATCCGGCTGAGGAGGGCCAGTTCGGGCTGTCGCCCGACGAAGGAGGACCGCCAGGGGAGGGGCCGCGGTTGGGCCGCCCGGGCGAGAATTGGACCTTCGGTCTTGAGCGCGGGATTCGGGCTGCTACGGGTGGCCAGGGGTCCCCAAAGGAGCTCGGGGCCGTCCAGAGCGGGGTCATGCCGCAGGATCGCCCGTTCCACGCTCGCCAGGCGGACCCCGGGGTCCAGGCCCTGCTCCTCAGCCAAGAGTTCGCGAATCTTCCGGTACGCGGCCAAGGCTTCTGCCTGGCGTCCGCACCGGTAGAGACAAATCATCAGCAGGGCCCAGAGCTCCTCATGGAAAGGGTGGGACTCCACGGCCGACTTCAGCTCCGGAACGCAGCCCTCATGGCCACCGCGGAGTAGACGCAAGCGCAGCAGGTGGCTGATGGCCGTGGCGTGACGCTCGATCAGTCGCTCGCTGACCACCCGAGCACCCGGCTGGTGGGCCAGCTCAGGCATCGGGTCTCCACGCCAGAGTTGGAGGGCGGCGCCCAGGCGATGGCTGGCCAGCTCCAGGTCCCCGCCGTCGGCGGCGAGTGCGTCTTCGGCCGCGAGGACCAGGTTATCGAATTCAGTGGCATCCAGGCACCCCGGGCCCCCCAGGAGGCGATACGCAGACTGCTTGGACTCGATTCTGAGCGCGGTCGGCTCCAGAGATCGTCGCAGGTGGCTCAGGTACCCATGGAGCGTGGATGCGGCGCTGGAAGGGGGGTCCTCCCATAGCCATTGGAAAAGGCGGTCACGGTGCACGAAGGCGCCAAGATTGAGAGCGAGGTCGACCAGAACTCCCTGCTGCAGAGGTCCTCCCAGTAGGGCCCGGTCCACCCCGTCAACCTCTATGGTTCCGAGAATTCGGATTCCCATCAATTGCCGCCTTCCATGGAGTTGGCGCGACTCGGGTTCTAGCGGCTATGCAACTCGACTGGCGGACCTTTGTCAAGGCGAGCTCCAGAAGAGGATGGCTCCGACCCAGCCTCGACGACGATATCCGCGCCAGTTTTCCCCTCGGCACGAGCTGTTGTGCTCCTTCGACGGTGGTAGAAGTAGGGCACGGCGTAGAGTGTCGCGATGGTGGCCCCTAGCCCCAGCGACCAATGGGACGCAGCGAGCAATGAGCAGTAGGGACGTCAATGTGTCCAGATCCAAGCGTCTGAAGGGCTCGGACGCCGGGCTGCGCCGACCGGCGGTCGGCGCCGTGCTCGCCCGGCGCGAAGTCGCCGTCTTGGTCGAGGAGCACGGGCATCAGGCAGTCCTAGAGGCTGTCCGCACGGCGGTTGCCGAGCTGGCGACGGGCGCGTCCGGGGCCCAGGTCGCCGGTCGAGCGGCGTCCCTGCTCACAGCCCAGCCGCGACGGCTGCATCGGGTCATCAACGGCACCGGGATCGTGATCCACACCAACCTGGGGCGGGCACCGCTTGGGGCCGAGATCGCCGCCCGGGCGGGGCAGGTGGCAGCCGGCTACTCGAATCTGGAGCTTGATGAGCGCGGCGGGCGTCGCGGCGACCGCCAGGATCTCCTCTCCAACCTGCTTTGCCAGCTGGGTGGTGCCGAGGCCGCACTGGTTGTGAACAACGGCGCCGCCGCCGTGCTCCTGGCGCTGGCGGCGCTCTGTCGCGGCCACGAGGTGGTGGTCTCCAGGGGCGAAGCGATCGAGATCGGTGGGGGATTTCGGATTCCCGACATCCTTCGCCTCTCAGGAGCCCGTCTGGTGGATGTCGGTACCACCAACCGAACTCGGACCTCCGACTACCAGGCAGCTTGTGGCCCGCACACGGCCGCCTTCCTACGAGTTCACCAATCCAACTTCTCCATGTCTGGGTTCGTGAGCCGGCCCGAGCTTGGCGAGCTGGCCACGGCGGCGCACGAGCGCGGGCTTCTGCTCCTGGAGGATGTCGGCAGCGGGCTGGTGCCTCCCGCTGGTCCCGCCACGGCGGCGGAGGACCGCCTGTCGCACAGTATCGCGGCCGGGGTCGACCTGCTCTTCTGCAGTGGGGACAAGCTGGTAGGTGGCAGCCAGGCCGGCATCATCCTGGGCAGGACTGACCTGGTCGCTCGTTTGCGCCGACATCCGCTGGCACGAGCGCTGCGCCCCGACAAGCTCCAGCTGGCGGTCTTGGAGGAGACGATGCTGAGGTATGCCATCCCGGGCCGGCTGGGGGAGATCCCGGTGTGGCGGATGCTGCAGCTCACCGCTCAGGAGCTGAGGTCCCGGAGCCAGGGTTGGGTTGAGGCTCTGGCGGGGTTCGGGGTCGGTGCAGTTCTGGTTCCCCTGGAGGGGGCGCTGGGAGGGGGGACCACTCCCGGCCCCAAGCTGCCGTCCTTCGGAATCCTGGTCGAGGATGCGCACCCTGGGCGCCTCCGACGCCGACTGCTGGCCGGCGCGCCTCCGGTGCTTGGCCTGGAGCGCCAGGAGGGCGTGGCGGTGGATGCCCGCTGCGTCCTTCCCGGGGAGGACGAGGCGCTCCTGGTGGCCATCCGGGCTGCCTGTGGGGGCGGCGATTGAGCGAGCTGGTGGTGGGGACCGCCGGCCATATCGACCATGGCAAGACCGCCCTGATCACAGCCCTCACCGGAGTCGACTGTGATTGGCTCGCCGAGGAACGCCGCCGCAGCATGACCATCGAGCTGGGCTTCGCACCCTGGACGTTGCCGTCGGGCCGGGAGGTATCGGTTGTCGATGTCCCCGGCCACGAGCGCTTCATCCGCACCATGGCGGTGGGAGCCAGGTCCACTGACCTGGCTCTGCTCTGCGTGGCTGCCGACGACGGCATCATGCCCCAGACCAGTGAGCATGCCGCCATCCTTCGGTTGCTGAGGGTTCGACGCGCCGTGGTGGCGGTCACCAAGATTGACCTCGCGCCCGAGCGCGCCCCGAGGGTCGGCGAGAGCTCGCTGCTGCTGCTGCGCGACCTCGGTGTCGTCGCCACCAGATGGGTTGGGGTAAGCGCCCCTAGCCGTATTGGCCTCGACGCACTGGCGGCGGCGGTGGATGCCGAGCTGGCCGAGATCCAGCCTCCCCCAGATCGCGGCCATCCCCGGCTGCTGGTGGATCGAAGCTTCTCCCAGGTAGGGACCGGGACGGTGGTGACCGGAGTCCTCGACGGGGGCAAACTCCACCTGGGGGAGGGAGTGGAAGCGTTTCCCAGCCGCAGGCGCGGTCGCATTCAGGGGTTGCAGCGTCGCGGCCAGGCGGTGACCGCGGCCGAGCCCGGCGGACGACTGGCCCTGGCGTTAAACGGCATCGCGGTCAAGGATGTCCCCCGCGGCAGCGTGATCGGACTTACCGGGGACGCCACCTCCAGCTCCCACCTGGACTGCCTGTTGCACATCCCCAGCCTGGGCGCCAGAGGCGTGCGCCAGGGCATGCAGCTGGAGGTGCTCTGCGGCACGGCGGCGGTCCCTGCCGATGTCTGGCTGGTCGGCGAAGAGCGCCTGGCCCCGGGCCGATCGGGATACGCTCAGCTCCATCTCCACTCCCCCCTGTGGGCCCTGCCCGGCGACCGTCTCATCCTGCGCACTCCCAGCCCGGCGGCGGTGGTGGGAGGGGGGGTGGTCCTCGATGCCCATCCAGCCCGCCACCGCCGCTGGGCCCGTGCTCCCCTGGACGCCTGGGCCCAGCGGGAGCGAGCCCTGGCCGAGGCCGGCGGTAGCGGCCCTGTCCAGCTGGCGGTCATGGAGGCCACGAGCGCCCCGCTGGGACTGACCGCCAAGCACGCGGCCAGACTGGCTGGGGTTCCCGAAAGCGCCGCGACCACCGCCTTGGCGGCGGCCCTCGCGGGCGGGCGCCTCCAGCAGGTGGGTCTGAGGTTCGTGGCCCCTGAGCGATGGCAGGATCTCGTCGAGCTCACCAAAGATGAGCTCCGTCAGTACCATCAATCTCACCCACTCGATCCGGGCCTGCCCCGCCGCCAGCTGCTGCAGCGGCTCGGCTTCGATTCCAGCCCCGACGGCGACTCGGTCATACGTCGCTTGGAGGCCGAGGGTGTGTTGGAAGCCACCGGCCCGGTGGTGACGGCGACTGGCCAGGAGCCGGCAAGCAGCCCGGGCGCAGCCGTGGAGCGAATCTCCGCCCTGCTGCGTCAATCCGGTGCCAACCCTCCCACGGCTGCCGAGTTAAGACAGGCAGGCATGACCAGGGAGGTCGGTGCCTACCTGATCCGTCAGGGGGAGGCGATCCAGCTCAGCGGCAATCTGCTGATGTCAGCGCCCGCGTTCCATGCCCTGGAGAGTACCCTTCAAGATCTCCTGGCGACATCACCAGAGGGGGTGTCGGTGGCGGCCGTAAGGGACCACCTTCACACCAGTCGAAGGGTGGCGGTGCCGCTTCTCGAGCGGCTGGCCCGGTCCCGCGTGATCGAGCGCGTCGGGGACCTGCACCGCCTACGGAGGCCGAATCTGTGAACCCAGCGTGCGGCTGACCGAACTGACCGGGCAGGGTGGCTGCTCGGCGAAGATCGCCCAGGCCGACCTCGCCTCGATCCTGATGGGAATCGCAACCCCGGCCGGTGGGGATCTCCTGGTGTCCGCGGAAACCATGGATGATGCCGCCGTGTACCGGCTGGCCGATGATCTGGCCCTGGTCGCCACCACCGACTTCTTCCCCCCCCCGGTCGATGATCCCCGCGACTATGGCGCCATCGCGACCGCCAATGCCCTCTCAGACATCTACGCCATGGGGGCAGAACCGATTCTGCTGCTGAACCTGGTCGGTTTCGATCTGGCCAACCTCGATGGCGCCGTGCTGCGCCAGATCCTAGAAGGAGGAGCGGAAGTGGCGGGCCAGGCCGGGTGCGCCATCGCCGGTGGCCACTCGATCCGCAGCCCAGAGCCAGTGTTTGGGTGCGCCGTGTTGGGGCGAGTCGACCCTAGGCGGATGATCAGCAATGCGACCGCCAGGGCTGGAGACCTGGTCTTCCTCACCAAGCCATTGGGCACTGGGGTGATCCTCAACTCCCACAGGGCCCAGCAGGTAGAGGCGGCGGTCCTGGCGGGAGCAGTGGCGACCATGCGCCAGCTGAACCGAGATGCAGCCGGCGCGATGCTGCGGGCAGGCGCCAGCGCGGCCACCGACGTGACCGGGTTCGGGCTGCTCGGCCACGTGCACAATTTGGCGAGGGCATCCGGCGTCCGGGTGAGGCTCCGGGCCAACGCCTTGCCCGCTCTGCCAGGGGTCCTCGACCTCATCGCGAAGGGCCACATTCCGGGCGGCTCGCGCCGCAACCTGGAACTTTCCACAGCCACGACGCAGGTGGCCCCGACGGTGACTGACGAGCAGCGCTGGCTGGCCTGCGACGCTCAGACCAGTGGCGGCCTGGTGGTCACGATATCGGGGGAGCGAGCCGTTCAATTCGCCCAGCTGCTTCCGAGCGCGACTCTGATCGGGGAGGTGCTGGCGGCCATCCCTGGCCAACCCGCACTGGAACTGAGCTGATCAGCTCCGGCGAAACCCTGCCCGGAGCAGACGTATTGCCGCCGCCGTCCGCCGCTCCAGGAGTCCGTCCGCGAAGGAGGGCCGAAGACGACGCCCGACGCTGTGCAACTCCCGGTTTCTGTCGTCGGTCATCAGGCGCATGAGACTCGGATTCATGATATGAATACCTCGGTAACTTGTAATTGCCTTATTGCCAGTAACAGAATAGCATATGATCACTAACTAGTCAAATGAACTTCGACAGTTACACAGACCAAGGGGTGGAGGCCGCCGCGGAGCTGGTGAACCAGCTCACGCCCGGCTTTGACCGGGGCAAGCCAAGGCCCCTTCCGTTCGAGCCAGACGGCCGTGAGCAGCTAGCGGCGCAGGCGGAGGCAGAGATCTGGGGAGTGGGGTCGGAGATGTCAGTCCAGGATGCCGAGGCCTTCTTCGCCCTGGCGTCCCGGCTGCGGACGGTCTTCGAGGCGGCCGCAGCCGACGACTCCGACCTGGCTGCCACCACTGTCAACACCCTCCTCCAGGACTATCACGCTGCCCCTCAGCTGGCCCGCCATGATGGCGAGACCTGGCATCTGCACTTTCAGAGCCAGGAGAAGGAGGCGGGCCGGGCTCGCGCCCGCGGCGCGACTTGCGCTACCGCGCTGGCGATAGTCATCGGCTCCCATGGCCTGAGAAGGATGGGGATCTGCCAGGCGGAGCGCTGCGATCGGGTATACATAGACACCTCGCGCAATGGCTCCCGACACTTCTGCTCCGCCAGCTGCCTGAGCCGGCAGAAGGTGGCCGCCTTCAGGGCCCGCCGGTCCAGGGCGGCGCTTTCCGGGCTGACTGTGGCCGACCAATCAGCGCGCGACCTACCTTCAGAGAGGGGCCCAGTCGACCCCAAGTAGCCGTGCGACCCACTTCGCAGCGGTGCTGTGAGGCATCCGCCTAACCGGAGCTTTTGCCGTTGCTCCGGTGCTGGACGAACTGGTAGCCGAAGCGGCCCTTGACGCAGAGATGGCCCTGGGTGACGTCATGGTCGAGAGGTGAGGTCACCTTGACTATGGAGTTGTCCTGCACGTGCAGCTCCAGGTTGCAGCCCACCCCGCAGTAGGGACAGATGGTGGTGGTCACGGTCTGCCGGGTCTCATCCCAGGTTCCGGCTCGCCGCATGTCGTATTCGGACTTGAACATCAGGGCCCCGGTGGGACACACCCCAATACAGTTCCCGCAATAGACGCAGGCTGAGTCGGGCAGGCCGACATCGAATTCGGTGGAGATCCGGGCCTCGAATCCCCTCCCCGCGACCGCGATCGCGAAGGTGTTCTGGGCGTCGACGCCGCAGGCCTCCACGCACTTGTAGCAGAGGATGCAGCGCGAGTAGTCGCGGATGTAGGTGTCGTTATCCAGCTTGGCCGGCTGGGCCACCGTCGCGGCCCGCCTCCCATCGGATGGGCGGTGCTCGCCCGGGCGGGCCCGGTCCCTTGGATTCCCCTCCTGGGGAGTCTCGGCGCTGCCGAAACGGTCGGCATCGGCTCCATAGCGTTCCATCCACTGGCGGACCTCAGGCGCCGCCAGGGAGAGGTCGACCGAGGATGCGAGCAGCTCCAGCACCGATTTGCGGCTGGCTCTGACCCGCTCGGAGTCGGAACTCACGACCATCCCGTCCTCGACCTTGCGCGAACAGGCTGGCACCAGTGTCCGCGATCCCTGAACCTCGACCACGCAGACCCGGCAGACGTTGACCGGGGTGAGGTTCTCCAGGTAGCAGAGCGTGGGGGTGTCAATTCCCTGCTGCCGACAGGCCTCCAGCAGGGTGGTGCCCTCAGGCACTCGGACCGTTCGCCCATCGACGGTCAAGGTCAGCAGCCGTTTGGGCGCGGCCACGAATGTGACACTCACGATCTCCCCTCCAAGCCGGCCCCGCCTTTGCCGATCAAACCCTGGGCGACTGCCGACTCAACCGCCGCCGAGGCGGTCTGTCCCAGGCCGCAGATCGAAGCGTCCCGCATCACCCGGCCGAGCTCTCCCAGCACCTCCAGTTCGCGTTGGGCGGAGACCAGAGGGCGCCCCGCCAGCATGCGCGCCAGCAACTCCTCCTGGCGGACGGTGCCGACCCGGCACGGCACGCACTGCCCGCAGGACTCGTCCCGGAAGAACTGGGCGATGCGCCGGAGGATGTCCGCCACTTCGATGGTGTCGTCGAGGACCAGGACCACTCCCGAGCCGAGGGTCGCACCGATCGCGCGGACCCCCTCGAAGGTGAGCGGGGTGTCCAGCGCGGAAGGTCCCACGAAGGAGCCGGCGGCGCCGCCCAGCAGGATCGCCTGGAGGGCGCGCCCGCCGCGGACGCCTCCCGCCATGGCGAGCAGTTGACCCAGGGTGGCTCCGAACTCCACCTCGTAGAGGCCCGGGCGTTCGATGCAGCCAGACACGCAAAAGAGGCGGGTGCCGGTCGAGCCTGGGGTTCCCAGCTTGGCGTATTCGGCTCCGCCGATCCTTAGGATCTCGAGCACGTTGGCCAGGGTCTCCACATTGTTGATCCCAGTTGGCCGGGCGAAGAGACCCGCCTGGGTTGGGAACGGGGGCTTGTTGCGCGGCTCGGGCCGGCGCCCTTCGATCGAGTTGAAGAGGGCGGTCTCCTCTCCGGCGATGTAGGCCCCGCCCCCGCGACGCAACTCGATGTCGAATTCGAAGTCGTTGCCCATGATCGAAGGCCCCAGCAGGCCCTGGACGCGAGCCTGCTCGATTCCCTGGCTGAGGCGGGCCGCGGCCTCCGGGTACTCCCCTCGGATGTATATGTAGCCGCGCTCGGCCCCGGTCGCGTAGCCAGCGATGGTGAGCGCCTCGATCACCCCGAACGGGTCCAGCTCCATCAGGACCCGGTCCTTGAAGGTGCCCGGCTCGGACTCGTCGGCGTTGCAGATGAAGTAGTGGGGACGCACCGGATTGTTGGCGACCGACTCCCACTTCACCCCGGTGGGAAATGCGGCGCCGCCACGGCCCAGCAGATTGGCCTCCTTGACCTCACGGATGACCCCCTGGGGGCCCATGCTGAGAGCTCGCCGGAGCATCTGGTAGCCGCCGCGGGCACGGTAGGAGCCGAGTGATCCCGGATCCACCGCGTCCACCCGTCGGAGCAGCCGCCGCGAGGCCGCGTCGGAGCGCACCGGCGAGCTCGGGTTCAGCAGTGGGGTGGCCCCGTTGCCTTGGCTCAGTGCATGCTCGATCTTGGCCAGGGTGGCGGGGGCGATGCTGCTCATACCGGAAGGGTCCCCAGAGCGTTGGATCAGAGCCGCCGAGCCCTGCTCGCAGCGACCAAGACAGGGGCTGCGCACCCAACTGACGCCGCCCTGCCCCGCCGTGGCCGATGGCGGTCCGAACCTTCGCTCCAGCTCGGAACAGAGCTTCTCCGCCCCCTGGCTGCGGCAGGCCAGGTCATCGCAGACGTGGACCACTGTCGCTTCCGCCGGCTCGGTCCGGAGCAGAGAGTAGAACGCGGCCACGCCATAGGCCTCCGCCGGTGGCACGGTCAGGCGCGTACACACGTAGTCCAGGGCTCCTGGGGTCACCCATCCAACTCGCTCCTGAACGGCCTGCAGGGCTGGTAGGAGGAGGTGCCGCTGGGCTCGGGCCCGGTGACCGCCGCGGGCCAAGTGCCCGTCGGCAGCGGTCCGCTCGCCGCCGCTCCAGCTCGATTCGGGCTGGCCCAAGACCGCGTCGACAGCCGCCTTCTCAGGACTGCTCGGGGGTCCGCCGACGCCGAGACGAAGGTCCATCAGCCAGCCACCTTGGCCGTGGACCTGGTCTCTTCCTGGGCTACCGCCGGAGCGATTCGATCGACTCGGATGGCAGTCGCCTTGAACTCCGCCGTCCCCGAGAGAGGATCCCAGGCATCCAGGGTCAGCCGGTTGGTGGCCACCTGCTCGGGAAAGTGCAGGGTCATGAAGGCCAGGCCCCGGCGCAGCGATGGGTCGGCCAGGACAGGCGCCTCGACCGATCCTCGACGCGACGAGATCCGGACCCGCTCGCCCTCGCTGAGGCCAAGTGCCCCCATATCCTCGGGCGAGAGGTTGAGCGTCTCCGGCCGCCGGATCGGGGTGGAGTACTGGGAGGACTGGACGCCGGTGTTGAAGGAGTCAAGCCGTCTCCCGGTCGTGAGGCGCATGGGGAAGTCCTCGCTCAGCTGGTCGACGGGTCCCTCGGCCACGACCGGTGTGAACGGAGCCGCTGCGCCGCGGCGCGTCGGGTCCTCCTCCCAAAGTCGGCCGTGGAGGAACGCGGCCCCCGGGTCCTGCTCGTCCGCGCACGGCCACTGCAGGCCGCCGAGGTCTTCCAGGCGCCGATAGCTCATGCCCGCGTGCATTGGTGAGAGCGAGCGCAGCTCGTTCCAGATCTGCTCCGCCGTGGGCTGTCCCCAGTCGGTGCCGAGGCGGCGCGCCAGCTCAGTCAGGATCTCGATGTCATCCCTGGCCCCAGCCGGGGGCTCGAGTGCCCTCCGCACACGTTGCACCCGCCGCTCGCTGGAGGTCACGGTTCCCTCGGCCTCAGACCAGCTGGCAGTGGCGGGCAGCACCACCTCGGCGAGGGCTGCGGTGTCGGTCAGGAAGATGTCCTGGACCACCAAGTGCTCGAGGCCCTCCAGCAGCCGTCTCGTCCGCTCGGAGTCAGCCTCCGAGCGGAGTGGGTTCTCTCCCAGAACATAGGCGGTGGTCAACTCGCCGCGCTCCATCGCCTCGAACATCAGGGACAGGTGCCAGCCCGCCTTGGGGGCCAGTTTCACGCCCCAGGCTTGCTCGAACCTGGCCCTGGCATCCAGATTGGTGGCGACATCCTGGAAACCGGGGAGCTTGTTCGGGATCGCTCCCATGTCGCCACCGCCCTGGACATTGTTCTGGCCTCGGAGGGGAACCAGCCCAGATCCCCAGCGGCCGACATGTCCGGTCAGCAACGCCAAGTTGATCAGGGCGAAGACGTTGTCGGTGGCGTTGTGGTGCTCGGTGATCCCGAGCGTCCAGCACAGCTGGGCCCGGTCCGCCCGGGCGTAGTCGTGGGCCAGCTCACGGATCGCCTCCGCTGGGACCTTGGTCTGAAGCTCGGCCCACTCCAAGGAGCAGGGCTCCACAGCAGCGGCGTAGGCCTCGAAGTTGCTGGTGGCTCGAGCGATGAACTCCTGGTTGGCCAGCCCGGCATGGATGATCTCTCGTCCGACCGCATTCGCCAGAGCGATGTCCGACCCCACCTCGAGGCCCATCCAGACGTCTGCCCACTGGGCCGAGGTGGTCCGGCGGGGGTCAACGGCGTACAACTTAGCCCCCGCATGCACGCCCTTGAGAAGGTGGTGGAAGAAGATGGGGTGGGCCTCCCGAGCGTTGGACCCCCAGAGGATCACCAGGTCGGTCTCCTCGGCCTCCCGGTAGGAGCTGGTGCCTCCCCCGGCCCCGAACACTGCCGCCAGACCGGCGACGCTAGGGGCGTGTCAAGTTCGGTTGCAGCTGTCGATGTTGTTGCTGCCCAGCACCGAACGGACGAACTTCTGGGCCAGAAAGTTCACCTCATTGGTGGCCTTCGAGCAGCTGAACATTCCAAACGAGGTGGTCGCCCCCTGATCTCGGGCGGAGGCGAAGGCCGTCGCCGCTCGGTCGAGCGCCTCATCCCAGCTCGCCGGGCGCAACCGTCCCCCGTCGCGCACCAGCGGGGTGGTCAGCCTGGTCATACCAGCCATCGCTTGCACCTCCATCCAAGTTTGAAAATCGAGTATAGATCGAAGCTGGTGGCAGGTGTGCAGTTCCGGACCATGGCCTCGCCGCGGGACCGCATCCCGCCTCTGGTCGTTGCCACCGCCCAACGTACCGCCCTTTCAGTCTGGGCTTCCCGAGATCGGCCCCGAAGTCGTGGCAGGCCGAACGATGTAGTGAGGTATACAATCCGACTGGAGCCCGTGCGGCTCTCCGCCCCTTGCCTGGTGTGGCTGGTGCCCCGGTGCGGGTGGTTGCAATTTTGGCCGGGAGGCGAGATGTCGAAGGTGAGGACGGCGCTTTTGGCGGCACGGGGCGCGGTGGCTTAGATGTCTGCCACTGATCCCGCCCCCGCGCTGGGCCCGGGCAGTTCTGGTCGGCGCCCAAGGAGCGGTCGCATGGCCGTGTTGGCGACCACCTCGCTGGCCCATTTCGTCAACGACGGGACGGTTTTCTTCATCCCGGTGATGGCAGATCTGCTGGCCAGCCACGGCTCTTTGTCAGCCGCTCTGATCACGGCCATGCTCACCATCTTCTATCTGACCTCCAGCGGGGCCGGGATCCTGGTGGGCCGGCTCGCCGACAAGGGCGGCGGGAGAGGTGCCAAGATCGCCATCGGGATCCTATCGCTGGGCGTCGGGATGTTACTTTTCGCCCTCGCCATCGCCTGGACCCATGGGGCCGCCCGGGGGGCCCTGGCGCTGGTGGCCGCGCTGGTGGCCGGGGTCGGCAGTTCCTTCTACCATCCCTTGGGCGCCAGCCTGATCAGCGAAGCCTTCGACCCCGGCAACAGGGCCCGAGCGCTAGGGGCAAGTGGCGCCATGGGCAGTCTTGGTCGGGCCCTGTATCCGACCCTCTTCTTCGTGGTGACCGGCCTGGTGGCTTCCCAGGCGTCCGCGGTGGTGGTGTTCGGGGTGATGGCGGCCGGGGCGGCCGCCCTGCTCTGGACGGTTCGGGTGGACCCCGGCCCGCCTCGAGCCGAGCACGCGGCCACGGCTACCGAGCGGGCCACGGCGGGCCCCTGGCTGGATCGAAACATCGTGATCTTGACCGTGGTCTCGTTCGTCCGCTCGGTGGCCTTCACAGGCATGGTTGCCTGGCTTCCGGTCTACTTCACCCACGAGCGTGGCCTCGGGCTGTCCAGTCAGCTGGGCCTGGTGATCACCCTCCTTTATGCCGGCGGAGTTTTGGGACAGCCACTCTTCGGTCTCTTCGCCGACAAGCTGGACAAGCGGATGGTGCTGGCGGTCAGCACCCTGGGCGCCGCCGGGGCCGCCGTCGCCTACGTGCACAATGGGGGCGCGTTGGGGCTGGCCCTGCTGGGGATCTTCGGAGTCTTCAACTTCAGCGGCTTCCCGCTGTTGATGTCCCTGGTGGCGGACTACGTCCCCAAGGGGACCTCCAGCACGGCCAACGCCTTTGTCTGGGGCCTGGGTTCAACCGGTGGCCAGGCGATTGGACCCCTGCTGGTCGGCCTTCTGGCGCTGAGCTCGTACAGCCATCTCGCCAGTTCGTTCGAGATCCTGGCTCTGGCCGCGATCGCGGTCACGGCGCTGCTGCCACTCATGGCACGAACCGGTCGCCACACTCGACCGCCGCTGTTTGGCTGAGCGGGAGCTCAGGTACGACACCAAGCCCCAGGAGGGCATGGCCCATCGCCCGAGACCGCCTGGTCGGGCGCAGCCGGCGGGGGATCGCCCGTGACCGGGGGCGAAACCGCCGGCGTCAAGCGGCCATTTGGAACGCCAGGCGGCCGACCACGACAAGACAGCTCGACCTCCATCGGGCGATTGGCGACGAGTCCCTGGTTGACCTGCTTAGACTGGCCCAGAATGCAACATGCGCCGGGCGGCAAGCAGGCGATCTACTTCACTGAAGTCGGGCCGCGGGACGGCCTTCAAAACCTGCCCCAGACGCTCTCAACCGAGATCAAGCTTGACCTGGTGGAGAGGCTGCTCGACAGCGAGGTGGATCAAGTGGAGGCGGCCTCATTCGTGGCTCCCAGCTGGGTCCCTCAAATGGCGGACGCAGAGGAGCTACTGAAGCGCCTGGTCGCCTCCAGGGGCCGCGGGGTGATGCACCGGGTGCGGGTGCTCGTTCCCAACCCCAGGGGATTGGAGCGGGCGCTTGCCGCGGGGGCACGCCATGTGGTCGCCAACCTCGCGGTGACAGACAGCTTCAACCGCCGAAACCTCAATCACAGCGTGGCTGAGACCGTCTCCGAACTGGAGAGCATGGCCGGAGTGGCTCGAGCCTGTGGTTGCGTCTTCGATGTCGGCCTCAGCGTCGCGTTCGGGTGCCCTTTCGAGGGTGCCGTGGATCCGGACCGCGTGGCCGAACTGGCCGACGCCTGCCAGGAGCTGGGGGCCGTGGAGATTGGGATCGCCGACACGATCGGTGTTGCCGGTCCCCGTCAGGTAAGCGCTCTGCTCGAGCACCTGGTGCGGTCGGGGATTCCCACCGAGCAGCTGTCGCTGCACTTCCACGACACCCGGGGCATGGGCCTTGCCAACGCCTTGGCCGCCTACGAAGGGGGCGTTCGCCGGTTTGAAGGGTCGGTGGGCGGAATCGGGGGATGCCCCTTCGCCCCCAGGGCGACCGGCAACGTCTGCAGCGAGGATCTGCTCTACATGCTGGAGAGGGTCGGCGCGGCGGTGGAGGCGGATGTGGGGTCCCTCTGTCAGATCGCCGAGCACCTCGAGCAGGTGCTGGGGGAACACCTCCCAGGCAGTCTGTACCGCGCCGGCATCTGGTCTGGTGCGCCCGCCCCCGCGCCCAGTTGACGGCCGGGGGCGCTCACCGAGTCCCCATCTCTCAGGGGGCCTTGGTCGATGGTCCGACGGCCGACTCGGTCTCCCCACCTCGGTTGGCGCGCGCAGGCGGATTGCCCCCCTCAACCGGGGTCGGCGGCGCTGCCGAGCGTGGTCGCAGCACTCGGGTCGCCGAGAGCAAGGCGGCCATGACCATGAAGGCCATCGACGAGTAGAAGGCGGCATGCAAGCCTGCGGTGAAGGCGCTGGCCAGGTGAGGATTTAGCCGCGTGGACCCCACGAAAATAGCGAATGCCAGGCCCTTGGGGATGGCCCGGGCGGCGACCAGGATCGCAATCGAGAACGAGAACACCATGCCCACGTTGGCGAAGGTCCGGAGCAGCCCGGAGGCGGTCCCGAACGAGCGCCCCGGTGCCATCTTCATCACCGCGGAATTGTTGGCCGGAAAGAAGCCCCCGGCGCCGATGCCGTTGATGACCGCCGCCGCAGCGACCACCCACAGCCCGGTGGACACTCCCATCTGGGCGTAGACGCCCAGAGCAAAAATCTCGACCGAGAGTCCCACCGTGGCCGGCCACACGACTCCGACGCGGTCCGACAGCCGGCCTGCAAACGGACCCACCACTCCGCCCACCAAATAGCCCGGCACCAGCAAGAGGGACGCGTCGAGGGGGCTCAGGCGGCGCACTCCCTGGAGGTACATGATCACCAGAAAGAGAACTGCGAAGTTGCCCAGCGACTGAAATAGGGAGGCGAGCAAAGTGGGGCTCATGGTGGGAATCCGGAAGAACGAGAGGTCGATCATGGGAGCAGCACTAGCGTGCTCAATGAGCACGAATGCGGTCAGCAGTCCCAGACCCCCCACCAGGTAGCCCAGCAGGGCGATCGAGAATGCAGAGGTCGCCAACGAGGTGATCGCCCAGAGGACCCCAAAGAGACCCAGTCCGAGAGTCGCCATGCCCCACAGATCCAGCCTCTGGCGTGACCGGGCGCCGGAGTCATGGAGAACTCTCAGGGCCAGTCCGAAGGCGATCAGGCCGGTCGGCACGTTGATCCAGAAGATCCAGCGCCAGGAGAGGAAGGTGACCACGACCCCTCCCAGCAGGATCCCGAGGATCGCGCCCACGTTCCATCCGATGCTGTTGTAGCCATAGGCGCGGCCCCTGGACTCGGGCGGAAAGGTATCGGCGATCACGGCGCCGCTGTTGGCCGTGATCAGGGCGCCGCCAATGCCCTGGAGGATGCGAAACCCGATGATGGTGGCCTCGTTGCCGGCCAGAGCGCACAGCGCCGATCCAACGATGAAGACCAGGAAGCCGGCCTCGTACATGCGCACCCGGCCGAACATGTCGCCCAGACGTCCCACCTGGGTCGCCAGCAGGGTGATGACGAGCAGGTACCCGATGATGATCCAGATCACATCTGAGAGCGGGACGTGGAGGGCTCGCTCTATCTCGGGCAGCGCCAAGACAACGATGGTGGTGTCGACGGCGGCCATGAGGACCCCGATCACGATCACAGTCAGGGCCAGGCTGGTGCGGGGCCCGGAGGTACTGGCTGCGACCGTGCTCATCGCTCTGGCTCCCATTCATTCGCGGCGGTCGGCGCCGGGCGGCCCGACCCGACCCTGGCGCCCTCCCCAGCTCCGAGGCTACCGCCTTTCGCTGGTGTCCCTAGCCGGCGGCGAGTGGGTGCCGGTGGCCGGGTCGGATTCGGCCCTCCGGGCGGACCGGCGTTGCCCCCGTCGGTGGTCGGGGCCAGCAGCTCGGCGTGCCAGTTGGGCTCTGCCTGGTACCGACGCTGATAGTGCCGGAACACCTCGCGCTCGGGTCCTGCGAGGTGGGGCCACGCCTTGGCCCTGAGCCTTCGCCTGGCCTCCATTGCGGCCAGGATTGCGTCCTTGCGCTGACGCACCAGCTCATGAAGATCCTGGCCTGGGGCTCGGTCCAAGAGAGCCAGTGCCAGATCGAAAGGGTCGGGTCTCAGCTGAGAGTCCGGCAGCACCGCCCCGCGCACTCGTTCTAGCTCGCGGCGCCCGGCCGCGGTGACGGCATCCGCCGTCCGGGTGGGCTGTCGGCCCCCCTGCTCAGTCCGCGGAGCCGCCCGCAAGCCCTCCACGCTCAGCTGCCTCATCGCGCGGTAGGGCGACCCCACCTTGACGTCGGTCCACAGCTCGGTGTGGTGCTGGTGAGCCATCTGGCGCAGCGCATGGCCATGGAGCGGACCGGGCCGCGCCAGCAGACCAGGAACAAACATCTGACTTGCCCCAGAGCTCACTTGGATACTCAAACAAAAGTACTTGCTTTCGCTCAGAAGGAGAGGTGGCATTCGGTGCGGCAGGCAATTGGACCAGACCGGTACCGCGAGTAAGGGTTGGCAGCAGCTGGCGGGAAAGTGAGCAGGAGTGCCCATGAGACCGGTTTAGTGAACTGGGAAGAGGTTGGCGAGTGTGACTGGCGGGTCGGGCTGTGGGTGACTTCTGTTGAGGGGGCCCCCGGGCGACTGCCGGCGGGACGTTCCTGGTGTGAAAGATCGGATCGCCCCGGCGTCACGGCTCCGGCCGGCG
>JAKABA010000038.1 GCA_021802115.1 bacterium | reverse complement strand
ACTATCACGGCTCGGTCGGCGTCCGAGACCCGCAGCCGGGTGCGGATCCGCAGGGTGGTCACCGCAGCGGCCTGCACAGGAGGCCCGATCGGGTGGCGAACCCGGCTGCTCATGCTCTCACCGGGGCTGCGGGTCGGCCAGGAGCCGCTCGTCCCCCATCCATCCGGGCCCGCTTGGACCCTGGGGTCTCGGCCATCGATCAGCTGGCGGATGGTCACCGACGCGGCGCCAGACCTCCACAGCCACGACTTGATCCGGAGACTTCGGCTCAACCAGCGGTGGCGCTGGCCGGAGCCGTGACGCCGGGGTGATCCGATCTTTCACACCAGGAACGTCCCGCTGGCAGTCGTCCGGAGGGCCCTCTCAATAGAAGTCACCCACAGCCCGACCCGCCAGTCACACTCGCCAACCTTTTCCCAGTTCACGGAACCGCTCTCATGGGCACTCATGCTCACTTTCCCGCCAGCTGCTGACAACCCCCCGCGGCCACCAGGTTTGATGGCTGCGGCGCGAAGCGCGTGCCAGCCGGGCCCGGGGAGCCCGCGGCCAGCCGCGTCTGAGGGCATATTCTCGCTGGGTAGATTCACCCGCCCAAAGGCGCGAGCTTTCCGCCTGCCCCAGCCGCCCGTGGGTCAAAGAGCATGGAGGGCGAGCGCGGTTCCTCGCCCCGGACTCGAGACCCCATCGGGCAAAGCGCACCCTCTCTGGAGGAGGTGGGAATGGTTACCAATCCAGTCCGAGGCGGTTACCCGGCTTCCCTGAGCGGTGAGCTGGACCAGCGCCTGAGCCGGTGGCTTTGGCTGGTCAAGTGGCTGCTGGCAATCCCCCACGTTCTCGTCCTGGCCTGCCTCTGGCTGGCGGTGTTCGTGCTGACGGTCGTGGCCGGCTTCGCCATCCTCTTCACGGGGCGCTACCCGAGGTCGATCTTTGACTTCAATGTCGGGGTGATGCGATGGAGCTGGCGGGTGGCCTACTACGCCTATGGGACCCTCGGCACTGACCGCTACCCACCGTTCACACTGAGATCGGATCCCAACTTCCCTGCGGATTTCACTGTCGCTTACCCGAGGCGCCTCTCCCGCGGGCTGGTGCTGGTCAAGTGGTGGCTGCTGGCACTTCCCCAGTACCTGGTGGTCCTGCTGTTCAGTGGCGGCTTCGATCTTGGTTTCGGAGGCCCCGGCAGGACCATCACCGGCAGTGGTCTGATCGCCCTGCTGGTGCTGATCGCGGCTGTGATCCTGGCCGTGTCCGGGGTCTACCCTAAGCCTGTGTTCGACCTGGTCATGGGGCTGAACCGCTGGTGCTTCAGGGTGCTTGCCTACGCCAACTTGATGACCGACCAGTACCCGCCCTTCCGCCTCGACTGCGGCAGCCGTGAGCCCGATCTTGAGCAGAGAGGCGAGCGAGGCGCGGCGGACCCTGCCTAGGTGCACCCCCGCAGCACCCAGGCTGACCAGGTGCGCCATGCTGGCGACGAGACGACCTCCGGGACCGTCGGTCATGAGCCTGGATCGAGCAGGCGGCCCCCGCCGATTGGGAGCGAGACGGGCGGGATGGTCCACCGCACCGTCAGGAGCGGCGGGCGGTTCGCTCGGTTGGGCGGAGTCAGTTGATGGGGGCTGGGAAGGAATTCCCGCCACGGCGAGGGGGCGACGGGGATCGCCTTGACCAGGGCGCGGATTGGCGCGGCCGTGGTGCACCTCCGCAAGGCTTCGGATACGCTCTTCGGCGTAGTCCAAGGCTGGCCGTTCGCCGTGGGCCGGCTACCTCTCCCGCTTCTCGACTTGGCCCACTGGCGAGAACCGCCAGGGAGCTTCGAGCCGCGCCTGGTCCAGCCCGGTGCCACCAGGCGCGGCGAAAGTCAGGAGCCGTCGTTTCCGCTGTCAAGCCGACGGACCACACCCGGGGAGTGGGGGTGCGCCCGCGTGCCGCGGGGGCTGACCACCAGAGCCCAGCCATCCAGCCGGCTCGGGATCGTCCCGGCCGGAGCTGCCTCCCCAAGGCTGGCGGCGCGATTGGCAGCGGGCAGGGCCAGCTGCCGATCGGGAGCGACTGTCGACGCCCCGGGTGACTGCATCCGGCCGCCTGCCCGGACCAATTGGCAGCACCCTCTGGGCGATGGTGCGGGCCAACCTCTTCACCAGGTTCAACGCCATTCTGGGCGCGCTCTTGGTGGTGATCGCTCTGGTGGGGCCACCCCAAGATGCCCTCTTTGTGGTGGTGCCGGCGCTGAACACGGTCATCGGAATCGCTCAGGAGCTACGGGCTAGACGCACCCTGGCCAGGTTGGCAGTGCTCACCGCCCCCCTGGCCCACGTGTTGCGGGAGGGTGCCGTGATCGACCTGCCGGTCAGCCAGGTGGCCCCCGACTGGGTGCTGGAGCTTCGCCCTGGGGACCAGGTTGTGGCCGATGGCACCGTACTCGTGAGCGAGGGTTTGCAGGTGGACGAGTCACTGGTGACGGGCGAGGCCGAACCGGTTGACAAGGCCGTCGGCGACCAGGTGCTGTCGGGCACCTTCGTGGTGGCGGGGATCGCCACCATGCGGACCACCCAGGTTGGCGAGTTTGCCTATGCCCAGCGCCTGGAGGCGGAGGCTCGCGTCCCGAAACGGGCCCGCTCTGACCTCCAGGCGGGGACCAACCAGATCCTGCGCGGCGTCAGCTGGGCCATGGTCCCCGCCAGTGCGCTGCTGGTGAGCTCCCAGATCCTGCGCTCCGGCGAGCCCCTGGAGGCAGCTCTCCGTGGGTTGGTGGCCGGAGTCGGCGCCATGGTGCCGGAGGGCTTGGTGCTCCTCACCTCCATCGCCTTGGCGCTGGGCGCTCTCCGAATGGCCCGGAGCCGGGTTCTGGTTCAGACCCTGCCCGCGGTCGAGGTGCTGGCTCGAGTTGATCTCCTCTGCATCGACAAGACCGGGACCCTCACCGAGCCGACCATGCGAGTCCATGACGTGGAGTCGCTGACCGGGGAGGAGGTCGGGCCTATCCTTGGAGCTATGGTGGCCGCGGATCACGCGCCCAATCCCACCATGAGGGCGCTGGCGCTGATCGGCTCGGCCGCCCCTGAATGGAAAGCGACCGAGTCGGTGCCGTTCTCGTCAGCTCGCAGATGGAGCGCCGCGGGTTTCGGAAGCCGCGGCGCCTGGGTGCTGGGGGCCGCCGACGTGCTCCTGAACGGCGAACAGGCCACCGGCTCGTTGGCCGCGCGGCTGGCCCGGCACGCGGACGCCGGGCGGCGGATGGTGTTGCTCGCCCGAGCTCCGGGGGGGCTGGTGGGCAAGGCCCTTCCGCCCGGCCTGCTACCAACCGGCTTGGTCTCCTTGGAGGAGGAACTTCGCCCAGAGGCGAGCTCGACGATCGGATATCTGCTCGCGCAGGGCATCGAGGTCAAGGTGCTCTCAGGTGACGATCCTCGCACCGTGGCCGCGATCGCCAAGCGCGTAGGGATCCCGGCGTCCGATGGAGTGGACTCGAGCCAACTGCCAGCCAGCCCCGAGGCACTGGTGGAGGCGCTGAGCTCGAGCTCCGTGTTCGGCCGAGTGACCCCGCCCCGAAAGCGAGCCATGGTGTCGGCGCTTCAGAGCGCGGGGCACGTCGTAGCCATGATCGGAGATGGGGTCAATGACGTCGCAGCTCTGCGGCAGGCAGACATAGGCATCGCCATGGGCTCCGGCAGTCAGGCCAGCCGGGCGGTGGGCCAAGTCGTCCTGCTGGATAGCTCGTTCGCCGCGGTGCCGCAGCTCCTTTACGAGGGCCGGCGGGTGATCGACAACATCGAGCGGGTCGCCCGGGTGGTGGTCACCAAGACCGTCTACGCGACGGTGCTGGCGCTGGCGGTTGGGGTCCTGGCGATGCCCTACCCCTTCTACCCGCGTCACTTGACCCTGGTCAGTTCGCTGACCATCGGGATCCCCGGCTTGTTCCTGGCTCTGGGCCGGCGCGCGCCGCGCGCCAGCTCCGGCTTCACCCGCCGGGTGCTGGGCGTCGCGGGCCCGGCGGGCCTAGCTGCGGCCGCGGCCGCACTGGGGGCGTTCGAGTTGACCCGGACGATCCTCGGCACAACCCCGATGGAGGCTCGTACCGCCGCCGCCACCGCCCTCTTCCTGGTGGGCCTGTGGCTCCTCGGCTATCTGGTCTGGCCTTTGACCCGGGCAAGGGCCAGCCTACTGGTGGCCATCTTCCTGCTCGCCCTGGGTGCCGTCTGGGTGCCGGTCTCGCGGCAGCTGTTCGGGCTCTCGCTGCCGCCCCCCTACGTCATGCTGGAGGTGGCGGGCCTGGCTGCGGTGGCGATCGGAGCGACCTTGCTGCTGCTGCAGCTAGAACGTCGAGGCAAGTTGGGCGGACGTCACCATGGCCGCCCGACGCCAGCTGACCTGGCGACTCCCAAGGGTGGGGGCCATGGCTGACCCGCTCCGCCGGGGCTATCGCTTCATCCAGGGGCACAGCGAGGCGCTGCTGCTCGCCGGCACCCTGGCGGGCCTGGCGGTCGGCGCCGGGTTGCAACTCTTCGGTGCCTCCCTGGCCGGCCAGGCCGCTTGGGCCGCGACCACCGCCCTGGGAATGCCTCCCACGCTTTGGTGGGTCATCAGCAGCCTGCGCCGCTTTCGGCTCGGCGTCGATGTGATTGCGCTCCTCGCCCTGATCGGCGCCCTGATCGTGGGCGAGCTCTTCGCGGGCGCCGTCATCAGCGTGATGGTCGCCACCGGCCGGGCCCTGGAGGCAAGGGCCGCCGCCCGAGCCCGGCGGGAGCTGAGCGCCCTGCTGGAGCGATCTCCCCGTTTCGCACGCCGTCATACCGATGCGGCCCTGGAGACGGTGCCCTTGGGAGCGGTCGGAGTCGGTGACCTGCTCCTGGTTGGGACAGGCGAGGTGGTTCCTGTCGACGGCGTGGTGACGACCTCACCCGCGGTCCTGGACGAGTCGGCGCTCACCGGAGAGCCCCTGCCGGTGGAGAGGCCGGTGGGCGACTCAGTGCGCAGCGGAGTCGTCAACTCCGGCGCCCCATTCGACCTGAGGGCGACCACCACGGAGGCGGACAGCACCTATGCCGGCATCGTCCGCCTCGTGCGTGAGGCGGAGAACTCGACGGCTCCGTTCGTGCGCCTGGCGGACCGCTACGCCGTTTGGTTCCTTCTGGTCACCCTGGTGGTTGCCGGGGGGGCATGGTTGTACTCGGGGCAGCTGGTCCGGGCGGTGGCGGTCCTGGTCGTAGCCACCCCCTGCCCTTTGATTCTCGCCGCTCCAGTGGCAATCGTATCCGGGCTTTCACGAGCGGCTCGGCGGGGAGTGGTCATCAAGGGAGGTGGCGCCCTCGAGCAGCTGGCGAGGTGCCGGATCCTCCTCTTGGACAAGACCGGCACCCTGACTGAGGGTCATCCGACCGTTGACGCCACTATCACTGCCGGGAAGTTGCCGCCGGACGAGATCCTACGCCTGGCCGCCTCGTTGGACCAGACCTCATCCCATGTGCTCGCGGCCGCCATCGTCAGTGCGGCGCGCGCGCAGGGCCTGCACCTGGGTGTCCCCGGCGAGGCGCGGGAAACCTCCGGGCAGGGCGTGGCTGGAAGTGTGGACGGGGTCGCCGTGGCCCTTGGCCGAGCCGCTTGGGTGGGGGCGGTGGAAAGTCAGCCGTGGGTGCGCGCGGCGCGCAGGAGGGCCGACCTGGACGGCGCCGCGAACGTGTTCGTGCGGGTGGACGGCGAGCCGGCGGGGGTGCTCGTTCTGGTGGATCCAGTGCGGCCCGACGCTGCCCGCACCGTGCGGGTCCTGCGCCGGGCTGGGATCGAGCGTGTGGTGATGGTGACGGGCGACCGATCCGAGGTGGCGGAGGCGATCGGAGCCGTCGTGGGCGTCGACACCGTCCTCGCCGAGCGAACGCCGGCGGAGAAGGTTGACGCGGTGCGGGCGGAGCGCGCGAACGGACCCACCATGATGGTCGGCGACGGCATCAATGACGCGCCTGCCCTCGCCGTTTCCGACCTGGGCGTGGCCGTGGGCGCCCGGGGTGCCAGCGTGTCTTCGGAAACCGCCGACGTGGTCCTCACGGTCAACCGCCTGGACCGGCTCGGCGAAGCGATGGGGATCGCCCGCAGGTCCCGGTCCATCGCCTTGCAGAGCGTGGTGGCGGGCATGGCCATGTCGCTGGTGGCCATGGGCGTGGCGGCTGCCGGCTATCTGCCCCCGGTGGCCGGCGCGATCCTCCAGGAGGCAATCGACGTGACCGTGATCCTGAATGCCCTGCGGGCCCTCCGGCCGGGCCGGGTGCAGGGCGGATTAGATGCCCGTGACGCTGATGTCGCTCGCCGCTTCAGTACCGAGCATGTAGCGATCCGGGCCGCAATCACACAGCTGCGCACGGTTGCCGACAGTCTCGACACTGACGCCCCTGCCACCGCCATGGCGGGTGTCCGGCGGGTCCACCAGGTCCTGCTCAACCTGGTGCAGCCTCATGAGCAAGCTGAGCAGGAGTTGCTGTATCCGATGCTCGATCGGGTGCTGGGGGGCTCAGACCCCACCGGGCCAATGAGTCGCGCCCACGTTGAGATCGTCCATCAGATAAGGCTGCTCGGCGGGCTGGTCAAGGAGATCGGCCCGGCCGGCCCCAACGCCTCCGACCTCGCCTACCTGCGCCGCCTCCTCTATGGACTCTATGCGACCCTGCGGCTTCACACCGAGCAGGAGGATGAGGCCTACCTGTCGCTGGCCGATGACACCGGGCCCTGAGGCGAGCGAGCCACGGCCAACCGCGGCTGTCGGTCGCCACCGGCAGGTCCCGCTTCCCGGAGGTTTCCGAGGCGGCGACACGGCCGCCCTCGCGCGCCGCTAGTCGCCGATAACCCATCTTGCCAGAGCGCGAAGCTGGCGGGTCGGAATCCGCCGAAGGGGCGCATCGGTGGCCGGGTCCCGGGCACCCGAACCTATTCCCCCCGGTGATCGCGTGAGCGACCTTGGCGGTGTTCCCGATCGGGGTTCGTGGGCGACCACCGCCTTTGCGGCATGCCATCCTCGGGCCGCGCGACAGCGAGCCGAGTGGAAGTCCGCGCGCTCCTCAGACCATCCCTCTCCGCCCTGAGCGGGGCGGCCGTCCCCACGCCGGCCCGGCCGCGATCGGCGGGAGCACGGGATCCCGGAGGGAGGCCTAGAATTGCCTCAGGAGGTCCCGTGGCACACTCGACACTGAGCAGGGCGGTATCGCGGCCCCCCGGCCGCCGTTGGGGCCGGCTGAGTGTCGGGGCCGCTCTTGCGCTTCTGGCCGCAGCCGGCGGCGCGGCGCTCGCATCCGGCTGTTCCTCAGGGACAGGCTCGCGTGCGAGCGCGGCTAGCCCTCAGCCGCCAAGCTTCGCGGCGGTGGCCGCCGCCGTGAGCCCGGACGTGGTCCTGATCCAAACAAAGTCAGGCCTCGGGTCTGGAGTGGTGGTTGACGCCCGGGGCGATGTCGTGACCAACGCCCATGTCGTCGCGGGGGGCGGGCCCTACACGGTCCAGCTGGGGACCAGCGCTGTGGCTCAGCCGGCAACCCTCCTGGGAGATTTCCCGCCGGACGATCTGGCGGTGCTGCGCATCATCGGGGCCAAGAACCTGAAGCCGGCGAAGATCGGGGGGGCCGGATCGCTCCGGGTCGGGGAGTGGGTGATCGCGATTGGCAACCCCCTGGGGCTCACGAACACCGTGACCGTGGGCGTCGTCAGCGCGCTTGGACGCGAGGTGTCCGAGCCCCCCACCGCCTCGACGCCGTCGGCGGTGCTGCCGGACTCCATCCAAACTTCGGCGCCCATCAACCCGGGCAACAGCGGCGGGGCCCTTGTCAACCTGGCCGGCCAGGTGGTCGGCATAACCACCCTCGGCGCCTCCGGTACTCTCAATTCGGGCGCGGTGATCACCGGTATTGGCTTCGCCATCCCCAGCACCATCGTCAATGACATCAGCGGCCAGATCATTCGCTACGGCCGAGTGGTCAACTCCCATCGGGCGGATCTCGGCCTCAGTGGCTCCTCCATCACCAGCGCGGCGGGAGTGCCCGTCGGGGTGGCCGTCGAGGCCGTGACCCCGGACGGCCCAGCCGCCCAGGCCGGCATCCTGGTCGGTGATCTGGTCACGGCAGTGGCGGGCACCCCCACCCCGACCGCCGAGCGTCTGGCCGAGGTCCTGGCCGACCAGCAACCGGGAAAGCGGGTGCCGGTCCAACTCACAGACAGCACCGGCACAGCGCGGTCGGTGAACGTGGTCCTGGGGACCCTCCCCTCATAGGTGGGGCCCCGGCCCCATCTCCAGCGGCGAACCACGACTTCCGGCCGACTCACGGCTTGCCAAGCGAGCCCAGCGCAGGCCAGTTCTCCTGCGCGCTCCAGCTCCAAACGCTCCCAGGCGAGCTCGGCAGCGCCCAGGAACCGGATCGAAGCGGCCGCCTGGCGGGGAACGGCCCGGACAAATCGCCCGGGGCCGCCCCGGGCACCGCGGCTGGATGTTCGGTCGAATTGCCCGACGACGGCGGAGCCGGTCGCGGGAGAGAAGACCCCTGGCCCGCCCTCCAAGGCCCTCTGCAGTGGTCCGTACACTCGATCAGATGGGCTCGCGCACTCGGCTGAAGGCTGGGCTCGGGATCGGCGCTGCCCTGGCGGTGCTGCTGGCGGTCACCATGCTGATGAGGGCCAGCCAGAACATGGCCCAGACCACCTTTCCACTGGTGGCAGGAGACCTCCTGCACCTCAATGCCACCGCCGTGGGTGCGCTCGCCGCCGGTGGCGGCGGTGCCTCCGTGCTGGCGATGGTCGTGCTCGCCTCGCGCATCCCCTCGCGGCGGGTGGCTCCCGTCTTGGTCGCCTCCCTGCTCATGCTCGGCCTGGCGTTCCCACTGGTGGCGGCGGCTCACTCGGTGGTGGTCCTCACCGTCGCCGTCCTGCTGCTGGGGCTGGGCGGCGGACTCGTCTTTCCCACCCTGATCACGGCGGTGGGAGGAATCGCGGGCGAGGGGGCCGGGCCGGGCGCGCGAGACCGGCCCATCGCCCTGCTGGGTGTGGCGCTGAGCGCCAGCCTCGCGATCGGCCCTTTCGTGGAAACCGCCAGTCTGGCTGTCAGCGGGGGCAACCTCCGGACCGCATTCCTCTGGTTCACGCTGGGTCCGGTTTTGGCCGCCCTCTTGATGGCGGCCGTGGTCACCTGGCGCTCGGGCTGGGGCCGCGCGCGCCGGGCCGCCCGCCGGGAGACCCGAGGGAAGGCCGCCGGCAGGGCGGAGCTGGTGAGCCCGGCTCCCGAGGTGGTGGTGGAGGCCGCCAGCTCAGCTGCGGGGACGGCTCGAGTCTCCCTGCGCCAGGCCCTGGACGATCCCGCATTCCAGGTGGCTCTGCTGGGGCAGCTTCTTTACGCGGCTCCGTTCGCGGCCCTGATCGTGTTCGGCGCGCTCTTCGCCAGGCACGACTACGGCCTCGCGCCGGCCCAGATCCAGGTCGCCTTCGGAGTTTTCTTCGTGGTCTCATTCCTGGTCCGCGCCGGCCTCGCCTGGCGGTCTCCGATTGGGCACAAGCTGGGCTGGTTCCGGGTGTCGGCGGCGCTCACCCTGGTGGGCCTGGTCCTCATCGGGCTGGGTCACGGCGAGCTTCAGCTGCTGCTGGCGATGGCGCTCCTGGGAGTGCCTCACGGGCTGACCTTCCCGCTGTCGATGGCCCTGGCGGCGGAGAGCCGACCCCACCGGGAGCTGCCCTCCATCAACGCTCACCTCACCGCCAGCGTCCAGGCTGTGAACCTCGCCCTGCCGCTTTTCCTGGGCCTGGGGATCGACGCTCTGGGGTTTCGGGCCACCTTCCTGATCCTGCTCATACCTGTGGCCGCGGCCGCCGCCGCGCAGCACCGGGTGGGAGTTCGGCAAGGTCATTCCCTGGCGTCCGTCGCCTCTCCCCGGCGCTGATCACGATGGCCCGCCGAGCGCCGGAGTGGAGGGCCGGCCCCGGACCGCGGTTGAGCCGAGTTCGGAAGGCTCGGGTGAGGCCGCGGATGGGATCCCTGTAAACACCAGGAGAGCAAGCTACCGGGGCCCAGGTCGATGCCAGGCGGGTCTTGCGGCGAAGCCACCTGGCCTCGGCGCCGAGCCGGCTGTGAAGCGCGCGGTAGGGCTAACTGTGGGCCAGGACCTCAGCCAGAGCGTTCAACGCAGCTGGGTAGACCAGATCGCTTGGGGTGCCAAAGCCGACGATGATCCCCTGGGGATGGGGTCCCGCGCTGTGCCAGTGCTCGCCCAAGCGACCGAGGGCGACGCCACTGGCTTCAGCCCTGGCACAGACCTCCCACTCGGCCTCGCCTTGGGCGGGAAGGGTCAGCAAGGCGTGGAGGCCGGCCGAGATCCCCTGCAATCGGAAGCCCATCGCGCCCAACTGAGTCTCGGGGCCGAAGCGACTTTGGAGCAGATCGCGCCGGTTTCGGTACCGCAGCCGCCGGCTGCGCACATGCCGATCGTAGGCATAGGTGGTGAGCATCTCCGCCAGGGCAAGCTGTCCGACGGCCTCGCTGTGGTAGTCGGAGTGCAGTTTGGCCGCCACCACCGGCCCGACCAGTTCAGCGGGGAGGACCATCCACCCCAAGCGCAGAGCCGGTCCCAGGGTCTTCGAGGCGCTGCCGAGGTAAGCCACGCAGTCAGGCGCCAACTCCTGGATGGCTCCCACCGGCTGGCGGTCGAAGCGGAACTCCCCGTCGTAGTCGTCCTCGATGATCAGGGCGGAAGACCCGCGGGCCCACCGGATCAGCTCGCGCCGGCGATCCGGGTGCAGAGTGACACCCATGGGGTATTGATGGGCCGCGGTGACGACCACCGCCCCGACCGCCCCACCATCCGGGCCCCGCAGCCGGTCGATATCGACTCCGTCTTCGTCAACTGGAAGGCCCATGACCCGGGCGCCGGCCCAGCGGACGACCTCACGGTGGAATGGCAGATTGGGGTCCTCCATGGCCACCACCGAGGACCCAGACCGGACGAGTACCTGGCAGAGCAGGGCTATGGCCTGGACGTAGCCGGAGGTGAGGACGATCTGGGCTGGCGAGGCGTGGACCCCGCGAGTCCGTCCCAGATAGTCCGCCAGAGCCCGGCGGAGCTCGATCCGACCCTGAGCGTCGCCGTAGCTGAACACCGAGGCGGAGGCACCCGTCAATGCCCGCCGCGCCGCGCGCAACCAGGTGGCGACGGGGAACGAGGTGACGTCCGGCCGCCCCGGTCTCAGGTCGTACCTCGGTACCCAGGTGGTGTCCGGGGGAGGGGTCGGTTGCGCGGAACTCCAGGAGAGGTCCGCAACCGAGGTGCCGGCGCCCCGGCTCGCGACCAGGTAGCCTTCGGCGACCAACTGGTCGTAGGCGGCACTCACCGTCCCCCGGGAGAAATCGAGGTGGTCGGCCAGGGCCCGGCTTGACGGCAGCCGGGTCCCAGCCGCCAGCCGTCCACTCGTCACCGCCATGCGCACCGCCCGCTCCAAAGCGACCCTCCGGCCGACGCCGCGGTCGACGGGGAGGTGAAGGTCAATGCTGGAAGTGGCCCATGATTTCCGCATGTGAGTGGATCTTACAGTTGAGCCACCGTGGGGGTAAGGTCTGGCCATGAACACTGCAACCAAGTCGCTGACCCCAGACAACCAGCCGGTCATACCCTCGGTGAGGCTTGCCGTCGACCAGCTGGTACCCGCCGCCTCCAGCGCCATGTCCGAGCTGGATTCCTGCAGCCGACGTTCGACGATCGCTCCCGGGCTCCTGGAAATGGTCCGAGTCCGAGTGTCTCAGCTCAACGGCTGTGCCTACTGCGTCGACCTGCACAGTCGGGAGGCGCGCACTGCGGGCGAGACGGAGCGCCGCATCTGCGCCTTGCCGGTGTGGCGGGAGGCACCCTTTTTCACGGCCCGGGAGAGGGCTGCCCTGGACCTGGCCGAGGCCGGCACCCGCCTCACCTCAGGTCCGGTGCCCGAGGCGGTGTTCCAGGCGGCCGCGGCCGAGTTCTCCGAACCAGAGCTGGCCGAGCTGATCTGGGTTATAGCGGTCATCAACGCCTGGAACCGTCTGGGCGCACTGGCGCGGCCCTGGCCGCTGACATGACCGGGGCAGCATCCATCGGTGGCGGAGTCACTTTTGACGGCTGCACAAAGATCCTGGAGGGTTGCGAATGACCGAGATTGGAGACGGCGCCCGGGAGCCGGAGGACCTGGCCCGCTTGTTCGTGGAGCGTTGGCGCGCGGGCGACGCCGAGGGGCTGGCCGACCTCTACGAGCCGGACGCGGTGCTGGCCTACCCGCCAGGCCAGGTTACGATTGGGCACCAAGCGCTCCTGGCCCTGTTCCAGGGCATGGTGACGATGGCGCCGCCGACGGGAGCCGAGGCGCCAATGCCCACCTTGCGCAACGGTGATCTCGCGCTCACGTCGACGCGTCCCGCCGACAACACGGGCGGAAGGGCACAGGTGGTGCGCCGCCAGCCGGACGGAACCTGGCGGCGGGTGATCGACCGCCCCGAACTGCCTCAGTGATGAGCCCGGCCGCCCCCCTTAGAAAGTCCCGAAGGGCGCTCGCGGAGCAGGGCTACGGGGTGGCCGGGCTCGATCGCGGAAGGTGGGGCGGACACTTCGCGGTGGCGGCCTCGCGGTCCAGGGAGCCCTGGCATGGCTCTCCGCCACCCACGGCCGCGCGGGTTTGGGTTACTCGTCGAATCCCCAGTTGCGGCGCCACCGGTGGCTCCGGTGACCACCCATCGCGGCCGGCGTGAACTCGCCGGCCGGCGAGGGGGCTAGGACCCGGTCTCCTGAACTGTCTCAGGGAGCCAGCCGAGTCACGGAGCGGGCGGTCGAGTTACTTCGCTTGCATTCCGATCCGGAGTTGCTGATCCTGGTGAACGTCTGGGATGTAGCCAGCGCCCGAACCGTCGCGGCGGTACCGGGCTGCCGGGCGGTGGCCACTGCCAGTGCCGCCATGGCCGCGGCCTTTGGCTACCCTGACGGCGAGATTCTTCCAATAGCGATGATGCTCGACATGCTGGCCAGGATCGTGGGCGCGGTCGCGGTGCCCGTCACCGCCGACCTTGAGGCCGGCTACGGTGACGTGGCCAGCACCGTGGCTCGCGCCATCGCGGCGGGCGCCGCCGGCGGCAATCTGGAAGACCAGATGCGCCCGCTGGCCGAATCCTCCAAGGCCGTCCGGATCGCGGTTCGAGCCGCTGAGCTCGAGGGAGTGCCCTTCGTGCTCAACGCCCGAACGGATGCCTTTCTGGAGTCCGGGGGACAGGGTGGTGCCCTGCCCCAGGCGCTGCAACGGGGCCGCGCGTTTCTCGAGGAAGGGGCTGCCTGTGTCTTCGTGCCGGGCCGGCTCGACGCGGACCAGGTCAGCTCCCTTGTCGAAGGCCTCGGCCCACATCGGCTAAGCGTCCTTGGCCTGCCCGGTACCCCAACGCCGAGCGAGCTGGCCGCCCTGGGAGTCGCCCGAGTGTCTTACGGCCCCTTCCCGCACCGAGGGGCGCTCGCCACGCTGGCCAAGATGGCGGGAGAGTTGCTGGCCGGCGCCACCCTGCCATCCCTGTGAACAGCCGCCCCGGCGAGCGCGCCGAAGGCAGGCGAGGAGCTCGGGCCGGGGCGTCTGGCGAGGACCTGTCCGGCAAGTCCGGGCGGAGAAGTGGACCGCCATTCGGGCGCGAGCGTGCCCTCGCGGAGTGCGCCAGGCTGCCAAGGGCCGAGCTCTGCCATCCCTTCGGAGAGTCACCCGCAGTCTTCAAGGTCGCCGGCAAAATGTTCGCAGTCATCAGCCTCGACGACCACCCGGGCCGCATCACCTTGAAGTGTGACCCTGGCTACGGAGCGGCCCTGGCCGACAAGTACCGGGAGATCACTCCCGGGTACCACATGAGCAAGCGGCACTGGATCACGGTCGCTCTCTTGCCCTCCCTGGCGCCGGACCTGGTTGCGGCTCTGATCGCTGAGTCCTACGAGTTGGTCAGCCGCGGGTCAGCCCGGCCCGCCGGCTGAACAGCGACCTGGACCGACCTCTCCGCGGTTCGCCTGGCGCGGAGCGCCGCCTCGGCCAACTTGAGTAGCTTTCACCACCCCGAATCCGCCGCCCCCGGCCCCAGCGCCACCTGGTCGATCGGAGGAGGTCGGACCGGCCCTGACCGCCCGGCTGCGGCCAGATCGCTCAGAACGGAGCCGGCTGCCGGCGCATTGCCCAGAAGTGCGGCCCATGGGGGCTCTGAACCTCGCCCACCACATCAAAGCCTCGGCCCTCGTAGAACCGGACGTCCACCATGGTGGCCGTGTCCAGGACCGCCGGGGTTCCGGTTCGGTCACAGCGGGCCAGCATCGGCGCCAGCACCGCCGTACCCAGGCCGGTTCCCTGACGCGAAGGCTCGGTGCCCAGGATCGCCAGATACCAGGCCGGGGTGATGCCGTGGAGACGGTGCAGCCGCACCGTGGTCATGGCGGCCCGGGCCACCCTCGGGCCGAGCATCCGCATCACCTGCAAGTTGACGCTGACCACATCCCGAGTGCGGGCGTGGCCGGCCGGACGTTCCGGGACCCTTCCCATCGGCAGCCAGAGGGCGGCGGCGGACAGGTCACCCGTGACCCAACCCTCCCCCGAAGCCAGCAGCAGCGAGGCATTGAGCCGGTACCAGCGCGCCAGGGACTCGGGACGCCCCGCCGGCTTGGGGAAGAGCCAGGCTGACGTCGGGTCGGCGAGGAACGCTCGGGCCAGCATGCTTCCGACCTCGGTTAGGTCTGGCGCCCGCAGGGGTCGTACCAGGGGAGCAGCGCGCCCGCTCTGACGCTCCGGAGCTGAGCTCACTCGTCAGCCACCCGTGAGCCCTGCGGGTAAGGGGTCACCCAGCCTGAGCCTCAGCCCGAACCGGCACTGGGCTGGCGATTGGCCAACCGCTCCGCCACCGCATTGAGGACGACCGGCAGCGCCATCCGGCCGCCTCGCAGAGCCAGCGACTGCAGGGCCGAGCGCGGATGCTTGGAGCTGGACGTCCCCGGACCCAGCACCCCTCCAGCAGCCGCCTCGGCCAGTAGCTCAGAGAGTCGGGAACGCCACTCCTCCGGCATGGCGGCGATCCAGTCGACCTGGCCGGGCTGGTCAAGACGGCGCCGCCTCGCCCGAAGCACATAGGTCGTGCCCACCAGCGCCACCACCGCCACCCCGACCGCCAGCTTGGCTCCATCCCGGCGGAGGCGCCGGCGCGGACTCAACTCCTGGCGGATCCGCAGCTCGAGGCGATCCAGGGTGGAGTCGACCCGGGCGCGGGTCGCCGCTACCTGTGCGCGCGCCTGCTCAGTCGTCGTGCCCACTCTAGGTCCTCTTGAAGGCTCAGTTTGCTGGCCGTGAACGGCCAGAGGTGCCGATTGGACCACACCACGCCCCCGCCCAGCGCCAGCAGAGCGATGCCGACGATGCCCAGGATCCCGGCCACCAGGGTGTGATTGGGAATCCACTCCACCAGGGTGACAAGCCCGAAGATCAGGAGCAGCCCCGCGCCCAGGGCCGCCACTGCGCCGGCCACGACCACCCGCAGGCCCCTGCGGGCACTCCGTTTGAGCTCCGCCTTGGCCAGCTCCATCTCGGCGGTGACCAGCTGCCGCAGCTCGCCCCCCAGGTCCTGCACGAGTTGCGGGACCGTCTCCTCGGCGAGATCCTTGGCAGCCATGCTTGCAGGGTAGCGGATGCGGCCCACCCAACCACTACGCCTATGATCAAAACGTGGCATCCCAAGGGCCGGCAGAGGCTTCCTCACTGGTCCCGCCCCTGGTCCGCCTCGCCCGCCGCGGCAGCCTCCTGATCGCATCCGACTTCGACGGCACCTTGGCCCAGGTGGTGCGTGACCCCAGGCGAGCCCGAGCGCTGCCCCAGGCCTCGCGCGCCTTGGCCGAGCTGGCCGGCCGCACCCCGGTCGCCGTGATCAGCGGCCGAGACCTGGCCAACCTCGCGGTCCAGTGCCGGGTGCCGGGGGCGGTGCTGCTGGGCAGCTACGGCCTGGAACCGTGGCTGAACGCCAGCCCGGCTGACCCCCTACCCATGCCTCCAGCTCCGTCGCAGCGCCTGGTCCAACTCGCCAAGCACCTGGAGGAACTCACCGGCTGGCTTCCAGGCGTCCAGGTCGAGGCCAAGGCGCTTGGGGTATCGGTGCATTACCGCAACTCGCCGGAGCCACGCCGGGTGGGGCCCACCGTGCGCCGCATGGTCGAGCAGCTGGCGGCTGGCGAGCACCTTCAGGTGGTTCGGGGCAAGCTGGTGATCGAGGTGCGACCGCCCCACAGCGGCAACAAAGGGATGGCGCTGGCGGGGCTCCTGGACCGGCTCCAGCCCAGGGGATGCGTCTTCGCCGGGGACGACCTGGGCGACCTCCCGGCAATTGAGGAGCTGCACCGGCGAGCGCCCGAGATGGAGCTGGCGCTCGCGATCGGGGTGCTTGGGCCAGACTCCAATCCTCAGCTGGCGGAGGCCGCGGACATTTGCCTCACGGGGCCGCCCGCCTGGGCCCAGCTCCTGGGGGAGGTGGCGGAGGGGCTCCGCTCACCGGCCTGAGAGCCCAGGTACTACTGGTCCAGCAGGTCGTTGAGGTCCTGGAGCTGATTGCTGATCCAACGGGTGATGTCGTTGCGGCGCACGATCTGGCGCAGCTGGCGCGCCCGGTTGGATCGGTAGCGCTTGGGCATGGTGAGCGCCGCGTGGAGCGCCTCCGCGGTCTGATCGATGTCGAAGGGGTTTATCCCCAGCGCCTGGGGTCCGAGTTCCTCGTAGCTGCCGGCGTTCTCGCTGAGGACCAGCACCCCGTCCCGGGTGTTGCAGAGGGCGCCCTCCTTGGCCACCAGGTTCATGCCGTCGTAGATCGGGTTCACCAGCAGGGCGTCGTACGACTTGTAGGCGGCGACCGCCCGGTGGAGATTCTCCCCCACCTCGAGGCGGATCGGCAGCCAGGTGCCGGTCTGGAAGCGGCGGTTGACCCGCGCGGCGGCCGAGACCAGAGCCCCCAGGTAGGCGCGGTAGGCATCGACGTTCTGGCGGCTGCGTTGCAGGAAGGCCCAGAAGACAACCCGCCCCCGCAGCTCGGGGTGGATCTCCAGGAGCCGCTCGTAGGCGAGGAATCCCCGCACGATGTTCTTGCTGAGATCGGTGCGGTCGACCCGCAGGATCAGCATCTCGGGGCGCCAGGCGGCGATCAGCTCCTCCTCCTTGCGCACCTCGTCGCTGGCCGCGAGCTCGGTCATGCCCCGGATGTCGATCGAGATCGGGTAGGCCCTGATCCAAACTGACCTTCCCTCGTAGAAGACGATGCGCTGACGGTGGTCTACCCCCAGCCCGAGGTTCTCCTCACAGGTCATCAGGAAGTTGCGCACGTCCAGGCTGGTCTGGAGCCCGACCACGTCGTTGCCCAGGAGCCCGGTCATGATCCCGTCGCGCATGTGGCGCGGGATCACCTTCCAGTACTGGGGGGTGGGCCAGGGGATGTGGATGAAGTGCTGCAGGCGCGCCTCCGGCAGCTGCGTCCGGACCATGGCCGGCATCAGGTAGAGGTGGTAATCCTGGGTGAGGATCAGGGGTCTGGCCTTCGATCTGGCGGCCACCGCCACCACCTGGTCGGCGAAGTTCTGGTTGAGCCGCACATAGCCGTCGCGCCAGGCACGCCCGGTCTCGGAGTCCAGGATCGGCTCTCGGCCGAGGTCCCAGAGGTAATGCTGAATGAACCAGAGCAAAGGGTTGCTGATCTGGTTGTAGTAGAGCTCGTACGCCTCGGGGTCCGACTCCACAAAGAGGGTGCGGAAGGTCTCACCGCCCTCGGTGGTCACCTCGACCACCCCGTCGGCTCCGGCTCGGCGCACCAGGTCGAGGTCGGATTCCCCGCGAGCCGCGCCAACCCAGATCGACCCGCTGGCCTTGGCGAGAGCGGCCATGGCGGTCACCAGGCCGCCGCCCCCCCGGGTGATCCTCTGTTGCCCGCTGGGATCCAGGTGGACGTCGATGGGAGGCCGGTTGGCGACCACGATGGTCTGCCATCCCTGCAGCATCTGCCGGAGGTACGACTCGATTCCGGGCATGGCGCATAGGATGACGGACCCACCCCGCCGGATGGGCTCCGGCTATTCGCAACTGATCCAGGAGGTACTGCCGCGGCCGCAGCGGGGCGGCGCCCGCCGCCAGCGGCTTGCGGCACCCGGTCCAGCCCGGGCGAGCCTCATCCCGGTCGCCCGGAAGTGGGCCACGGATCCCTACCGAAAGCTCTCCTGGAACCTCAGCAACTCATCCCTTCCCGGGCAGAGCTTCTGGTAGGGGAGGTTCACCAGGGGCTCTTTCGGGGTCCGGCCCAGCCCGTGCATGTCCGGCACCGACTCGTCGATGTAGAGCAGACCGGTAACGATCTCCCCGTGACCCACTCGGTCGCGGAGGTAGGCCTCGACGCCGCCCCGATCACGAGGGTCGTAGTCCTCTGGGACCGCCCGGAAGCGCACTCTGCCCCCATCGTGCATGGCCACATCTGTCGCCAGCCCCGGTCCCAGCACCTCGACGATCTCCTCGTGGGCGGAGATGAAGTCGGCGTCGATCTCCTTGAGCTCATGGTCGCGCATGTAGCGGTAGCTCTTGGTGGATCCCTCGTGGTCGTTGAACTGGACGCAGGGAGAGATGATGTCGACCAGGGCAAATCCGTCGTGGGCGGCAGCGGCCTTGAGGATGGGCACCAGCTGCTCTTTGTCACCGGAGAATCCGCGGGCCAGGAAGGTGGCTCCCAGGCTCAGCCCGAGCAGGATGGGGTCGACGGCCTGGAGGAGGTTGGCCTCGCCTCGACGCGAGGTCGAGCCGATGTCGGCGGAGGCCGAGAACTGACCCTTGGTCAGGCCGTAAACCCCGTTGTTCTCAATCAGGTAGAGCATGCGGACATTGCGGCGGATGGCGTGGCAGAGATGGCCGAGCCCGATCGAGAGCGAGTCCCCGTCCCCCGAGACTCCCACCAGAAGCAGGTCCCGGTTGGCCGCGCCGGCGCCGGTCGCAATGGTCGCCATCCGACCGTGCACCGAGTTGAAACCGTGGGCGCGGCTGGCGAAATACGCGGGCGTCTTTGAGGAGCACCCGATCCCGCTCAGCTTGGCGATCATGTGGGGCGGGACGGAGAGCTCCCAGAAGGTCTGAATCAGGGCCGCCGTGATCGAGTCATGGCCGCAGCCGGCGCACAGCGTGGACATGCCGCCGGCGTAGTCCTGCAGAGTCAAGCCCAACTCGTTGCGCAGCAAAGGCACCAGCGGGATCAACGGCTTGGTGATGGATGGCACGATCAGACCTCCAGCTGGCGCTTGATACCGGCCACGACTTCGCGGGCGCTGAGGGGCAGGCCACCGTAGACCAGCACCGAGCGCAGCTTCTCACTGGGGGCTCCGGTCTCGACCTGGATCAGGGCCTTCAGCTGGGCGTCGCGGTTCTGCTCCACCACGAAGCAGACCTCATGGTCATCAATGAACTGGCGGACCTGAGCCGGGAAGGGGAATCCGCGGACCCGCAGATAGCTGGCCTCAACCCCGGCCTGGCTCAGCAGTTGCACGGCCTCCCGCACCGCCAGGTCGCAGCTGCCCACCGTGATCACCCCCACCTGAGCGCCCGGACGCTGTTCGAGCACCGGAGCGGGCATGTGGTCGGCGGCGGCGCGGTGCTTGGCCAAGAGCCGATCCACCACCTGCTGGTAGTCTTCCGGGCGCTCCGTGTAGCCGCCCAGGCGGTCGTGCCCCGAACCTCTCACGAAGTACGCTCCCCGCGGGCTCACCCCGGGCAACGTGCGCGGGGTCACTGACAGTTGGTCCTCGTCGCTGTAGCGGAAGAACTCGGAGATTTCCTGGAGCTCCTGCTCGCCCAGGACCCGGCCCCGGTCGGGCACGTAGGCGTCGTCCCAGGTGAGCTCTGGCACCGCCCAGTCGTTCATCCCGATGTCGAGGTCGGAGAGCACCAGCACCGGCGTCTGAAAGCGCTCGGCGAGGTCGAACGCCAGCACCGTGAGATGGAAGCACTCGCCGGGGTCAGCCGGAAAGAGCAAGAGCTGCTTGGTGTCGCCGTGGGACGCGTAGGCCGCCATCAGGATGTCGGCCTGCTGGACCCGGGTCGGCATCCCGGTGGAGGGGCCCGCCCGCTGGACATCGACCACCACCGCCGGAACCTCCGTGTAGTAGGCAAGGCCGAGCAGCTCGCTCATGAGGGAGAGGCCAGGACCGGAGGTGGAGGTGAACGCTCGCGCCCCAGCCCAGCTGGCCCCGACGACCACCCCCAGAGCCGCCAGCTCGTCCTCGGCCTGGACGACCAGGTAGTTGTTGCGGAAGGCGGGCTCGCCGGGCTTGGCGTCCGGGACCGCTTCGCGCCGGTACTTGGCGCACAGCCGGATGAAGTTCTCCATCACCGAGGTGGCCGGCGTGATCGGATACCAAGCGGCCACCGTCGCCCCCGCGTAGAGGGCCCCGAGGGCGGTCGCGGTGTTGCCGTCGATCATGATCAGGTCGCGAGTCTTGTCCAGCCGCTCCACATGGCAGGGAAGTGGGCAGGAGAAGTTCCCGCGGGCGTACTCGTAGCCCAGGCGCAGCGCCAGCCGGTTCGACTCCAGCAGTTGCTGGCGGTGCCCGTAGCTCTCCGTCAGCAGCTGCGCGACCAGCTCCGGGTCCAGATCGAGGAGCGCCACCAGGGCCCCGGCATAGGCCACGTTCTTCATCAGAATGCGCTCTCGGGAGCTGGCGAATTTGTCGGCGCAAAGGCGGGCCAGGGGGACCCCCAGAAAGGTGACGTCCGGCCGCCGCAGCTCGAGCTCCAGGGGCCAGCTGTCATCGAACAGAAGGTAGCCCCCGGAGCGGACCTCGGCGATGTCCTGGGCATAGGTCTGGCCGTTCATCGCCACCATCAAGTCGTACTCGAGGCTTCGAGAGGTGTGACCTTCGGCATTGACCCGGATCTCGTACCAGGTGGGCAGGCCCTGGATGTTGGACGGGAACAGGTTCTTGCCCGAGACCGGCACTCCCATGCGGAAGATGGCCTGCATCAACAGGCTGTTGGCGCTGGCGGAGCCGGTCCCGTTGACATTGGCCAGCTTGATCGCGAAATCGTTGACGCGAGTCACCTCGTGGATCTCAGCCTGCAGCATGTCGCCCGCCTCCCCACTCACCCGTCGGCTGCCCGGTCATTCGATCGGGATCCCGACCCGTCCCGCGTAGGGAATCTGAAGGTCGAACTTCACCATGTCCCAGGCCGCGGTCGGGCAGCGCTCCGCGCAGAGGCCACAGTGGACACACAGGTTCTCGTCCTTGACCATGGCCCGGCCGGTCTGCTTGAGGGGAGTGGATATGAACAGCGCCTGGTCCAGGTTGGTGCTGGGAGCACTGAGCCGGCCCCGCAACTCCGCCTCGGAGAGGGAGTCGGTATGCACCATGGTCAGGCACCGCACCGGACAGATGTCGATGCAGGCGTCGCATTCGATGCAGAGGGCGGCGGTGAAGTCCGTCTGCACGTCGCAGTTGAGGCAGCGCTGCACCTCCCTGGCGGTGGCATCCGCGGAAAAACCCAGCTCCACCTCCAAGTTGAGCTCCTTGAACCGCCGCGACAGCTCCAGATGCTGCATCGGCTGGCGCGAGGCGGGGTTGTAGTCGTTGTGGTAGCTCCATTGGCTGAGGCCCATCTTCTGGCTGATCAGGTTCATGGTCGGCTGCAGGCGTTCCGTGACCGCGAGCCCCTGGCAGTGGTTGTGGATGGAGATGGCAGCCTGGTGACCGTGCTCGACGGCCCAGATGATGTTCTTGGCGCCAAACGCGGCATCGCCGCCGAAGAACACCTCCGGCAGGCTCGACTGCAGGGTGGTTTCGTCCACCACGGGGAGGTCGCCGCTGCCGAACTCGAGGCCCAGGTCACGCTCGACCCAGGGGAAGGCGTTCTCCTGCCCGATGGCCAGGATCACGTCATCGCAGGGAATGGTCACGGTGTCGAGGACCCGGGAATGGACCGCGTTCTCGTCCCATTCCACAATGTCGAACTCGACCCCCACCAGCCGGCCGGCCTCAACCACGAAGCGCTTGGGGGCGTGGTTGACCACGATCTCGATACCCTCCTCCTCGGCATCCTCGAGCTCCCACGGCGAGGCTTTGAAGAAGCGCCGGGGACGGCGGGCCATCACCTTGATTTCGGTGCCCCCCAGGCGCCGCGATGAGCGGCAGCAATCCATGGCGGTGTTGCCCACGCCGATGATCAAGACCCGCTTCCCGATGGCGCTCACGTGACCAAAGGCGATTGATTCCAGCCAGTCAATGCCAATGTGAATGTGCGGGTCTCCGCCGTCAGCGCCGTGGCGACCAGGCAGATCTAGCTCCTTGCCCCGGGGCGCCCCGCTGCCGACGAACACGGCGTCGAATCCCTGCCCCAGGAGGTCGCGCAGGCTTCCTATCTCGCTCCCGTAGCGGATGTCCGCCCCCATGTCCAGGATCACCCCGATCTCGTCATCCAAGACCTGGGCCGGCAGCCGGAAGGCGGGGATGTTGGAACGCATGAGCCCACCCGGCAGATGGTGCTTCTCGAAGATCGTCACCGCGTACCCGAGGGGCAGCAGGTCGTTGGCGACAGTCAGCGAGGCCGGCCCCGCTCCGATGCAGGCGATCCGCTTCCCGTTCTTCTGTTCGGGCGCCCGGGGAAGCCGGTCGGCGATGTCCCCCCGCAGGTCGGCGGCCACCCGCTTCAACCGACAGATCGCGACGGGGTCGCCGTCGACGCGCTGGCGACGGCAGGCTGGTTCGCAGGGCCGATCGCAGGTTCGGCCCAGGATCGCCGGGAAGACGTTGGACTCGCGATTCAACAGGTAGGCGTCACCGTAGCGCCCCTGCCCGATCAGTCGGATGTAGCCGGGGACGTTGGTGTGGGCCGGGCAGGCCCACTGGCAATCCACCACGCGGTGGTAGTAGGCGGGGCGGGTGACGTCGGTTGGGGCCGGTACTCCCCCCGGATCCGGATCGGCTCCTGGTGCCACCGTCATCTCGTCACCTAATTTAACTCGGACTCCCCCGTGCCAACCGGCGGGGACACTTGAACTGGCAAACCGGACTGGGGTCTAGCCGACACGTCCAACCGATGGCGCAGCGCCCGCCATGGGTCCAACCTCGCCAGAGCCGCCGAGAGGTGATTCTGGGACTTCGGACCCAGGCGCTGCACAGGTGGTTTTACTTAGGTCGGGACCAACTTCCGACCACCGCCCCCAGGGCGCCCCGCGATGAGCCATCCTCGCCCCGGCGACCCAACTGCGGGATGGGCCGACGCCGGCCCTGCATCGGGCCCCGCCCCCGAGCGGCAGGCGGATCCACTTGCTGTCACCGTGGAAATCGCCTATTCGCGCGCGACATCGCTCCAGTAGGATTGCTGGCATGAGAGTCGCCGTTCCCAGCGAGACCGTCGACGGGGAGCGGCGAGTGGCGGTCAGCCCGGACTCGATCCCTCGGCTACGGGCTCTCGGACTGGAGGTCTGGGTGCAGGCGGGCGCCGGGGTGGAGGCGGGCTTTCCAGACACCAATCTGAAGGATGCCGGCGCCGAGATCGCGCCCGACCTGGTCAGCTGCCTCAAGGGCGCCGACCTGGTGTGCAAGGTTCAGCCCCCGTCCCTGTCCGAGGCCCAGTCTCTGCCCGAGGGCTCGTCGCTGATCTGCTTCCTGCCCACCTCGACGCCCCCCGACGTTCTGAACGTCCTGGTCCAGCGCCGCATCACGGCCTTCAGCTTCGAGCTGGTGCCCCGCATCAGCCGGGCGCAGGCCATGGATGCCCTCTCCTCACAGGCCTCGATCGGGGGGTACAAGGCGGTGCTGATCGGGGCCGCGCGGCTGCCCAAGATCCTGCCCCTGCAGATGACCGCCGCCGGCACGATCGCGCCCGCCCGGGTGATGGTGATGGGGGCTGGGGTGGCCGGCCTGCAGGCCATCGCCACCGCGCGCCGCCTGGGGGCGGTGGTCGAGGCCACCGATGTCCGCTCGGCGGTGAGGGAGGAGGTGCAGAGTCTGGGCGCCACCTTCGTGGGCTTGGAGCTGGAGGCGCAGGAGGGGGAGGGCGGCTACGCGCGCGAGCAGAGCGAAGAGTTCCTGGCCCGACAGCGAGAGCTGATCGCGCAACGGGTCGAGCAGAGTGACCTGGTGATCACCACCGCGGCCGTGCCGGGGCGCCGCGCGCCGATCCTGATCACCAAGGGGATGGTGAGCCGGATGAGGGCCGGCGCGGTCATAGTCGACCTCGCCGCTGATACCGGGGGCAACTGCGAACTGACCAGCCCGGGTGGGGAGGTGCGCGTCGGCGACGTGGTCATCCTGGGCTGGCGCAATCTGCCCGCCACCGTGCCCACCACCGCCAGCCAGATGCTGGCTCGGAATCTGGCCGCGATCGCCGGTCACCTGATCGCGGACGGCAAGCTGGTGCTCGACTTTGATGACGAGATCACCGGGGCCAGCTGCGCGGTGCACGACGGGGAGATTCGCAATCAACTGCTGCGGGAGGCTGCCCAGGTGGGGCAGGCGAAGGCGTGAACACCCAGCTGGTCAACGAGATCTCGATCTTCGTACTGGCCATCTTCCTTGGCTTCGAGGTGATCTCCAAAGTTCCCACCATCCTGCACACCCCCCTGATGTCGGGCAGCAACGCCATCCACGGGGTGATCCTGGTGGGAGCCATGGTGATCATGGCGTCGGCCAGCGGCCCGCTGCAGCTGACGCTGGGATTCGTGGCGGTGGTGCTGGCCACCATCAACATGGTGGGCGGCTACGTGGTCACCGACCGCATGCTTGAGATGTTCAAGAGCCGTAACCCCAAGGGCCCCAGCAAGCCGTGAGTGGCTGCCTGCGCGAGTCCGCGGCGCACTGCTGGTCAACGTCGCTGTTCGGGTTCGGATCCGGGGTCCGCTGATGCACCTCTCCTCCGGATTCACCCTCCTCTACCTCCTGGCCGCGGTCCTGTTCATAGTCGGGCTGCACCAGCTCAGCTCTCCGAAGCACGCCCGGTCCGGCAACCTGGTGGCCGCGCTGGGAGCCCTGATCGCCGTGGTCGCCACCATCGTGGTCCTGCACCACTCCGTTCTGAACTGGGTGCTCATGGCGCTGGCCATCCTGGTCGGGATTCCGGTGGGAGCGGTGGCGGCCCGGGCGGTGAAGATGACGGCCATGCCCCAGATGGTGGCGACCTTCAACGGGGTCGGCGGGGGAGCCGCGGCCCTGGTCGCCATCATCGAGTTTCTGATGGTCCCCAAGGGGACCACCGCCTCCCTGCTGCTGTCCATCTCGGTGGTCTTCGCGGTCGTGATCGGGGCGGTCAGCTTCTCCGGCTCGGGGGTGGCCTTCGCCAAGCTCCAGGAGCTGATGCGCGGCACCCCCCTCACCTATCCCGGACAGCAACCGGTCAACGGCGCGGTGGCGGCCGCCATCGTCATCCTGGGCGTCCTGATCGTGGTCAGTGGCATCGGGGTCATCGGCCTTTGGGTGCTGCTCTTGCTGGCCCTGGTCCTGGGAGTTGCCTTCGTGCTCCCCATCGGCGGTGCCGACATGCCGGTGGTGATCTCGATGCTCAACGCCTTCACCGGCTTGGCCGTCGCCGGCGATGGATTCGTGCTGGGCCTGCCCATCCTGGTCGTGGGCGGCACTCTGGTGGGCGCCTCAGGGACCTTCCTCACCAAGATGATGTCGGACAACATGGGTCGGTCACTGGGCAACCTGCTCTTCGGAGCCTTCGGCAAGGTTCAGGTGGGGGCGGAGACCGCCGCCAGCGGCCAGCGCAGTGTGCACTCGGGGTCGGCCGAGGACATTGGCACCTTGCTCGCCTACTCTCAGAGGGTGATCATCGTCCCCGGCTACGGCTTGGCGGTGGCCCAGGCCCAGCACGTGGTGCGCGACCTGGCCGACGCCCTGGAGAAGCGCGGCGTCAGCGTCGACTACGCGATCCATCCCGTGGCCGGACGGATGCCGGGGCACATGAACGTGCTCCTGGCCGAGGCCAACATCCCCTACGAGCAGCTCAAGGACATGGAGGAGATCAACGACGACTTCAAGTCCGCCGACGTGGCCCTGGTGGTGGGCGCCAACGACGTGGTGAATCCGGCCGCCCGCAACTCTCCTGGGAGCCCCATCTTCGGAATGCCGATTCTCAACGCCGACCAGGCCAAGAACATCATCTTCATGAAGCGCTCGATGCGCCCCGGGTTTGCCGGGATCGACAACGAGCTCCTCTACGATCCCAAAACCATCATGCTTTTCGGGGATGCCAAGGACTCGCTGACCCAGCTGGTGGCCGCAGTCAAGGCGGCCTGACTCCGTCAGCGGTCTTCAAGTGTCATGCCCCCGTTGTGGGCAGATGGTTGCTGGAGTGCTGCTCGACCGCGCCGGCCCCTGGTCAGATCCGGTGGGTGATGGCGGTCCAGACCAACTCGTGCGGAGTGGCATTGGGAGGGCTCGGGTGGGCGTCGACGGCAGCTTCGCCGTTCGGCGCGGAGTGGAGGGCCCCACCGCGGATGGCTCTGGCGTCCCGGTCTCGGGGCCATCGCTTCACCCGGTGGCGCTGGAGGGTGGCGGGAACCGTAGGAGGAGCCCCTGTTGGATGCCTGGGCCTCGCTCAAACCGTTGCTGCCTGTGCGTGCCGTGGTCTCCCGGAATCACGTAAATCTGGAGGAGTTTGCGGACTTCGCGGTCGACTCTAGGTGAAAGCTTGAGGAGCTCGCTGCGGCGGTGTCGATGGAGAGGTTCCCAGAACTCCGTTCCCTCCAGGACTGGGGCCGCGTCGAGCGGCGGCGTGGCGCCATCGCGTTGTGGGTCGTGGGTATGGTTCCGGCCCGTGCTTCTTCGTCGGCAGGGCCCGCGGGGTGAGGGTGGCGGGAACCGTAGGAGGAGCCCCTGTTGGATGCCTGGGCCTCGCTCAAACCGTTGCTGCCTGTGCGTGCCGTGGTCTCCCGGAATCACGTAAATCTGGAGGAGTTTGCGGACTTCGCGGT
>JAKABA010000253.1 GCA_021802115.1 bacterium | reverse complement strand
GTCCCCGAAGAGGGGCGGCCCTCCGTAGATGAGGTTTGCGTTGAAGCGGGACCCGACCACCAGCGCCAGATCGGCGCTGGCCAAAGCCGGGCCCCCGTGGACCAGGCTGCCCAGGCAATGTGGGTGATCGTCGTCCAGCAGCCCGCGCGCGGCGCTGGTGGTGGTGACCGGGATCCCGGTCGCGTCCGTGAACTCCAGCAGCGCATCCGCGGATCGCGAGAAGAAGGCGCCCGAACCCGCCAACACCAGGGGACGCTGCGAGCGGCGCAGGTACTCGGCCGCCCGCGCCAGTGCGAGCGGCTCCGGCACCGATCTCGACACCGGCGGCAGGGACGGCAGCCCCACCGGCGCGACCGGGGCCATCAGGAGGTCCTCGGGAATCTCCAGGTAGGCCACCCCTGGGCTGCCCCAGGCCGCCTGCCGGTAGGCCTCCACCACGTAGTCCGCCGTGCGCTGGGGGTCCAGGCACTCGGCACTCCACTTGACCAGTCCATTGACGGCGCGCAACTGTTCCAGATCCTGAACCGCTCCCCGCCCCCGCTTGGCGATGGCGGTGCGCCCCGCCAGGACCACCACCGGTGCGCCCGCCGCGTTGGCCTCGATGATCCCCGGGAGGGCATTGGCGAGACCCGGTCCGGCTGTGACCATGGCGAATCCGCAGGTGGCGGTCGCCAGCGCCCATCCCTCCGCCATCAGGACTGCGTTCTCCTCATGGCGGACCGACACCACCCGGGCGCCGGTCGCTCTGACCGCGCCAAGCAGCCCCCCGATGTGGCTGCCGGGAAGGGTGAAGAGCACCTGGAGGCCGACGCTGCGCAGTGCCCGAGCCGCCAGCTCCGCTCCCGTCTCAGCCGTTGCATCCATCCGGTTTCTCCCAGCTCGGTGGCGGTTGGTGGAGCCCGGCGCGCCCCGGGCACCCCATCATCTCGTCTCAGAGCGCCCCGGCGCACGGGTGAAAGCCGGGGCCCACAGCAGCGGGATTCACGCTCGTCGTGGGCATGGGCGCGGGGACCGGCGCTGGGTCCAATATGAGCCTGTGCAGGACCTCTTCTCGGACGACCGGGCCAACGCCACTTCGGCCGAGGTGGAGGCCCCGCCATCGGACTCCCCCGAACTGGACGATGCCCCGCTGGCCACCCGGCTGCGCCCTCAGCGCTGGCAGGACGTGGTCGGCCAGGAACACCTGCTGGGGACACAGGGAACGCTGCGACCGGCCCTGGAGGGAGCGCGACTGCAGTCGCTGGTGCTGGTGGGCCCTCCGGGAACCGGGAAGACCACCATCGCCCAGCTGCTGGCGAGCGCGCAGCGCGCCCATCTGGTGGCGTTGTCCGCCGTCTCCGCGGGGGTGGCGGACATCCGACGGCTGGTGGCGGAGGCTCAGCAGCGCCGGCGGCTGGGCCAGAGCACCGTCCTGTTCTTGGATGAGATCCACCACTTCAGCCGCACCCAACAGGACGCGCTGCTGCCGCACGTGGAGAGTGGCCTGCTCGTCCTGATCGGAGCCACCACCGAGAATCCCAGCTTTCAGCTGACGGGGGCGCTGCTCTCGCGAGTCCAGCTGCTCGACCTGAGGCCCCTGTCTGGCGAGGACCTGGCCTCGGTCCTGGATCGCGCCCTGGCAGACCGGGAGCGAGGACTGGGGGCGAGGGGCCTGACGCTGTCCGATGAAGCCCGGGGGATGCTCATTCGGCGCAGCGGCGGGGATGTCCGCCTGATGCTCAACGCCCTGGAGCGCGCCGCCGAGGGAGTGCCGGAGCGTGGCCAGATAGCGCCGGCCGAGGTGAAGCGGGCTCTCAGCAGCCCCCACCTGCTCCATGATCGCGCGGGTGATCTCCACTACCAGATCCTCTCCGCCTTCATCAAGTCGATGCGGGGCAGCGACCCCGACGCTGCGGTCTACTGGCTGGCCCGCCTGCTGGAAGCCGGCGAGGACCCGCTGCTCCCGGCTCGCCGGATGGTGATCCTGGCCGCCGAGGACGTGGGGCTGGCCGAGCCGCAGGCGCTGCAGCTGGCGGTGGCCGCGCACCAAGCCGCCGCCCTGGTGGGCATGCCCGAGTGCCGCCTGCCCCTGACCGAGGCGGCCATCTTCCTGGCCCTCGCGCCCAAGAGCAACTCCTCATATCGGGCCTACGCGCTGGCCGCCGATGACGTTGCGAGCCATGGCCAGCTGGCGGTGCCACTCCATCTCCGCAACGCCGTCACCAGCCGCGATCGGGCCGCGGGCTTCGGCGCCGGGTACCAGTACGCCCACGACGATCCTGAGGGCCTGGTCGACCAGCCCCACCTCCCGCCCGAGCTGGACCGGCGATCCTACTATCGCCCCACCGATCGCGGCACAGAATCCGAGCTGGCCCGAAGACTGAGCCGGGCCCGGCAGCGGCGAGCGGGCCCACCAAAGGCGGAGTAGGCCCTACTCCGGGGAAGCGGCCTCCGGCTCCTCCGGCGCCGCCACCGCTTCGGCGACCGGCTCCTCGGCGACGACCCTGGCCTGGGCGATCTTCACCAGGATCTCCGCTGGGTCGATGGCGGCGTTGAACTCGACCCCCTCCGGCAGGGTGATGTCGGACAGACGGACGGCATCATCCACCTCGGCCAGGCCCGAGATGTCGACCGGGATCTCGCCGGGGATGGCGTCGGGGAGGCAGCTCACCTCCAGGGTGTGAACCACATGCAGGAGCTCGCCGACGTTGAACTTGACGGCCGGGGACTCACCGGTGAGGACCACCTGCACCTGCACCGTGAGCTTCTCCTCGAGGTTCACCTGGAAGAAGTCGACGTGCAGGGCGGCGCTGGAGCGCGGGTTGAGCTGGAGTTCCTTGATCAGGACCGGCCGCTGGCGCCGCTCCCCGGCCACCTTGAGCTGGAGCAGATGGCTCTTGCCGACCATGTGAACCGTCTTGGCGAGCTCCTTGGCGGGCACCTCCACCATGATGGGAGCGACCTTGTGACCGTAGACGACTCCCGGCACCAGCCCCTCCCGGCGCAGCTGGTTCACATGTCGTCCGGTGGTGGAGCGGCGCGAAGCCTCAAGCTTAAGAGTCATACGACCTCGATCTGACGAGCAGGTCCCGGCCTCCCTCGGCGGCGGGAGTGGTGCTGCCGGATCTTACCAAACTCGGAATTCAGGGCGTGCCCGCTGGCACCGCGCCGAAGCGCCGGTTGACGTAATCCACGATCGCCTGCATGCTGGTCCCGGGGGTGAACACCTCATCGACCCCCAGCTTCTTGAGTGCCTCCACATCCTCTGGCGGCACGATGCCTCCACCGAAGACCACGATGTCTGCGGCATTGCGCTCCGCCAGCAGCCTGATCACCTCGGGGAACAGGGTCATGTGGGCCCCTGACAGCAGCGAGATTCCGATGCCGTCGACATCCTCCTGAATGGCGGCATCGACGACCTGCGCCGGGGTCTGGTGCAGGCCGGTGTAGATGACCTCGACGCCCGCGTCCCGCAGCGCCCGCGAGATGATCTTGACGCCACGGTCGTGCCCGTCCAACCCGACCTTGGCGGTGAGGATCCGAACCGGCCTGTTCCGCATTGGCTCAGTGTAAGTCGCTCCGCGGGCGAGGCCGTTCGATGGGCCGGGGAAGGCGAACGACCGGGGCGTCCGGACCACCGGATCCAGGTGGTGGGAAGGGTCCCGCCGGCGCGACCACCGAGCCCGGTCGCACCCGGGCCTGACATCGAATTCAGCTTCTGGGGAGCACGGGCTCCGCTGCGAGCCGGGGACCGGACGTCGGGTCACGCCGTCGCTGCGTGGCCGCCAGGCGCCGGACGACCAGGGCGGTCATCGGATGCCGGTGTCGCACAGGATGTCGGCCCGGGTGACACTTGAGGTGTTGACCACGATCCGGAGCTCGGGGCATCGGGGCCAGGCGCCGGTCTGAACTTCCACGAGGTAGGTGCCCGCAGGGATCGGCAAGCGATACTGGCCACGGCGGTCCGACGTGGTAGAGGCCACCACACGCCCTCCCGGAGTGATGACCCTGACCGTCGTCCGCAGTGGTCGGTTTGGACAGTGCTCACCGGCCTGCTCCACCGGACAGGTGGGTCCGGCCGCCACGGTCCCTGACACGCTGCCATAACCGGCCGCCGGGAACCCGCCGCACCCCAGAAGTAGCGCGCCGCCCGCCGCCAGCGCCGCAGCCCCCCACCCAACACCGGCCAGGGCATGGCTCATCACGGGACCGGAATCGAGGTGACGGACGATGGTCCGGCTCCGGCGGCCTCACCCCCGGCCCACCCACCTGACCTGGGCGTCGTCATAGCACCGACTCCGCAACTGCACGGCCGGCCACTCGACCCGTGAAGAGGCAGCCTCCCAAGAAGGTTCCCTCGAGGGAGCGGTAGCCGTGCATGCCTCCCCCGCCGAAACCAGACACCTCCCCGGCCGCGTAGAGGCCTGGGACCGGCAAACCACGCTCGTGCAGCACCCGGCCGGACAGGTCGGTCTGGAGACCTCCCAATGTCTTGCGGGTGAGGATGGTGAGGCGAACCGCGATCAGCGGACCCGCGGATGGGTCCAGAAGGTGATGGGGCTTGGCCACCCTGATGAGACGCTCCCCGAGATAGCGCCGGGCATGACGGATCGCCACGACCTGCAGGTCGGTGGTGAATCGGTTGTCGGTCTCCCGATCACGGGCTCGGATCTGGCGGTCCACGTCATCCAATCGGATTCTGGGCTCTCCGGCCAGGCGGTTCATCCCCGCGACCAGCTCCGCCAGGGTGGGGGCCACCACAAAGTCAGCACCGCGGTCGAGAAAGGCCTGCACCGGAGGGGCGGCCCCGGAGTGGCTCCGGCGGAGCACCTTCCAGATGCTCTTGCCGGTCAGGTCCGGGTTCTGCTCCGAGCCCGACAGGGCGAATTCCCGCTCGACGATTCTTCGGTTGAGGACGAACCAGGAGTGGTCGTGGCCGCTGCGGGTGATCGCCTGGAGCGTGCCCAGGCTGTCGAAGCCGGGGTAGTTCGGCGCTGCCAATCTTGTGCCCGTGGCATCGAGCCACAACGACGATGGACCCGGCAGGATGCGGATCCCGTGATCGGGCCAGATTGGGTTCCAGTTATGAATCCCCTCCGGGTAGTGCCACATGCGGTCGCAGTTCGTCAGGCGAGCCCCGACTCTCGCGCAAATCCCGAACATCCGCCCGTCGACGAAGGCGGGGACTCCCGTCAGCATCCTGCCGGGCGCCGGTCCCAACCGGGATGGCCAGTTGCTCCGAACCAGTTGCTGGTCGCCCCCGATCCCCCCGGTGCTGACGACCACGGCCGGCGCGTCGAACCGGAACGAACCAACCTCGACCCTGGTGGTCTCGGTGCCGCGAGCGGCGTCGGTCGGTGCCAGCACCGCCCCACTCACGCCGGTCACCGCGCCACCACTCATGCTCAGGGCGTCAACTCGGTGGCGAAAGGCCAGCCGCACGCGACCGTCACGGGCGGCGGCCAGCACCCGCTGGGCAAAGGG
>JAKABA010000252.1 GCA_021802115.1 bacterium | reverse complement strand
CCTCCAGCCATCGCTGAGCGAACGCTCCCACCGTGAGGCGCTCCGGCGTGACTGGCAACCCGACCGTGACCGAGTGCTGGAGCTGCTGGAGCTTGGCCACACACTCGGCCTGAGTTGCGCCATAGACCGACCTGCGGACACCCTCCACCATCGCTCGCCCCTGCCAGCGGCCATCGGCTCGGTGCGTGATCGAACCCCGGCCCATGACGCGCCGCGGCGGCTTGGTGCTCACGCCCGCCCTGCCGCCATGCGTACGTCCCTTGTCACGCGGTGCCCTCAAGTTGTACCGCCGATTCTCCTCCCCCGGGCAGGATCCACCCCGGATCGGTCAGCCTGCGATACGCGCTGAGCGCATCGCGGGCAAAGTTCGATGCCGGGCCGCTGTGAGTCCATTGTGAATGTGTCCGATTCCACGCGTTCATCCGGCGCGCCCATGACTCACGCGGACGCGTCGCCACCCAGGCGGCCAGCTCCGCAGCCTTTGGAGTAAGGGGCCGCACCCGCTCCCGGTTTGGCGGCATGATCAGGCTGCGAGCGGCCAGGTAGGCCGCCTGCACCTCCTCCGGGTGCATCTCTGGGTCCAACTCCAAGGTGATCCTAGTGGTGGCACTCAATGATGTCTGATCCCGCCACCCGTAGCGAACGTCCAACGTCGCGTTGCTACGGACCACCGGACGAGCCTTCCCGGTGAGGATAACGCGGGTAGCGTCCACGGGCCACCATCGATAGGTACCTGCAAGCTTGGCAGAGCAGACGGCCAGGTCTCCCAGCAGACTCCGAGCGGGAATACTGACGGCCCGGCCGGACCCATGCGGCGAAGGGAAGTAGAGCGTTTCGAAGGCATCGCCCCGGTGGTGGCGCATACGCACTGCGTCGGTCGCTTGGTCGAGGGTGTCGATCCGCAGGGTCCTCATGTAGTGGACTGTGACCCAGGATGCCACCTCGCCGAGGGTGAGCAGGACCGGCTCGGGGTGGCGTGTATCGGAACGGTCGCCCACACGGCCCCGGATGGCCTGTACCTCGGTGTGGGATGCCACCAGCGCCGCGTAGACAGCGCCTAGGGCGCGCTGGCGCGCGACAACGTCGGGGGGAGCCTTGGGAGTCCTGGGAGGCGTGACTCCCCGGCCGACAGCAGCCTCCAAGTCCCGCACCTCGAAAACGGCGTCTTCCACCGCTGTCTCCTCATCGACAGCGGAGTCGAGCCGATTTGTTTTCAGCAGGTACCCCCAAGCCTCATCGGCCACACGGTGCCCGAGGCGCCGCTCCACAGCTCGCCGGTCAGGGACGCTCAACTTACGGGGGCCATAACTTGATATTCAGGATAGCACGTGAGGGTCCGCCGCGGTGCGGGCTGAGTCAGTGGGAGGCGACCGTGACCGATCTCTTGACGCTGAGCGAGGCGGCTAAGCGCTTGAACATAGGGAAGACGCGTTTGTGGGAACTCACGGCCGCTGGCCAGATTCCAACCGTCCGGCTTCCAGGCGGCAGACTAGTCCGGGTTCGTGAGGAGGATCTGGCCAGGTTCGTCCTCGACCACACCGAGGGCATCAGCGAAAGCGCTCCCGCGGCGCCAAGTCGGTGCGGGACGCGATGAACGTGTCTGCCGAACCCAAGTCCAGCACCGAGAGGCGACCGGCTGGCTGGCCCGACGATGCACCAAATCCCTGGGCAATTGGCAAGTGCGAGCTGGCCGGGTGCTGGTGCTCCGAGGACGCCCAAGCGGCCGTGGCCTTGGCGGCTGAGCGCCTGCTCAACTCTGCGCGTGCCCTTGCGGCTGAGCAGGACCCCGCCGCTTGGCCCCGGTCGGCCGAGGCGGCGACACGGCTGGTCGTCGGGTGCGAGGGCCTGCTCCTCGACTTGCTGGAGGAGCGGCAGTGAGCGCCTTCCCGACCGACGCCATGCCCAAGTCATTGGCGGACCTGGCGACAGCTACGAGTGCGGCTTCCGGCTTCCCTGTCGAGTTCGTCGCCGTCCCTGGGCTCTCCGTCCTGGCGGCAGCGATGGCGGGCCGAGCTGAGCTGGAGGTGACTCCAGTCTTCCGGGCTCTAGCGATCCTTTGGACATCCATTGCGGCCCCGCCGGGCTCCGGCAAGACACCGGGCCAACTAGTCGCTACGGCCCCGTTGCGGAGATTGGAGGCTATGTGGGCGCAGGCCCACCAAGAGGCCGTCCTTGCACATGAGGTGGCGATGGCGAAGCTGCCCAAGGGCTCGGAGCCACCCCCTCAACCGTTGCGTCGCAGGTGCCTGGTGGGGGATGCCACCGTCGAGGCGCTCGCCCCGATCATGCTCCACAACCCGGGCGCTGGCCTGTTGTGGGAGGCGTCGGAGATCGCGGCGATTGTCGCCGGACTCGATCAATACCGCGCCAACGGAAAGGGTGCCGGAAGGCCCTCATTTCTGGCGCTGTGGGACGGCCGCCCGTTGCAAGTGGACCGCGTGGGGCGCGGCTCCCTTCACGTCCCTGCCCCTCTGCTCAGCGTCACGGGCGCGGTACAGCCGGCCCGCCTGAGCGCGGTCCTATCAGGTGGAGATGGGCTGGGCTCCCGCTTCCTGGTGGCCCACCTGCCCGACGCCGGACTTGCACTCCCCCGCCTGAATCACCGGGTGGACCCTGCCGTCCTGGGCGCCTGGGATGGGCTGATCCGCGCCCTGGTGGGCGAGCCCGAGAGCAGCTCTCCCGTGGCAAGCCGTGATCCGCAGGTTGTCCGGCTCAGCACCGGAGCCAAAGCCGCCTGGGATGCGGCCACGCGCCTACTGAAGCGCCAATACACCGACAACCGCACCACCACCTACGGACAGGAAGTGGTCGCCAAGGCAACCCTCCAGCTCGCCCGTATCGCTCTGGTGCTGCAAGTCGCCGACCACCCGGAGCAGATCCCCCAGGAGATGGCCGGGGAGACGCTGGAGCGTGCCGCCCAGGTGGTGAGCTACTTTGTGGAGGCCGAGCTGGCCCTGGACGTGACCGAGGCATCGGCCGCCGCTGACGTCGGCACCCGTCGGCTCGACGAAGGGGTGCAAGTCCTGATCGACTGGCTCCGCCGTCGCCCTGGGCAGGTGGCACGCCTGAGGGACCTACAAGCCGCCCACGTGGCCGGGTGTAGGACGGCGGAGGAGGTTCACAAGCTGGTGGCCCGGTACTCGGAGACGCATCCGGACTGCGTATCCGAGGAACGGACAGATGGAGTCTCCCGTGGCCCGGTGCCCCTGCTGGTGCGCGCTCCCCAACCAGTGCGGCGGACTGCTGCCACTGCTGCCATTGCTGCCACCACATATCCCCCGGATGAGGTGGAAGAGGTGGCTCTGAGATCAAATCCTGAGATCAACCCACGCCCCGACCCCCAGTTGGACGATAAACCCGTGGCAGCAGTGGCAGCAATGGCAGCAGTTCCCCCCGCCAGGAACGGCCACCGCCCGGATGCCGACGGTGGGCTCGACCTCATCCCCATAGATGCTCTGGAGTCCGGCCCAGACGGGGACGGTCCGGGGTGGCGGCCATGAGCCCGCAGGCGCTGCTGGAGCGCCTGGAGGCCCTGGGGGTGAGGGTGCGGCTGACCGGTGACGCGGAGCACCCCGTCCGTCTGGCCCCGGCTGACCGGATACCGGCTGAGCTGCGGCTCGAGCTGGTGGCCCGCAAGCTGGAGCTGGCGGCGCTGGTGGAGCGCCAGGCCCGGACCTGGCAGGCCGACCCGGCGGCGATGCCCTGGCACACGCGCCCGGGTGAAGACTCCAGGCCGGACCTGCCCGGCACCGAGCTATGGGCTGGGCTGCTCCGGCTCGCCGCTGGCGACGCCGACGATCCCCAGGGTGTCTACGGCCGCCTACTGGGCGCGAGGGCCTGCGGGGCGGTCCTGCAGCGGCGCGGGAGCCGTTGGGTCCTCGCCCCCACCATCGACCCCACCGAGCGGCTGAGCACCTGGCAGGCCCGCTCAGACTGGGACCGTGACGCGGAGCGGTGGCTCCGCCCCAGGGCTCGGGAGATCATGGTCCTGCTGGCGCAGCTCCCCCAGGACGAAGGCGCATGATCGCCCAGCTCCCGGAGTCAACGAGTCCCCGGCGGGTGAGCTTTGAGGTGATCGCCGATCCGGTGGCAATGCCCAGGCCCCGCGTCGCCGTCCGAGGTGGCAAGGCCCACGGCTACGTGCCCACCCACGCGGCCGAGGCCATGTGGCAAATCCGCCAGGCGGCCATAGCGGCCCTGGGCCAAGCCGAGCCCTTCACCGGCCCTCTGGCCTTCACGGTGGTGGTCTTCCTACGGATGCCTGGATCAGTCCCCAAAAGGGACCGGCTGACCGCCATGCCGACCAAGAGGCCGGACCTAGACAACTACGTGAAGACGGCGCTCGACGGCTGCAGCCCGCTATGGGGCGACGACTCCCAGGTGGTCGATCTGGTAGCCCGCAAGCGGTACGCGCTGACCGGCTCGCCCCGGTGGGATATCGCCGTGGAGGAGGTGGAGTGATCGCCCAGTGCGGAGCCAAGACCCGCTCCGGTGGGAGCTGTCGCCAGCCCGCCATGCAAGGATCGCCCAGGTGTCGGATGCATGGCGGCGCGAGTCCCCAGGCCCGCTCAGCGGCCCGCGTGCGGCTAGCGGAGCGCCGAGCCCTTGCAGTGCTGGAGCGTGAGGGCATCCCCCCGATGACGGACCCGTTGGCGGCCCTCCAGCAGCTCGCGGGTGAGGCGCTTCGGCTGAAGGAATACTTCGCCGACCGACTGGCCGCGCTGGAGCAGCTCCGCTACGAGGGCCGGGCCGGAGAGCAGCTCCGAGCCGAGGTGGCGCTCTTCGAACGGGCTCTCGACCGCGCTCAGAAGTTCGCGCTCGACCTCGCCAAGCTGAACCTGGAGGATCGGCTGGTGCGCCTCTCCGAGGCCCAGGGCCGGATGCTGGCCCAGTGCGTGGAGGCAGCCCTTCAAGCTTGCGGCCTCGAGGATCGGCTCGACCTGCGAGCTGAGATCGCTCAGCAGCTCCGGCTGGCGACACCCACCGGCGAACCCCTACAGCCGAGGGCCTGGCTGTGAATCTATGGGACGAAGCCGCCCGACTGCTGGAGAGCGGGCAGGCGTACCCGAACGACGACATCGACCGCCAGATCCGCGAGCTGGCGCGGACCAAGTCCTGGGCCGACGTGGCGGCGAGGCTGGCGAGCTTCCACCGGGAGCTGAGCCGCGGTCGCTCCAGCGAGGCCGAAGACGCCACCTGGGCGGCTCAACAGCTCCCGAGCCTGCGACCCCAGGGCTGGGAGCAGGCACCCAAGGGCGCGGAGCTGGAGCGAGCCATCCTGGCGGCGTACTGGGGCGAGGGGCTCACTCCCACGGACCAACCGGGGAGCGGATGATGGCGGCATGGTGAAGCGCAGCTCCAGGCAGCGGCTCCGACCCGGTGACGTGGCCGAGGCTCGGGACGGGCTGCAGCGCATCCTGGAGGCCATCGGCCGGGGAGAGCTAACCGCCAGCTCAAGCTATGTGGCCCGCCTGGAGGGGGC
>JAKABA010000251.1 GCA_021802115.1 bacterium | reverse complement strand
GGCATCCAGTGGTTCCAGCCCGTAGTCCTCACCCAGCCAGTGCACCAGGTCCGCCTGAGCGATCCTGAAGGCGTCCTCCAGGGGCCGGACCGAGCCCGTGGAGAGGATGTGGGTGTCCGATTCCAGACGCGGCCAGGGGCACGGCCGTCCCTTGATCAGGTCGACCGCTATCACCGTGTTCATGGCGCACTCGACCGCCACCCCGCAGGTCTCTCCCTCCCCCTGACGGGCATGCCCGTCACCCAGGGACAGCAGTCCGCCCGGCACGTTGACGCCCAGATAGCAGGTCACGCCCGCCTGCATCTCCGGGGTGTCCATGTTGCCCCCGAAGGCGTCCGGGACCAGCGCTGAGCGCACCTCGAGGTTGGCGGGCGCCACCCCCACGGTGCCGTGCATCGGGACCATGGGGAGGTCCACCTCGAAATCTCCCGAGTGGGCGCGGAAGCGGCAGGTGCGCGCCCGGCGATCCAGCTCCCAGATCCACACCACCTCGGGCAGTGGGTCATGTAGGAGGGCCGTCAGATGGGTGGCCGTCAGCGCTCCGAAGAGGGGCACCGTGGTGGAGGCTGCCCAGTCCCGGGCGGGCTCGATGGAGACGAAGTGGACCGCGATCGTGTCCCCCACCTCGGCACCCTCGATGTAGAAAGGTCCGGTCTGAGGGTTGAGGAACGGAAACTCGCACACCTCGGAGACCAGGTCGCGCTCGCTGGTCACCCGGCCGGCGAAGCAGTCCTCTGTGAAGAGTTCGACCACGCTCCCTGGTCGAATCCGGGCCACCGGCTCGGCACCGCCGAAGGTCCAGGCGTAGCGCTGGGGATCCGGCGCTATCGTCACCACCTCCAGTCCGCTCATCGCCGCCCCCACCAGGGAGTGCCGGGGGCCAGAAACCCGTGCCCCATCACGATGGCGCCCCGCTCGGCTCCAGCTCCTGGTCGAGGTGGACCATGCCCACCTGGGTCACCCGTTCGGGGTGACGGGAGTAGAGGTAGGCCATGTAGACGACCCCCAGCAGAATCCACGCCCCCATCGCCGGCCCCATGTAGGAATAGGGGGCCGGCAGCGGGGAGATGAAGGAGAACACCGGGATCCCGGCGGCACTGAACCAGGCCGGGATGAAGGCGACGATCCCCAGCACCGGAACCACTATGTGCAGGAACCAGTTGAGACTGGAGCCCCTGGTCTTGATGAAAAAGCCGATGCAGGCGGCGTCGACCAGGATGTAGATCGCCGCCAGGATGATCACGATCCCGGTGCCCACCATGGCGAAGGCCACGAACGGGTTGAAGTGGAGGCCCAGCCCGACCGCCACCCCGACGCTGACCAGGAATGCCATCACGATCCCGAAGTGGGGGGACCGGTGGCGGGGATGGACGGCCGCGAAGATGGCGGGAAAGGCGCGGATCCTCCCCATCGCGTAGGCCGTCCGGCTGGAGACCGTCACCCCCGCGTTGGAGTTGGCGATGGTGGAGTTGATGATCGCCAGAAAGACGAAGAACCAGAAGACGCCATAGGAGGCCCGGGCGATCCCCTCCCACGAAGCGGGACCCGCCGAGCTGAAGGAGGCGAAATGGACGGGGCCGAAGACCACGTCGGCCGCATAGGTGGTGAAGACATAGATAATCCCGATCCCCAGGGTCGCCAGCAGGACCGCCCTCCGAATGGTCTTGCGGGGATCCCTGGCCTCCTCCGCCAGCGGCGCCGCCCCCTCGAAGCCTCCGAAGGCGAGGACGGTGTAGACCGAGCCCGCGATGATCCCGCTCAGGCCGCGGAAGTGGCTGGGCGTGTACTTGGTGGTGAACACCTCGAGGGTGTTGGCGTGGCCGGCCTTGACCACGAACAGCACCGCCAGGATCACAAAGACCAGGATCTCGAACGCGCCCAGGATGGTGCCGAAGCGAGCTGAGGTGCGAATCCCGTAGTAGCCCGCCGCCAGCACGATCAGCGCGCCCGCGATCGTGAACAGCCACCACAGATTGAGCGAGAACGAGTGGTCGTAGCTGTTGATCGTGGCGGCCGTGGTATAGCCGAGCTGGAGCAGGACCAACGGCGGGATCAGGCCCGCCACCGCCACATAGCCCCAGTTGACCAGAAAGCCGACCGAGGGGTGCAGCCCGCGGGCGGTGTACGTGCCCATGGAGCCGGCCGAAGGCAGCTCTCGGGCCAGCTCGCCCACGCACGAGGCACACAGCAGGCAGGCCACCATGGCCACGATCACCGCCAGGGGCAGAGATCCCCCCGCGAACGCGACCCCGGCTGGGATCGAGGCCGCGATGGCTGCCCCGGGAGCCATGTCGGTGATGCTCTGGAAGAGCACCTCGCGCAGACCGATAGCCCCTCGGCGCAGCCCCGGAGCGCTGGCGGCAAGCTCCTCTGAGATGGCAGTCATGATCCCCCTCCAACCCTCCACTAGTGAGCGTTCTGGGATACTACACACCACTACGCCGCCTCAGCAACCCCAGCCGGTCCGAGCCAGCCCCGGGCCCTGGCCCGCGGCGTCAAGCCTCGCCTCGGACTAGTGGCGCTGGCCCAGGGCGGGAGCAGCCGCCGCTGAGCGCCCACGCCAGTGGTGACCCGCCCGGGCGGGCGGGGCGGGTCACGGCCACGGCCGGGGCGGGACCATCGGGTGTGAAACTGAGACCGTCACCCCACGTTGAAACAGTTGTGCCCCGACGGGCCCCTGGCCGTCCCGGTGGCGGCGTGCAGACAGGTGCCGACCGAGGAGAGCGATGTGATCCGAGATCCATTCGAGCGCGACTGGGATCAGGTCCGCCGGCTGGCGGACCGGGCAGCTGCCGGTGCCAGAGCGCGCTTCAGGGATTGGCGGCTGAGCCCCCTGCGGCTGGTGGCCATGCTGGGGGTGGCCGCGATCGCCGCGATGGCGCTGCTCGCCGTTCCCTTCGCCGCCCTGGCCCACGCCTACAGCTCGCTGCCCGCAGCGGCGCGCACCTTCCCGTCCGACACCCTGGTGTACGCCCAGGGCGGCCAGCAGATAGCCGACCTCCACGCTCCCGACGAGACCCGGATCCCGGTGCCCCTGAACGAGATAGCTCCAGTCATGCAGCAGGCGGTGGTGGACATCGAAGACCACGGCTATTGGACATCCCCCAGCTTCGATTTGGGACGGATCCTGCAGGCTGCCTTCTATGACGCGGTGCATCACGCCCCCGTCCAAGGGGCCAGCACGATAGAGGAACAGCTGGCCAAGCTCCTCTATCTGCATGACAACAAGTCCCTCATCTACAAGATCAAGGAGATCTTCTACGGCAACGACCTGACCACCCGGCTCAGCCGCCGACAGATCCTCGACCAGTACCTGAACGATGTCTACTTCGGCCAGGGCGCGACCGGGGTGCAGGCCGCCGCTGAAACCTACTTCGGAGTACCCGCCAGCCGGCTCTCCGCCGCCCAGGCGACCTTGCTGGCCGGACTGCTGCCGGCCCCCACATACCTCGACCCGTTCTCGAATCCGAGCGGGGCCCGCCAGCGCCAGCGGGTGGTGGTGGCGGCGATGGTGACCTATGGCAACCTGAGCAAACGGCAGGCGGCCGAGATCCTGGCCAAGCCGACCCCCCTGGCTCCGGGGAGTGACACCAGCCCGGCCCCGTACTTCACCGATCAGGTGCAGCAGTGGCTGCAATCTCACTTCGGCGCCTCCTACCCGACCATGGGGCTGCGGGTGTACACCACCCTCAACCTCCCCCTCAATGAGAAGGCTCAACAGCTGGTGACCCGGGTGATCGCCGCCCGCTCGGCGATGCACATGACCGATGGCGCCCTGGTGGCGGAGAACCCCGTCAACGGCGACATCGAGACCTGGGTGGGTGGAGCCGGGGCCAATGTCCCCGGTGGTCAGATCGACATGGCCGCCGTGCCCCGGCAGACCGGCTCCACCTTCAAGATCTTCACCTACTCAGCCGCGATCGCCAGCAGGACCATCACCATGACCACCCCGATCCTGGACAACCAGCTGACCCTGCCGTCAGGCGGGCCGGGCGGCGGCCCCTATGTGGTGCATGACTACAACGGCCAGTACTTCGGAGTCGTGCCGGCCGAGGTCGCCCTTGGCAACTCGCTGAATGTGCCGGCGGTGAGGGTGGAGATGGCGACCGGGATCCCCACGGTGCTGCACATGGCCCGGGAGTTCGGAGTCACCACGCTTGACCATGCGGACTCTACCTATGGTCCCAGCCTCACCCTGGGCGCGTACCCGATTCCCCTATGGGAGATGGCCCAGGCGGGGTCCGTGCTGGCGGCCCAGGGCGTGCTCCATCCTGCGCACTTCATCGAGAGGGTAACCAACAGCCGCGGAGCGGTTGTCTACTCCGCGCCCACCAGCACCCGCCAGGTGGTCTCGCCTCAGGTCGCGTTCATCATGAACACCATCCTGTCCCGCAACAGCAATCGTCTGCTGGCCTTCGGCCCCGACACCCCGCTGGTCATCCCCGGCCGGCGGGTGGCGGTCAAGACCGGGACATCCAACAGTTTCAGGGACAACCTCGCGGTCGGCTGGACGCCGACCCTGGTGGGCGCGGACTGGGTGGGCAACGCCAACGACTCGCCCATGTACGGGGGTGGGATCAACGGAATAAGTGGGGCCGCGATCCTGTGGCACGACTTCATGGAGACCGCCCTGCAGGGGCAACCGGCGACCTGGTACCAGCCGCCGTCTGGGCTCATCACGGCTCAGTACCAGGGACAGACGGTCTATTACCTGCCGGGCACCGGGCCCACCAACCAGGTGTTGGGCGGGGGCACCCTGTACGGCGGACCGCAAGGCCCCCCCGGAGGGCCCCCAGGAGGGCCTCCTGGTGATGGCGGCCAGGGGAAGAGGCACAAGAAGCCCGGTCACTGAGCCACCCCACCCGGACCCGCATCCCAACCACGACCCAGGGTTTCGGGTGCCCGCCCACCCATGATCGTGGCCCACCTCACCCTTGGCCTACGGTCGTATCCGAGCCGCCCCACTTGAGTGGCATCCAGCGGCCCGGCGCTTGGGGGTGGTGGCGGCCGGCTCAGAGAACCGCGAACGCCATCAGGGCGGTGGCGGCGGCCGCCAGCGCCGCCACCAGGAGGCAGCACGAGAGCGCCTCAAGGCCGCAACAGCCCGCACGTCGGACCGAGCGCGCGGTGCGGCGACCGTAGTGGCGGCGGCGGGGCATGGTGGTCACGATACTCGTGCCGCCGCGACCGCGCTGGCGACTTCACAAGCAGTGAGACCGTGTCAGGCTCCAGTTTCGGGTCCGATGGCCGACGGTTGCGGACAGGATGGATGGTGGGGCCGAGCCTCAGGGCCCTCCTGATGCACAGGTGGCTGGCGCGGGGGCCGCGCACCACCGGCCCTCAGTCCGCGCGTGGTTGGAGCGGTCGCGTGCCTGCGAGTCTGTGCCCGCCTCAGGGGGACCCAAAAACGCTCAGGTCATGCCGCTTCAGGTACCGGGCCTCGGGCACGAAGACCGCGGGGTTCTGCACCGCGTACCTGTAT
>JAKABA010000250.1 GCA_021802115.1 bacterium | reverse complement strand
CACAGCCTGGTACTTGAAGGCGCCGCCAACCAACGTCAGCTCCTCGAAAACGACGAGCGACCGAGCAGGGCCCCGCAGGCCAGAGCGGGACCAATTTGTGGCGCGGCCCACTCAGCTGAGCCGGGCCGACCACCTTCTGGCATGGGAGGTGGCCATCGGCAGCCGCTGGCGCCCGTCCCCCGACCTCCAGGTGCACCGACTGAAGGGCCAACCCGTGGTTTAGGGGGGCTACACCCTGGGCCGGCTGGCGGCCAAAAGACCCCGCCCGCCGCTTCCACGTGGAGAATCCAGAGGCACCGTGGCCCCGAGCCGCAAGGCTCCCCCAGTCTCATCAGTAACCCGGTCAGTCACCGGCTCACCGCGCTCCGAGCTCCAGCCCCCGGCTGTGGGGCCGCCGAACCCACCCTTCCGCCGAGCCCTGCTCGTCCTGCGTCAGCGGCACCCGAGACAAGTGCTACCCCAGGACCGAGGAAGCGCGCCCGCTACACCGTCTCGATCAACCTGTGGCCGCGCCCGCGACCCGGCCGCGCCTCCCAGGATCCCTCCCACGGTCCCGTGCGCCCTTCCCGGCCCGGCTAACCCGTCCGGCCGGACCCCTCCCGCCAGCGGCAACACGCAACCGCCTCCGAGATTGCGATGCTGCCTTGAGCAACGTCGTCCAAGGGCCAGCCGCCGCGAGTCACCGCCCGGGACACAACGAAAAGGGGGAGGCCTTCCGGCCTCCCCCTCTCAAGTCCCGCCGAGGGACTTAGCGGTTTGGGTCAGTTGATCGAGTTGTTCTGATACGGAGAAGTAGTGTTCCCGTAATTGCTGACCACGTACGTCGTAGCGCTTCCGAGTGCCGACTCAAACTGGGCCTCGGTCTGCAGAGTGTTACCACTGATCGTGTAGGTCTGCCCGGCAGTCTGGTCGAACTGCACCAGGAACGTGCCCACAGCCGTATTGATCACCGCGTAGTCGTAGGTGCCGGTGCCAGCCGTCTCCGAGCTGGGCTCTGGGTAGTTGGAGTTCTCGTAGGCCACGATCGACGTGCCGGTCAGCGTAGCACCCGCGGTTGGTGTGAGCGCCCAGCCAACCGTGACGCTCTGCGCCGCTCCGATCGCCGCACCCGCGACCGGAGTCGCGGCTGAGTCCTGGGCCAGCTGTGCCGTGACCGTGGCCGTGGTGACCTCCGCTGAGTTCACCACCAGGTACGAGGGGCTGGTTGCTGTCGCGTACGTCGTGAGGGTCATGGTCGCCCCGCCCGCGATCGACAGCGGCCCCGTCCCCGGATCGGTGTTGTTGGAAGCAAGAGTGTCCGGATTGACGAAGTGGCTGACAGTGTAGAGGTTCGTGTCCCCGCACACCGCGACACCACCTACGGAGGCTGTGGATCCGGTACCGCAGTGGAGGCCGATGTTGTTAGCCCCGGAGACGTACACGGTGCTCGTCGTCGCGCCGTTGTTCTTGATCGTCCAGTTCACCGCGTAGACAGTTGTGCCGCTGGTGATGGGGTTACCGGACTGGTCAACGATGCCGGCTGTCACCACGGTCTCGGACGAAGTGCCGTCCACCTGTGAGGCCTGAGTGTCGCTGGCCGCGACCGGTCCGTAATAGGTGCCGTTGCTGAACGGCTTCGCTGCACCTGGGGTGGCGGCGTTGTGCGCCACCGAGAGGCTCACTCCGGATACGACCGGGCTGCCCCACGTCACGCTGCCGCCGTTGGCCGAAGGATCGCCGCTGTCGAGTGTCTGATCGCCGTTCATGTCGACCCAGCCGACTGGTGTCGCACTGCCGACGCCGGTGCTCGCCACGATCGGGCTGAAGGTTCCGGCCCCTGTGACCTCGACCTCCGTGTCAGCCGTCGCAGCGCCTGGGTATGAGTAGTAGACCACCGACACTCCCGTGGAGCCTATGGGGTTCGCTGAAGCGGCTGCGACAATAGTTGATCCGGTCGGGCAGTCCGCCCCAGTTGTGTCGGAGCCCTCCACGCAGTACGTGGTGGAACCGACCGTGACCGTGGTGTCGGCGATCATGGCCGGCGTCGTCGACCCGTTCACCAGCTGCTGGAAGCTGAAGGCGTTGGCGATGCTGCTGGTGTTGGCCGAGCCGTTGACAGTGGTCGTGTCGGTGTAGGTGCGAGTCGTGCCCGTCGCCTGCGACGCATTAGTAGTGGGCGTCACGCTCACCGCATATGCGCTGGCAGGCACGCTGGCCCAGGTCGTCGTGGCCCCGATGGCCGTCTGTCCACAGTAGTAGAACCCGTCGCACTCTGTGGCCGCGAAGTCAGATGTCGCGGTGGCTGCCACCGGGCTCGCGGAGTCGCCGGGGCTGTTCGACTTGATGCTGAAGGTGAACTGCCCGCTGCTGTTCGGCTTCATGAAGATGGTTGTCGGTGATGTCGTTGCGAAGTCGATGGCACTGGTGCAGTTGGATGAGCTGTACGCGGCCTCACCCGCAGCGACGCCGCTGAAGAAGGCGCTCGTGCCGTTGGTGTAGACGTTCGCCTTGGGGCCCGCGTGCCACTTGTTCTGATAGAACTCCACCGCGACACAATTGGTGTTGGCCCCACCCGTGGCGTTCACCGAGGTGCCGGTATAAGTCTCGGTCTGGCCTACCTGGAGGCTGCCTCCAGCCGCCGTGTAGGTGGGAGAGAGGCTGAGGCTCCAGTTGCCCCAGACGACCTCTCCGAGTTCCGAGCCGATGTTGGTGGCGGTGCTGAGAGCTGCGTAGTAGTAGTCAGTCCCCTCAGCGCTCTGCGTCCAGGTGACCGACGCGATGCCGCTGGAGTTCGTGGTCGCGGTCATCGTGGATACTGTGCATCCGTTGAGGGTCCCGAACTCGGGATCGCAGGTGTCGCTTGTGCCCTCAAAGGTCTGAGGGGTCGCGTGGTAGATCGTGAAGATCACCGGCTGACCGGCGACGGGGTTGCCCTTGTTGTCGGTCACTGCAGCGTACGCGGTGAAGGGGCTGTTCAAGTGTTGGGAGACGGACCTGCCAAACCCGTACACAGGGGAGGAAGGTGCGCTGTAGGCAGGCTGGTCGCCCGTCACCGGGTTACTGTACTGGGTCCCACCCGGCTCGACCGTGATGCCGGCCGCGGTGCCGGATGTCCAGTTGATCGTCGCGGTGGCGCTGGGCTCGCTGTCCGTGTCACCGTCGGTGCCGGACGGAGTGTCGCTGTCGAAGTCCGTGTCCAGCACCGCGTTTACCGTGTAGGCGCCCGCGGCTGTCTGGGCCGGCATCGTCACCGTGCACTGCCCCGTGGTGCCCACGACACAGGTGAGGTTGCCGGCGGTGATCGTGGTGCCAGCAGAGTTCACCAGGTTGAAGGAGACGGTGTCGCCCGTGGCGGGGGTCCCGCCCGGGTTGAGCGCCGTCGCGGTGACGGTGGCAGTGTTGCCCACGCCCACCGACTGGGTGGCTGGGCTCAGGGTCAGTGGCGCGGTTGGAGTGAAGTACCCGAAGGCGTCGATGACCAAGTCGGCGGACCCTGCGTGGTTGTAGACGGTGGTTGACCCGCTGCTGCTGAGCGTCGCCACGGTCAGGTTGGGCACCGTCTGCCCCGCGGACCAGTTGACGTCAGAGGCGGTGGGCCGGGTGCCGCCCGGGTAGACCGTGAAGAAGCTCGCGGCCGTGGTGTTGGTTGCGGTGACGTTGGTCACGACTGCGCTGGCGTTGGCGGCGATGCCATCGACGCCCTGCATCTGAACGGTGGTCGAGGTGTTGGCTCCCAAGGTGCCGCCGGTCGTGCGGGTGTCGAGCACGCGCACCGGGGTCATCGGTGAGTAGAGGCTGGCGTTGGCCGGTGCTGCGCCGGCGGTGGTGAAGTAGCCGTTGACGTCCACCACGACGTCGGCGCTTCCGGTGTGGTTGTACACGGTGATCTGCCCGTTGGCGCTCACCGGCACCACCACCCGGTTGGCGACCGTCTCGCCGGCTGTCCAGTTGAGGTTCGAGGCTGTGGGCTGAGTCGCGCCCTGCGGGTACACCTCGAGGTAGCCGCTGTCGGTGGTGTTGGTCACGGTCACGTTGAGGAGCGCGGCCGAGACGTTGTTGACCGGAACCCCACCCTGGCCGGTTACCTGGATGTTGAGCGTCGAGCCCGCGCCCAGGGTGCTGCCGGCGTTGGGGTAGCCACTGCCGGTGCGGGTGTCGGTGATCCGGGCCGGAGTCAGTGGAGAGTACTGGCCCGCGACGCTGCCACTGGCCTCGGGGGCGAAGTACCCCTGGAGGTCCACGACCACGTCGGTGTTGCCCGTGTGATTGTAGATGGTGACCTGACCGTTGGCCCCGACCGGCACGATCACGAGGTTCGGGACGGTCTCACCCATCACCCAGTTCAGGTTGGATACCAGCGGGCGAGTGCCCCCGGCCGGGTAGACCGCCAGGTAGCTCGAATCCGTGGTGTTGGTCACGGTCACATTCAGCGCGACGGCCGTGGCGGTCGCCGGGACACTGCCACCGGTGACGGTCAGATTCAGTGAGCTGTTGGGACCGAGCGTCTGGTTGCTGGACCGCGTGTCGAGCAGCCGACTCGGGGTCAGCGCGGTGTATGCGCTCCCAGCGGTCGCGCTCGAGGTGGCCCGGAGGGAGGTAGTGTGGGCGCTGACCGGCCCCATCGAGGCGAGCGCTAGGGCGAGCAGCCCGAGCGCGCCGATCAACCCGACTCCCAGTCTGGGGAGCCGGACCGAGCTTCCCCGATAGCGCGCCCACGTCCCTCGTGGTGTGGTAGATGAAGTCACTGCCTTAGACCCTCCAATTTCCGGCGACATTTATTCGCTCGGCATTCGGCAAATTCCGATGAGACTGCCCGGCGGGTCTCCCCCGCTCTCCTGAGACCATATTCAAGACCCTCCGGATGATCCGTCCTCCTGTTGAAGCTCGCCGACGATGGCCAGGGAAGCACACACTCCTCCCTTAGAGGCTGGGTCGCATAGTAGCAGGCCCGAGGGGGGACGAGTCAACTGACTTTGATGGATCCGTGGCGCCACCGCCACTCTAACCCATGGCGTCGGGATGGAGCCGGTGTGCGTAACTGGATCGTTTCCCCGGACCGTCCCGGCCTGCGACAACGCCCAAGAGCGTGGCAAGAGACCACGGCACCGGCTGCCGCCTCGGCCCGGAACCCGCGACGGCGCCGAGCTCGGCCGAGCGGCCAGGGTACAGAGGGCGGCAACCAGATTCCCCTGGATCCCGAGCACAGCTTGTGGCAGGGGTCCGCCTGTCGGCCGCGACCGGGACCTGGGCCGGGACGCAGGAACCGGCCGCAAGTTGACTCATCTCCTCAATCGGGATGGGTCCACCCCCTTCCAGACGCGTGGGGATGCCAGTCCGCGGGCGGGCGCGCCGGCAGGAGCCGCTGCACGACCAGTCACGGGAAAGACCTCTTCTCCCACACAGCGATCGTCCGTGATTCCCTGGGTGGACGCCACCGCAGCGGCGCGGCAGGCCACGCCGACCACCACTGCGATGGAGCTCGCCTCCCTCGGTCGTTCCCCCCC
>JAKABA010000249.1 GCA_021802115.1 bacterium | reverse complement strand
CGCGCGAGGGCCACGCCCTCAGCCACCGCCGAGCCGAGGACGTGACCATCGCCGAGTGGATGGATGCCCTCTACGATGTCCAGGACGGCCTGATGTTCACGATCGGTGACGAGGACGAGTAGTCTGGTCGTCGTCGGCCGGTGATCCATCGGCGACCGTGAGCCGCCGCGAGTTCACGTCCGTCTTGCCCCTATAGCTCAGTGGATAGAGCGCCGGCCTCCGGAGCCGGGTGCGCAGGTTCGAGTCCTGCTGGGGGCACGTGGGCCGGACCTGGTCGAGGGGCACTTCAGAGTAGGGGCCCCACGTCTGGCATCTCTGGCGGGCGGGTCCCTTCTGGTGTCGGTCGCCTGGCGGTGTCGAGGCGACCTCGAGGATTGGCCCTGGTCGAGCGTCGCCGTCCTTGTCGCGCCGGTCGCCGTAGCGCGTCAGCAGGCCCACCGGGGCAACTCTCCTGCGTGGGGGCCTTCAGTTCCAGATAGCGAGCGGGGTGGGCGGCCGCACTCGTGCTCCCCCAGGGCCGGGGGGCGACGGGACGGCGGGTTGGTCGCCGCAGGAAGGTGGGCCAACCCGGCTTTTTTCGCCGCGGAGTCGGCGGCTGAAGGCGCCGCAGGGTCTCACCCCGGTCCACGTCACGCTCGGACCAGCGGGAACGCCCGGGGCACTCATCGATGCGGCGAGTACCCGATGCACCGACACCCGGATCGGCAGCCCGGGGCCCGGTGCCATCAGGATCGTGAGTTGTAATGTTTTGCCCATGACGGGGCTGCGCGACCGACTGCTGGCGGAGCCCCCGAACCCGCCTCCCTACGTCCTCGAAGACATGGCGGCAGCCGACCCCCAGCTCATCGTTCGGGCTTTGGGTACTGATTGGTTAGCCACCAGGTCTGCTTGGATCAGCATCGGATGGCTGACCGTCCTTGGCCAGATCATGGCGAGAGTGGTCCCAGGCCGGTCCAGAACTGGACCCACAGTGGCCGGACTGGGCTTCGCTGGGCTGACCGGGTTGAGCATGATCGCTCATCAGATCGGGACCATCGCAGCGGCCAGGTCAGTCGGAGCGCCGATGAGGGGCGTGGTCTTCACCGCGACGCTCGCGTACAACACGTATCCAGAGGAACCGCCGTTACCAGCCACCGTCCACCTGCTCCGGGCGCTCGGCGGCCCCGCTGGGAATCTCCTTCTCGGCATTGGTGCCCTGAAGCTGCACCGTCGGCACCCACGAATTCGGGCTCTGGCCTATTTGGGCTGGCTGAACGTCTTGTTCACCTGCGCTGCTTTGACTCCGATCCCCACGCTGGACGGGGGCGCCGCCATCCGAGCGTGGCGTCAGCTACAAGGGCGAGAGCCGCGGCCAGCAAACACCGCCGACGAGTAGCGCATACTGCGGGTGCCCGCACGGTCGTGCCGGGCGAAGGTGATTGCTGCGCGCTCGGGATCGCCGCGCAGCTGTCGTTTCGGCTCGGGCGGCGCTCGTCGCAGCGGGCTTAGTGATGGCTTCCACTCGACCCAGTTCGGCAGTGGCGTCGTGCGCAAGGGGGACCTGTAAGGCTTCAGTGGACCTGCGCTTCCCGGCGCCTCGTCAACACCTCCATCACTGTCTGCTCGGGAGTCTGATCGGAGGTGTCGACCCACAGGCCCAGGTGCCGCGGAGTGGAGGCCAGGTCCAGATCGTTCTTGGACACGGTGAAGTCGCCACGGTAGGCGACCTTGCCCGTGAGCCGACGACGCTGCTCATCGCGGGCGGCGACGACATCCGGCCGCGGCCGGAGCACCACGAGGTGCCGGGGCCTCGTCCTCACGCTTTCCAGCCAGCGCACCACATCGCTGCCGTAGATGTTGTCTTGCACGACCACGGCAAACCCGGCCGACGCGTACTCGTCGGCAACCATCGCCGAGAGTCGGTACCGGAGCTCAAGAAGACGCCGGGCCTCCGCTTGCCGCTCGCGGTCATCGAAATGAACCCAGCCAGAGAGAGCCCAGCGGTAGAACTGGCCGCCCCGGACATGCACACCTCGTTCGAATCTTCGCGCGAGAAGGTCGGCGACGGTCGACTTGCCGGAACCCTGTGCTCCGGTGATTAGCCACACTCCCTCGGTCACGGCCCCAGTTTGGCTCGTGGGCTCACCCGAGGGCTACTCCCCGAGGCGATTTGGAAGTGGGGCGCCCGGCCGCGGCGGTCTATCTCACAGTCGTAATGGCGGACTGCTGGGGCGGGTGGGTAGCGGCAGGAGATCCCATTTCGAGCCGGACGAAGTCGTCAAGGGTGACCACCGATGCCGAAAGGACCGAGGCTCTGCGAAACTGCGGCAGTGCCGCTGATCGATGTCACCCACGACGAATCGGTGGGGGAGGAGACGCTCCGTCGTCTTGCCGAGGTGCTTCCGGACCTGGTCAGCGAGGCGGTTGAGTGCCCGGAGGAACCTTGGACTGGGCGGCTGGGCCCGGGCGACCTCGAGATCCGGTTCCGGAAGAGGTCCGCTTTCGATGTCGGTGATCTTGATGTCGTTGTCGAAGTCCGCACCAAGTTGTTCGGGAATCGTGTGGTTGACAAGCAGCGACGGGCGGATCTCATCCGCGACGGACTGTCCGCGCTCCCCCTGGGACGGGTGGGCGTGTGGCTGATCCTATGCGAGGGAGCTTGGAGCCAGAGCGGTGAGTGAGGACGCGTGGGCGCAGACATCCGGTCCTCGCCATGGGCAGCGCCGATTCAGCCACTGCCTGCAGCAGCGGCGCGCCCACTCAGCGCCGGCTTTCGGCTTCGGCCGGCCGGCTGCCCGCTGCATCGTGAGGCCACCATCACCCACCCCGGCACCCGGCCGGGCAACGACCGATCGCAATCCGCGGAAGCAGCAGCAAGGGCATGTGACGGTGACACGTTCGCTGCCAGTGATGGACTGGAGATCCCCCAACTTGAATGACGCCCGTGACTCATGCGATAGGCGTCACGCGGACATTGCGAAGACGCTGAAATTTGGCGATAGCCGGCACACCTCACCGAGGTGGCGCGGGCGGGCGATAATCTGCGCATGGCAAAGGCAGCCCCGGGCGCTGCTGGTTTCGCACGCGCCGTTCCTGCTTGGCAAGCGCGGCTCGGTCTGGTGCGTGATGTCGTGCGGCAGGAGCTGGTCCATCGCCAGCTGATGACCCAGCTCCCAGATCCAGCATCAGGCGCCGCCCTTAGAGTGCTCGATGTCGGCTGCGGGCAGGGGACTCAGCTTGTCCGCCTCGCCCGCGCGGGCTACGAGGTGGTTGGTCTCGATCCCTCTGAAGAGATGCTCCGCATGGCGAGGGAATCGTTGGAGTCAGAGGAGCACGAGGTCCAGAGCCGAGTGCAGCTACGCCAAGGTGGCATCGGCGACTGGAGCCGGGCTGGCACGGACTTCGACGTAGTGTGCTGCCACGGCGTGGTCATGTACTTGCCTTCCCTCACCGAGGCAGTCCGCGCGCTGGTGGCGGCCTGCCGTCCCGGTGGCCTCGTATCCGTACTGTCGAAGAACCGGAACAACCTCGCGCTCCGCGCGGCCATGGCCGGCGACTGGGAAGGGGCCGTGACCGCCTTTGAACGCCGGTCGTACACCAACCGCCTGGGCGTGGAGGGGGCGCGTAGCGACGATCCCGAGGAGGTGCTGGCGGCGCTCTCCGTTGCCGGTGCAGAGCCCGTCGCGTGGTACGGCGTCCGACTGTTCACCGACCATTGGGGTGATGTAGAGGCGCCAGCGGAGATCGGGGCGATCCTGGAGGCTGAGGCAGAAGCTGGCCGACGCGATCCCTTCCGACGCCTGGCCGCCTTGACTCACGTGATCGCTCGCCGCGGCCGCCGCCCTGGGTGGCCCGAGGCCGGCGCTCGGAGCCAGGCGCAACGCCCTTTTGACTCGCGCATCGGGGAGGCGGCAGGAATGGCCGACTCAGCTACTTCATGCGGTGCTGTGTAAAGCTAGCTGCTGCTCGCAGCTGGGGAGGCGTTCGTGCAGGGTTTGGCCCCGGGTGAGCCGCCGGGACAAGGGAGGCATGGGATGACCCAGTACCTGATTTCCTTCGGTGTTCACGCGATGGACCACATCCCCGACGAGGACATGGCCGCTGTGGCCAAGGCCGCCCATGCGGTGATCCAGGAGGCTCTGGACGCCGGCGTCTACGTACTTGCCGGCGGACTTGACGACCAGAGGGCGAGCATCGTGGCGACCGATGGGACGGTCAGCGACGGACCATACCCGGAGTTCGTCAGCGGACTTACGGTCGTCGAGGTGCCATCGCGCGAGGACGCGCTCAAATGGGCCGCCAAGATGGCAGTCGCCTGCCGCTGCGCTCAAGAAGTGAGGGCGATCGGCCACGACCCCGAACTCGACGCGATGGTGCGCGAGGCAGATGGCTGTCTACATGCTGACGGCGCCTGATCGAAGGCGATACCCCAGAACTCTTCGATCGCCCGCTAGCCGCCGGATGTGATGAGCCACCAGGCGGATCGCCAGCTCTGCGACCAGGGCCCAGAGGTTCGTCATGTGGGACGCGGGGCGCACGCAACGCCAGAGCTGATCGGGTCCGCATCCGCAGTCGGGGCAGCCCCCGACAATTGCAGGCATGACCAGGCGGGGATGGCTGCTGTTTGCGGCGATGTCGATCGTGTGGGGGCTCCCCTATCTGTTGATCCGGGTCTCGGTGGTCAGTGTCTCCCCGGTCTTCCTGGTCTTCGGCCGCACCGCCATTGGAGCGATCCTTCTCTTGCCCATCGCCCACCTGCGTGGGCAGCTCTCCCCGCTTCTGCGCCGCTGGCGGCCGCTGCTGGCCTACACGGTGGTGGAGATCGCCGTGCCCTGGCTCCTGCTCTCGGAGGCGGAAACGCGGATCACCAGCTCGCTGGCCGGCCTCCTGGTCGCGGCGGTTCCGCTGGTGGGGACCGTGATGGTGGCCGTGGCGGGTCGGCGGGAGCGCTTGGGCAGGGTCCAACTGTCAGGACTCCTGGTCGGACTGGCGGGAGTGGTGGCGGTTCTTGGCTTCGACTTCAGAACCATGACCGTGGTGGCGGGTCTGGAGATGGCCGCCGTGATCGTGTGCTATGCGGCCGGCCCCCAGATCTTGGCTCGCCGGCTGGCCGATCTGCCCAGCCTGGGGGTGGTGGCGGCGTCCTTGGGGCTGTGCGCCCTGGGATACCTCCCCGTCGCCATCATCGCCGCACCCCGATCCCTGCCACCGCAACGGGTGCTGGCGGCCATCCTGGTCCTGGGGGTCGTCTGCACCGCCGCCGCCTTCATCCTCTTCTTCCAGCTGATAGCTTCGATCGGGGCGGTCAGGGCGACCGTCATCACCTACGTGAATCCCGCCGTGGCGGTGACCCTGGGCGCCGCCGTGCTGCACGAACGCTTCACCGCCGGCATCGGCTTCGGGTTCTTTCTGATCCTGGCTGGATCGGTGCTGGCCAACCGAGTCAAGGCAGCGCCGCCTCCCGTGACCCAGACCGTCGTGGCGGAGACCTGAGCAGAAGCTCGGGTCAGGCGCAGGCGGCGACGATGGGGTACCAGCCC
>JAKABA010000248.1 GCA_021802115.1 bacterium | reverse complement strand
CGAGGGCCGCCGGGACGGACCGGGCTGGCTGGAGCTGGCCCAGCGGGCAGAGCGGGCGGCCGGACGGCGGCGGCGGATCGACAAGGGGCCGCGCACCCTGGACGTGGACGTGGTCCTGGTGGAGCAGCTATCCTCCTCGGTTCCCTGGCTCCGGCTGCCCCACCCCGCACTCCTGGAGCGTCCCCACCTGCTGGCTGGCGCCGCGGCGCTGGTTCCCCGATGGAAGCTGCCCGGGGAGACCCTCCCCCTCGGGGAGCTGGCCCGCCGGCGGCTCACGGGCAGTTGGCGCCGGCCGGTGCCGATCAGAGGGGAAGCCGGTCCGCCAGGGAGGGGGTGGCCTTCAGGGTCGCCTTGATGGTGTCGCAGATGGGCGCCAGCTCCGGGGGCTCGACCAGGTCGAGCAACCACACCTGCTCGGCGGCAAAGCGGTCCACCCAGGCGGTCCCCTCCTTCACGGTCAGCCCCACCCGCACCACCCGGTTCTCCTGGGGGGGGAGCGAGCGGGCCAGCAGGCCCTCGACGGTCTCGATCCAGGCCTGAACCTCCCCCAGTTCACGCAGCGGGTAGCCGCCATCGCCGAGGTCGAACTCCCCCACCAGCTCGACCGCGGGATGGGCCCGCTGATGCGAGCACTCCTCATCTTCCTCGTGGTAGAGCTCGCACTCACTGCCCGGCCCATAGCTCCCCAGGTAGGTGAGGAGCGCGTCCCAATGGAAGTGCAGGCTGGCCAGGTACCGGTGGGGAGGCTCGCTGGCGGCCAGGCGCACCGAGCACTGAAAGGTCCGCTCCCCGGTGCTGGGCTCCAGCTCGTGGCCCTCGTCCTGGACCACCAGCCCGGCCCGCTCCAGCCCGTCGAGCAGATCCGCGGCCAGCTCCTCATAGGTCGGGAAGTAGCTGTCCTCCTCACCCCGGACGTCTCTTCTCACCGCGGCCTCCTGAGCTTGCTGCGGACCCCGTCCGCCATGATCATGATCCGTCCCCCGAGGGGGCGCAGCGACTGCTGCCAGCAGCCCGCGTAATCAACGCGGCCGCCCCCGAAGCCGAGCTTGAATTGGGCCAGCCCATGCCAGGGATGGTCGGGGCGGTCATCCTCGGGGATCCCCCACAAGTCGTAACTGCGGCAGCCGGCTTCGCGTGCGAGCATCATCGCGCGCCAGTGCAGCAGGTGGTTGGGCATGAACTGCCGGTGCCGCTCGGTCCCCCCTCCATAGAGGTAGACCACCTGATCCGCGAAGCGCGCCAAAAGGACGGCCGCCACCACCTCCTCGCCCACCCTGGCGCCCAGCGCCAGGGCCCGCTCCCCCAGGATCTCGATGACCGTGCTCAGGTGCCGCTCCGAGGGCAGATGGATCCCCTGCCGCCGCTCGGTGGCGCGCACGCACGAGTTGAGCTCGGCCAAAGTCACCGGCGCCACCTCGACCCCACGCCGCTCCGCCAGGCGCACGTTGTAGCGGGTCTTGGAGTGGAAGCCGGCGAGGATCTGCTCCGGCTCCGGCCGGAGGTCGACCACCGAGGTCGCCAGCGGCTGGCGCGCGCGGCAGCGGGTGAACTTGAGCAGCGGGTGGTCCGCCCCGACCTCGCACTGCTCCCACGGAACCTCCATCTCCACCACCAGGGCGCCCAGGGACGCCCCCAGCGCCTGAAGAGCCTCCACCACCTTGGAGAACGAGTCGTGGTCCCCCGCCGCACAGGCGGGTCCGCGGGGGACGTAGACCCTGAGGGGCCCGCCGGGCCACACCCGCGCGAAGAGCGCGAGCACGGGGAGCGTGCCCTTGGCGGTCGCAACCTCGAGCCGGGTCAGCCCCCACCCCGAGCGCTCCTGCACCGATCCCCACGCGTAGGACTGCAGCAGGCTCGCGGCCGGCCAGGCACGCAGCCTCCGGTCCCACTCCGCCGCCTGGTCCACGGTCTCCTGTGCCCCGATCAACCGCGCAATTCTGGCAGACTGGCCCCTCCGACTCGCGATCGGGCCGGGACTGACCCGATCACCTATGCTAGTATCTCGCCGACCAACCGGGGAGGGTCGGTCCGGGGCCAGTATCGGGCCGAGAGGAGTGACTTCGCACCTTGCAGAACCAGGGCATCATCGGGCCGTCGACGGTGGCTGAATTGCTTCAGAGCATGCAGCACGACCGGGCCACCGGGACCCTTTCCCTGGAGAGCGACGGCCGCGAGTGCGCCCTCCATTTCCTGTTCGGGCACCTTTTCCACGCCGTCTCCGACCAGGAGCAGGGCGAGGACGCGGTGATGACCGCCCTCGACTGGTCCCGTGGCGAGTACGCCTTCAACCCCAGGGCGAAGCTCCCTCCCGAGGAGACCATCAACAGCTCGACGGAGGAGCTGGTCTCCAGGTGGCGGGCGGGCGCGACGGCGTCGGACCGCGTATCCGCCACCCCGGCTTTGGCGGTGGGACAGCCTGCGTACGCGACGGCCCCGCCAGTCGGGGGCGGCGAGCCGGCCGAGGTCTGGCCACACGGTGATGGCACCGAGGAGGTCGAAGGCGAGGACATGACCGACATCGCGCCCTTCCAGAGCCCTCCGCCGCAGGCCCCACCGTCGGCTCCTGTCGCGGGCGCGGTCCCCCCGAACCTGACCGGCGGCTCGGTGAGACCCGTCACCACGGCGGGTGCCTCGGCCTCCGCCCCCCCGCGGCCGGCCCCACGGCCCGCGCCTGCGGCGCCCAAGCCGGTCGCCGGTGCCACCCGCAGCCAGCTGGCACTGATGGTTCCGATGCCCGGCGGCTCCAGCCTGCACTCCGGACTCAAGGCCTCCTTCCTCAACTTTCCCATGCTCCTCAAGACTCTGAGCCAGGACGGGTTCTCGGGGTTTGTCAGCGTCCACGGGGAGGGCGACGACCGCAGCCTTGGCCACATCCTCTTCCGAGAGGGGTCGGTGATCCAGGCCCAGCAGCGCTCCGAGGGCAACTACCGCAGGGGCAAGACCGCGCTCCAGGAGCTGACTCGGCAGGTTGCCCTGGGCCGCGGGCTCATCGACGCCGTCGAACTTCCCGCCGAGCTGGCGACCTCCGTCGCCAGCCTGATCGTGGCGACCACCGCCTTTGTCAACCTGCCCGCCCGCATCGTCGACTTCGAGGCACTGCTCGAGTACATCGGCGACCAGCGCGTGAGCGGCGGGGTGCTGGTGAGCCAGGGAGACCAGGTGGCGGTGGCGCTGCTCACCGACGGCAGCGTCAGGGGCAGCTACGGCAGCACCGCTCCTGAGCTGACCGACGGTCCCCAGATCGCGGCCACCGCCTGCGCGGACCGGGAGGCTCGGATCGACGTGGTGGCCGCGCCGGCGCCCCCCCTGCCGGCGCTGGATCTGTCGGAGCTCGGCTGAGAGCTTCGCCGGAGGGAGGGGCTCCCACCCGGCGCCGGGGAGCCTGCGCTAGCGGTTCGCCGATGAGCTGGCCGAAGGGTCGCCGCCGCGTCCCCAAGCGGCGCACCGGCCCGCGCTCGCGGTTGGTGGGCCTGGCGGTGCTGGCGGCGCTGACCGCCGCCGCGCTCGCCGGCTGCGGTCCGCTGCCTCCTCCGCAGATCACAGACGTGCTGCCCCCTCCCAGCCAGGGTGGGGTGCACACCAACGTCCCCATCGAGATCGTGTTCAGCGTCCCCATGAACGAGCACTCGGTGGAGGTCCGGTTGTCGCTGCGCAGCCGCCGCGGGCGGCCGGCCCCGGGGTGCGACATCAAGCGGGCGATCGCGGGCAGGCCCACGGGTTGCCACTTCATCTGGAGCGATGGGGGGATGATCATGCGGCTGGTCCACCCCGGGCACCCATTGGCCACGGTCACCACCTACCGGGTGAACCTGGCGGGGGGGATCAGCTCCGCCCAGGGAGCGGTCAACTCGCTCTCCCACTCCTGGGGCTTCTCCACCGAGGGGGGGCCGTCTCTGAGCTCGACCTATCCGTCCAACCACGGGGTGGTGGGGCCCGACCAGGCGGTGGCGGTCAACTTCGATCGGGCGATGAACCAACAGTCGGTGGCGGCTGCGGTCACCCTCACGCCCAGGCCCCCGGGGGGCTATACCCTCTCAGCCAACCCCCGGGTCCCGGGCCGCTACCTGCTCAACCCGGTCCGCCCTTTGGCCCCCGGGACCACCTACACCCTCACGGTCGGGACGACGGCCAAGGACACCGACGGGAACCGCCTCCAGACGGGGGCGCGGGTGGTGTTCACGGTGGGCCGGCTGGGGAGCACCCCCACGATCGACTTCGCCGCCGGGCCCAGCCCCACCGACTACACCGAGGTGCTGGCTGCCTCCCTGCCCGAGGTACCGGGCGACCCTCCCTCGGTGCGGCTCCTGACGACCGCTCCTGCGGGCAAGCACTACACCTTCGCCTGGGTCGCGCCGGACGGGCAGTACCTGGCCACCGAGCTCGCCGGCAAGCAGGGGATCCAGGTGACCGATCTGGCGACGGGCAAGAGCGCGGCGGTGCTGGGCAGCACCGCCAGCACCGTGGCGCTGTGGAGTCCCAACAGCCAGCAGCTGGCCTTCCTCGCGGGCGGGGCCCTGCGGGTGTACACCGTGGCCACCAAGGTCTCGGTGACCCTGAGTGCCCAGGCCGCTCTGGGCGGGCCGCTGGCCTGGCGGCCCGACAGCTCGGTGCTGGCCGCGGTCGCGACCCGCACCGGCACCCCCTCCAGGATCGCCCTCCTCAGCCCCGACCTGCGCGCGGTCACCTACATCGGCACCTCCAATGCCGGGGTGGAGAGCGACCCGGTCTGGAACCAGCAGGGCACCGCCCTGGCGTTCGCCGTCGGGACCTCAGCGCTCCCCGCGATCTGGCTCTACCAGCCCGCCAACGTGGTGGCGCCGATGCGGCTGCTCCGCCGTTCCGCCGGTGATCCCCTGGCGTTTCTGAGCTCCGGCGCGGTCCTGCTGCGCACCGCCAGCGGCAGCCTGGAGGCGCTGTCCCCGACCACCGAGCAGGTGACCCCGGTGGTGGGCGCGAGCCATGGCCAGTACCCCATCGCCACGGCGGTGGACGACCCCGGACGGCTGCTGGCCTTCACCCGGCAGGCGGCGGGGTTCACTAACCTCTTCCTGGCCAACCAGGACGGCACCGGGGTGGCCCCGCTCACCGCCTTCGACCGGGCCGCCCCCCTCGACGCCGGCCCCCCCAGCTTCGTGGGCAGCTGATCACACCCGACCGCTCCCTGGATCCGGCTCGGTACCCTGCCCGCATGCGTATGGTGCAGCCGGGTCGGGCAAGGAGGTTAGGGCGGTGAGCGCCCAGAGCGTGCCGCCCAAGCTGCACCCGGACGCTCCGCTCACCGCCGCCCGGGTGTGGTGGCATGCTTCCCGCCCCGCCACCCTGGCCGCCTCGGTCTCTCCGGTCGTGGTCGGGATCGCGGTCGCCGCCCACCTCGGTCAGGTCAGTTGGGCGCGGAGCCTGGGCGCCCTGGTGGTGGCCGTCGCCCTCCAGTTCGGCGTCAACTACGCCAACGACTACTCCGACTTTCGCCGCGGAGCTGACTCCGCCGACCGGGTCGGCCCCCCGCGGGCGGCGGCCTCCGGGGTGGTCTCA
>JAKABA010000247.1 GCA_021802115.1 bacterium | reverse complement strand
CTCTGCGCCGGCTCACGGTCGCCGGGGCCCACCCGTGAGGGTCAAGGTCTGCGGGATCACGCGAGAGGAGGACGCCGAGGCCGCGCTGGAGGCTGGGGCCGATGCCATCGGGATGGTCTTTCACGACTCCAGCCCGCGCCGGGTGGACCGCCGCCGCGCGCGGGCGATCTCCCGACTTGCGAGCGGCCGCGCGGACTGCGTGGGAGTGGTGGTCGACCGCTCGCTCGAGGAGCTGCGGAGGCTGGTGGAGGAGTTCGAGCTGACCGCGGTCCAGCTGCGCCTGCGCAGCTGCCCCCGCACCCTGCCCGGGGAGCTCGGCGCCGCCGCCTGGCCCTACCTCGGGGTAGGGGACCTGGGCCCCCACCTCGAGATCGACTGGTGGCCCGACCTTCCCGTCTTCTTCGACCACCTGGACGCGGATGGCTCGGGGGGCACCGGGCAGCTGCCCGACCTGGGCGTCGCCGCCGCGCTGGCCGCGCACCGGCCGGTCTGGCTGGCCGGCGGCATCGGGCCCGACAATGTGGCCGAGGTGGTGACGGCGGTGAGGCCATACGGGGTGGACGCCAGCTCCAGGCTGGAGGCCAGCCCCGGGATCAAGGACCCGCAGCTGGTGGCGGCCTACGTCCAGAGGGCTGGCGCCGCCGCCGCGGCGATCCCGCAAACTGAGTGACCATGAGCGATCCCGGCCTGCTCCTGGTCACACCGCCACCCCAGTCGGGAAGGTATGGAGACTTCGGAGGCAGCTACGTGCCCGAGACGGTGGTCCCAGCCCTGGGGGAGCTCATCGAGGAGGCCACCTCGGCCTTCGCCGACCAGGGCTTCCTGGACGAGCTCAGCCTCCTCCTGCGCGACTACGCGGGCCGGCCCACTCCCTGTTACTTCGCGGCCCGGCTCTCCGAGCACGCCGGTTTCCCGATCTGGCTCAAGCGCGAGGACCTGCTCCACACCGGCGCCCACAAGCTCAACAACGCGCTGGGCCAGCTGCTGCTGGCTCGCCGCATGGGCAAGCACCGCATCGTGGCCGAGACCGGGGCGGGCCAGCACGGCCTGGCCACCGCCACCGCCTGCGCCCTGATGGGGTTGCCGTGCGTCGTGTACATGGGCTCCGAGGACATCCGGCGGCAGGCGGTCAACGTCGCCAAGATGCGGCTCCTGGGGGCGACCGTGAGGCCGGTGGACAGCGGCTCCCGCACTCTCAAGGACGCCACCTCGGAGGCGATCCGCGACTGGGTGACCAATGTTCGCGACACCCACTACGTGATCGGGTCGGTGGTGGGTCCTCACCCCTATCCCTGGCTGGTGCGGACCCTGCAGTCCGTGATCGGAGTGGAGGCCCGGCGGCAGATGCTGGAGCAGGCCGGGCGCCTGCCGTCGCGGGTGGTCGCGTGCGTCGGCGGCGGCAGCAACGCGATCGGAATCTTCGCCGGATTCCTGGACGACAGGGACGTCCAGCTGCTGGGGGTGGAGGCCGGTGGTCGCGGCGCCGGGCCGGGCGATAACGGGGCCAGCCTCAACCTGGGAAGCCCGGGGGTGCTCCATGGCGCGAGCTCCTTCCTGCTCCAGGACCAGGACGGGCAGGTGCTCCCCACCCACAGCGTCTCGGCCGGCCTCGACTACCCGGGGGTGGGCCCGGAGCACGCCTGGCTCAACCGCGCCGGCCGCGCCACCTACTCCGTGGTCGACGATCGCCAGGCGCTGGCCGCCTTCCACCTGCTCTGCCGGCTGGAGGGCATCATCCCGGCGCTGGAGTCCTCGCACGCTATCCACCAGGCCTTGACTTCTCCGCCGGCCGACGGTGGCCCGGTCCTGGTCTGCCTGAGCGGAAGGGGCGACAAGGACCTCGACACCGTGCTGGCGGAGGACGCCGGTGGGTGATCCCGAGGTCGGGTCCCAGGCCCGGATCCGCCGGGCGCTGCCGGCTGCCACCGGTGGTGTGCCCCGGATCATCCCCTATCTCATGGCCGGCTTCCCCGACCTGGACTCCGCCGGGGCGATGCTGCTGGCGGCTCAGGGGGCCGGCGCGGCGCTGGTGGAGCTCGGGCTTCCCTACTCAGACCCTCTTGCCGACGGGCCGGTCATCCAGGCCGCGGGGCAGCGGGCGCTTGAGAACGGGATGACGGTGCCGCTGGCGCTGGCCCAGATACGCGCGGCCAGGGCCGCCGGCTTCGGGATACCGCTGGTGGTGATGACCTACCTCAATCCGCTCCTGCGGATGGGGCTGGGCGACTTCGCACGCCAGGCCTCGGAGAGTGGCGTCGACGGGGTTCTGGTCACCGATCTGCCCCTCGAGGAGATGGGGGAGCTGAGGCAGGCCGCTGCTCGCTTTGGGCTGGCGGTGACGACCATGGTCGCGCCCACCACTCCCGACCCCCGCATCCGCCAGGCCGCCGCGCTCGCCACCGGCTTTCTGTACTGCGTCTCCCGCACCGGCGTGACCGGCTCCAGCGCTGGGGAGGAGGACGAGGGGCCCGCGCTGCTCAGGCGCGCCCGGGCCCAAACCGACCTGCCACTGGCCCTGGGTTTCGGGGTGAGGCGTCGCGACCAGGTTCTAGCGCTGGCGGGTCTGGCCGACGCCGTGGCGGTGGGCAGCCTGCTGGTGGAGATGGCCGGGCAGGCGACGGACCCGGCGGCTGCGGTGGCCGGGGCCGTCTCCGCGCTGCGCGGCTGACCGTCGGTCAGGCCGAGAGGCCGCCGTCGACCACCACCACCTCGCCGGTGATGAATGATGCCGCCGGGCTGCACAGGAAGGCCACCGCGGCCGCGATCTCCGCGGTGGTTCCCGCCCGCCGCAGCGGCGTCAGGCGGATGAGCTCTTGCAGCACCTCCGCGGAGATCGAGCTGGCGGTCAGCTCGGTCAGCACGTAGCCGGGCGCCACCGCGTTGCAGGTGATCCCCCGCGAGCCGAGCTCCTTGGCAACCGACTTGGTGAGGCCGATCAGGCCGGCCTTGGCGGCCGCGTAGTTCGCCTGGCCGGGGTTGCCGCCCAAGCCGACGATGGAGCTGATGTTCACGATCCGTCCCCAGCGCTGCTTCATCATGTGCGGCACGGCGGCCTTGGTGACGTGGAAGCCGGCGCTGAGGTCGGTGCGCAGCACCTGGTCCCAGTCCTCAGCGGTCATCCGCAGCAGGAGCCGGTCCCTCAGCATCCCCGCGTTGTTGACCACGACATCGAACGGCCCCTGGCGCATGAAGAGCTCGGCCACCTGGGCCGGGTCCCCGATGTCAGCCTGGTGGATGGTGACGTCTCGCAGCCCGGCCGCCACGGCGCTGGCGGCGGCCTCGTCGGCGAGGTAGTTGACCACCACCTGGGCCCCCATCGCCGCCAGCTCGGCGGTGATGGCGCTGCCGATGCCCTTGCCACCGCCCGTGACCAGGGCCCTGCGGCCGGAGAGGTCCAGGTCCACCTAGGCTTCCTGGCCGTCCAGGAGCAGCTCGTCCACAGTCCAGGTGGCCACCCCCGCCATGTGCTTGGCGGCCAGGCTGGCCAGCACCCTTCCCGGCCCCAGCTCGACGACCGTGGCGATGCGCAGCCGCTGCATCGCCGCCATCGTGCGCGCCCAGAGCACCGGGCGCAGCAGATGCCCGACCAGCTCGGAGCGGATCGAGGCCGTGGAGTGGAGCACGAACCCGCTCCCGTTTCCGATGAGCGGGATCTGGGGCGCCTTGAGAGGCAGCGCCCGGACCGTCTCGGCCAGTCTGGCCGCCGCCCGAGCCATCAGCGGAGAGTGAGCGCCAAGCGGGATGTCCAGAACCACCACCCGGCGGGCCCCGGCCTGGTTGGCCAGCGACTCGGCAACCCCGATGGCGGCGGCCTCCCCGCTCAGGATGAACTGGTTGGGTGAATTGAGATTGGCCAGCCAGATGCCTCCCGCCCGCGCTGCCAGCTGGCGGATCTCCTCCACCTGCGGCTCCAAAAGGCCGACTATCGCCAGCATCCTGCCCGGGCTGCTGGAGGCGGCGTCGGCCATCAGACGGCCGCGCTCTCGCGCCAGCACCAGCGCCTCCTCCCAGGTCACCGCCCCCGACGCCGCCAGGGCACTCAACTCACCCAGGCTGTGGCCCGCGACCACCGCTATCCGATCGACGCCGAAGGTCCGGCGGTAGGCCTCGAAGGCGGCGTAGGACACCGCCACCAGGCAGGGCTGGATGTTCTCCGTGCGCAGCAGCTCCGCCGGGGGCCCCTCGAAGCAGAGCCGCCTGACCGGCATCTCCAGGACCTCCTCGGCGCGCTCCAGCGCCCGGGCCGCCTCCGGGAATCGCCGGGCCAGCTCCAATCCCATCCCCGGGCGCTGCACCCCCTGGCCTGGAAAGAGCAGCGCCACCGGCGGGGTGGGGCTGACCGCAGTCATGGTCATGGCGCGGCTCGGTGCTCCAAGAGGTAGTCCCAGAGCTGTCCCACCTTCTTCATCTGCTCGAGCTCCTCCGGGGGAAGGCTCACCTGATAGCGATCCTCGATCGCCATGATCAGCTCCACCAGGTCCAGGGAGTCGGCGGCGAGGTCCCGGGCAAAGCTGACATCCATCTGGACGCGTTCGGGGTCCACTCCCAGGATCTCCCCGGCCAGCTGTTGCAGGTCCGCGAAGTCGAGGGGTTGGTCGGTCGTTGGATCGGACAAGCGGGCGTCTCCTTGAATGGGGTCTAGGCGTCGCCGCGGCCGAGGACGAGGCACGCGTTGTGGCCCCCGAACCCGAATGAGTTCGACAGGGACACCCTCACCTCGGCTCGGCGGGCCATGTTGGGTACGTAGTCGAGGTCGCAGCGAGGGTCCTGATCCTCGAGATTGATCGTGGGCGGGATCATGCCCCGCTGCATCGCCAGCAGGCAGACGGCCGCCTCCATCGCTCCCGCGGCCCCCAGCAGGTGCCCGGTCATGGACTTGGTGGAGCTGACCGCCACCCGGGCGGCGTGTTCGCCCATGACCTGGTGGATGGCGAGGGTCTCCGCGATGTCCCCGAGGGCGGTGGAGGTGCCATGGGCGTTGATGTAGCCGACGGCCTCGGGGCTTAGCTGGGCGTGCTTCAGCGCCGCGGCCATCGCTCGGGCGGCACCGCGGCCGCTCGGGTCCGGGGCTGTGAAGTGGTACATGTCCGCGCTGGACCCTGCTCCCAGGAGCTCCCCCCAGATCACGGCGCCGCGGGCCGTGGCGTGCTCCATCTCCTCCAGCACCATGACGACCGCCCCCTCCGACATCACGAACCCGTCCCGGCCGGTGTCGAAGGGCCGGGAGGCGCGCTCCGGCTCGTGGTTGCGACGGCTGAGCGCGCTCATCTGACAGAAGGCGCCCATCAGCAACGGGGTTATGCCCGCCTCGGCGCCGCCGGCGATCATCGCCACGGCGTCCCCTCTGCGGATCACCTCGGCGGCGTCCGCCAGAGCGTGGGCGCCGCTGGCGCACGCGGACACCACCGCGTAGTTGGGGCCGCCCGCCTGCATCTCGATGGCGATCAGGCCGGCCGCCATGTCGGTGATCATCATCGGCGCCATGAAGGGGCTGATGCGGCTCACCCCGCGCTCCATCAGCACCGCGTGGCTGCGCTCG
>JAKABA010000246.1 GCA_021802115.1 bacterium | reverse complement strand
CTCGCCCGGGAGGCGCACCAGCCCTTGATCGGAGACGAGCACGTCAGTTGGCGGCCCGGGGGCATGACCGCCTTTGACCACCACCGCGGCCGCACCCATCTGCAGGATCGCCTGTCCGGCGGCGATGGCCTCCTCCTCCGACTCGACCCGCCGGCCGGTCAGCGCCGCGGCCTCGGGCCAGTTGGGGGTCACCACCTGGGCCATCGGGATCAGCTGCTCTCGCATGATCGCCACCGCGTCCGGCTCCAGGAGGCTGGCCCCGCTCTTGGCCACCATGACCGGGTCCACCACCAGCGGCCCCCAGGAGCGCTGGCGCAGTTGCTGGCAGACGGTGGCGATGTGGGCCGCAGAGAAGAGCATGCCGGTCTTGACGGCTCGTGGACGCAGGTCTTGGTCCAGCGCCTCGAACTGGGCGATCAGGAACTCCTGGGGCAGGCCGTGAACCGCCAGCACCCCCAGGGTGTTCTGAGCCGTGAGGGCGACCGCGACGCTCACCCCGTACACCCCGCAGGCGGCAAAGCTCTTGAGATCGGCCTGGATCCCGGCCCCACCGCCGCTGTCGGTGCCGGCCACGGTGGCCGCGATCGTGGTGCGGGGGAAGTCGGTGGCCGGCATCATCGGTAGGCGACCCGGGGAGTCTGCACGCGCCCAGCTTCCAGCCGGTGCAGCAGCAGGTAGGCGAGGGCGGTCACCAGCAGCCCCACCAGGCCACTGATGTCCGCGGGCTGGCCCAGGAACAGCCGCTGGGCCAGGGGTGAGACGAACCCCCACTCCCCCGGCGGCGGGGGTTCGTTGAAGAAGAGGATCGTCGCCAGGGTCCCCACCCCGAACGCCGCCAGCGTTGGCCAACGGAATCCGCCCTGGAACCAGTAGCCGCGACGCGCGACCAGCTGACGCGGGTCCGGGCTGCGGGCGCTCCGATAGCTGTCGAGGATCACAACCATCGCCCAGGCTGGAAACCAGACGTAGGTGAGGGTGAGGAAGTTGACGTAGTTGCCCTGGAAGCCACTGCCGGCGAACAGCACCAGGCTGGCGATCAGGCTTCCGACCACCCCCACGACCGTCGCCGCCACCCAGCGCCTGAGCCTGATCCCGATGGCCAGGGCGCACAGCGCGGCGGAGTAGACGTTGAGGTAGTTGGAGCTGAGCTCCGCCACCACGATGAAGGCGGCAAAGCAGTAGGCGAAGGCGAGCGGGACCGAGCTCACGATCAGGTTGGGCAGAAGCCGGCTGGGGTCCGCGGTCTGGATCGCCGCGCCCAGCAGTCCGCAGCCCACCAGGCTCGTCAGCGTACCCCCGCCACTCGCCATGGCGACTCGCCACGACGAGGAGTGGGCGGGTAGATACCGGGAGTAGTCGCCCGCGTAGGTGACCCAGGAGACCACCAGGGCGAAGGTGAGGGTGAAGCCCAGGGCCATCGCGGCCAGATGGGGACCGAGGCTCAGCTGGCTCTGCCGCAAGAGATCCCAGTGGGGGAAGGTGAAGAGCGCCAGCGCCGCGCACACGATCAGGAAGGCAGGGACCTGGACGTGCTGGACGACCGAGATGGTGCGGTGCCCGTAAACCGCCACCAGAAAGGAGACCAGTGCGATCCCCGCCAGCAGCAGACCCGCCATCAGGTCGGAGGAGCCGTGGAAGACGGGCAGCGCGCGAGTGGTGGTGACGGCAATGGCGCAGTCGTACGCGAACCAGCCGACCGCGATCACCATGGTGAGGAACCCGCCGACCACCGCCCCGCGGCGTCCGAAGACCATCCGGGACTGGACGATCTGGGGCGCCCCGCTGCGGACCCCCGTCACCGAGAGCAGGCCGAGCAGAGCAGCCCCGGCAAGGGCGCCGGCGATCAGGACCACCGCCGCGTCCCAGAAACCAAGTCCAGCCGCCGAAATCAGCAGCGCTCCCGCGTAGAGCGAGAAGAAATCGGCCAACGCCCCGCCCCAGATGAAGAACAGCTCCCGCGGCCGGCCGTGACGGCTCTGCTCTGGAACCGGCTCCAGGCCCCTCAGCTCAACGCGCAGGAACTCGTCGTCATCGGCCGGAATCGACGCGTCCACCTCCCGGCGGTCACTCTCGATGGTCGTCTCTGTCATCACCACCTCCTGGCCAAACACGGGCTCGGAGCCGACAGGACGAGGCTTCCCGACGCTGGTACTAACCAGATCCGGTGTTCAGGGTTGGCATCATGCCTCTCAGCGCCCTGTCGGCGCACCCCTAGCTGGGAATCGGAATCCCGAGCAGAGTATAGACGGAACCGGAGCTGGCGGCAGGCAGCAACGAAGGGTGAACTCAGCCCGGGTTTACTTCGGCTGTCGGACTACACTCTGAAATTGTGATTCGGATTCCGAAACGAATGGCAGGCCCGACATCGTCCGGCCCAACCCCCCGGGAGCTGCTGGTCCAAGAGTTCATCGAGTCCCAGTGGCGGCTCAGCCGCCTGATCAGGGCCTCGGTCCTGAGCAGGATCGAGGCGGAGTCCACCGATCTGGCGAACCTGGCCGCCTCGATCACCCCGCACCAGCGCCAGGCGGTGATGGTGCTGGCCCGGCTCGGCCCCCGCTCAATGGGGGAGATGGCCCGCGATCTGCTCATCAGCGCCAGCAGCGCCACCGAGCTGGTCGACCGCCTGGTGGACAGGGGGTGGGTGGAGCGAGAAGCCGATCCCGGTGACCGCCGTTCGGTGGTGATCCGCCTGACCGAGCGGGCGAGCGAGCCGGCGGCGGAGGTGGACCGGATGCTCCTCGAGGAGGTGGCGAAGCTGCTCGCCCCGCTGGGGGACGCCGAGATGGCGGAGTTGGTTCAACTGCTGCGGCCATTGGCGGCTCAGGCCTCCAACCGACCCCGACCGAGCGCCCGGCGCCAGCCACCCAGCGAGCCCGGGCAGTGAGGAGGTTCTTCACCGCCCTGGGCCGACTCTCCGTTCGCTTCCGAGTGCCCGTGGTGTTGGCATGGGTGGTCATCGCGATCGTCTGCATCCACGCGCTGCCAACCCTGGCGTCGGTCAGCAAGGACAGCAACTCCGCCTTCTTGCCCAGCTCCGCTCCGTCAATGAAGGCCGCCCGACTCGCCAGCCCGTTCCAGAGCTCAAAGCTCGCGGCCTCCACCCTGGTGGCGGTGAGCGACCAGGGGCCCCTCACGAGCCGCGACCAGGCCGCGATCAGCCGCTTCGAAGCCGAGATCTCCCACCTGCCCAAGGTCAAGCTGGTCCGTGACCTCGGCACCTCACCCAACGGGGTGGCCAGACAGGCCCTGATAGAGGCCGCCGTTCCCGCCTTCGGAGGCGGCGGTGGGCCGGCTTTGGTGGCATCGATCCGAGATCGCTTCGCAGCGGCGAGCGTACCCGGGCTGACGTACTACCTGACCGGCGACCTGCCCACCGTCATCGACAGCCAGCAGTCGTCCAAGAACTCCCAGAAGTTGACCCAGCTCTTCTCGGTGCTGTTCATCCTGGCCCTGCTCTTGGTCGCCTTTCGGTCCGTGCTCGCTCCCCTGGTCACCCTCCTGCCGGCGGCACTGGTCCTGGCGCTCTCTGGGCCAGTGGTGGCAGAGGCGACCCACATCGGAGTCCAGGTGTCGGTAATAACCCAGGTCATCCTGATCGTCCTGGTGCTGGGTGCCGGAACCGACTACGGTCTCTTTCTGGTCTTCCGGGTCCGCGAGGAACTCCGGGGAGGGCTCGCGCCCCACGATGCCGTGATCACCGCGGTCAGCACCGTGGGAGAGTCGATCACCTTCTCGGCGTTGACCGTGATCGCGGCCCTGCTGAGCCTCACCCTGGCTCAGTTCGGCCTCTACCAGAGCCTGGGGCCGGCTCTGGCGATCGGGATCGGGCTGATGCTGCTGGCGGGCTTGACGCTGCTCCCGGCGCTGCTGGCGATCTTCGGCCGAGCCGTGTTCTGGCCCACCGACACCCGCCCCGAGGCCCGACCGCGAGCCAGCATCTACAGCCGGCTGGCGGGGGGAGTGGTCCGACATCCCGCCTGGATCCTCATCGGCGGGGTGGTGGTCTTCGGGGGACTGGCGCTCGGCAACCTGACCAGCACCACCGCCGGATTCGGCAACACCAATGCCCCCGCCGGAACCGATTCGGCAGCAGGCGCAGCCGTGCTCGCCAAGGACTTTCCCGCCTCCAACGTCCAGGACACGGCGGTTTTGTTCCGGCTGCCGAGGTCGGCATGGTCCGACCCCGCCCAGCTCAGCACAGCCCAGACCGCCCTTCAGAGCTCCGGCCGGTTCAAGTCGGTGATCGGGGCACTCACGGCCTCTCACCTGAGCGCCCAGCAGATTGCTGAGCTCCACACCACTCTGGGGGCTCCGAGTCGCCTTCCCGAGATCGAGCCCGCCGGCTACGCCGTCCCGGCGGCGGCCTACAACGCCTACCGCGCCCTGGCGCAGTTCATCAGTCCAAGCGGTCGCACCGTGCAGTTCTCGACTTTGCTGCAGCACAACAACGACAACTCCGCCCGAGCGCTGGCGGCGGTGCCGCGGGTGCGAGCGACGGTGGCGGCAGTGGGCCGCCGGATCGGGGCGACGGACGCAGGCGTGTTCGGAGTGCTGCCGTTCGCCTACGACGTGCAGAACCTGTCCAACAGCGACCTCCTGCGCATCATCCCGCTGGTGGCGGTGCTGATCGCGCTGCTGCTGGCGATCGTCATGCGCAGCCTGATCGCCCCGCTGTACCTGGTGGTGAGTGTGGTCCTCTCCTATCTGGCGGCCCTGGGACTGGTGGCGGTCATCTTCGTCCACCTGGCAGGCGAGGATGGGATCAACTTTCTCCTTCCCTTCCTGATGTTCGTGTTCCTGATGGCGCTGGGGTCCGACTACAACATCCTGGTCATGACCCGCATCCGCGAGGAGGTGCACACCATGCCGCTGCGGCAGGCGGTGCGTCGGGCGGTGGGGATGACGGGGACCACGGTCAGCACCGCCGGGCTGGTGTTGGGGGGCACGTTCGCGGTTCTCGCCATCGCAGGGGGTGGCTCCGGCGGTGGCACGGAGATCGAGCAGATTGGATTCGGGATCGCCGCCGGGGTCTTCATGGACACCTTCGTGATCCGGACCCTGGTGGTGCCCTCCCTGGTGGCACTGCTCGGACGCTGGAACTGGTGGCCGTCACCTCTATCCCGGCGCCACCCGCCAGTGACACTACGCGAGCTCCCGGCTCGAGCCGAGTCCTGATCGGACGTCCAGCGCCCGGCCGCGATCAGCCGGCCCTCAGCACCTCGGGTTCGTTGCCCGCCACCGGGGTCCGGGGGCTCGAAGCCGTCGCGCCCGCGCCATCGGCCCAGCCCGCCCTCCGGTTGCCGTACACGACCAGGACCACCACCAGCGCCAGCAGCGGGATCTGGGCGAGGTACTCATCCAGGCTCCGCCAGCTCAACCAGAAGGCGGCGAGCGTCAGCACGGCAGCTGCGATGCGCCATCGCGGCCAGAAGACACCCCAGGCCCAGATGGCAGCGATGGCCAAGCCGGTTGCTACCAGCCAGTCGATCCGGGGCGGGGCCGACCAGAACCGGGCCAGGACCAGCTCCGACGGCCCCGAGCCAAGGGGGAAGGTGTGGGCCCGGAGGCTGTTGTAGACCGCGACCAGCGCGT
>JAKABA010000245.1 GCA_021802115.1 bacterium | reverse complement strand
GCCCTCCAGCATCGCCTCCACCAGCTGGTTCTGGGCCCGGCGGATCCAGGGGCCGTCGCGGAGCGAGAAGTGCTCCTTGAGCGGGTTGCCCCCGAGCGGTGGACGCAGACCGCGGGGATGCTCCACAGCCAGGGCGCGGATCCGAGCCTCCAGCTCGTCCAGCTCGGCGGTGCCCGGATAGGAGCTCGCCCGGGTGTCGGCCCGGGCCAGCTCCAGCAGCTCGAAGGTGAGCTCGCCGGCGTCACGCCAGAGCCGGCGAACGGCCGAATCCGCCCAGTCGCTGCGGTACTGGATGGGACGCATGTGCAGCTCCACCAGCCGCGCCACCTGGGTGGTCTCCGCGGAGGAGAACCGCAGCCGGCGCATCACCTCCTGGGCCACTCGGGCCCCCACCTGGGCATGGCCGTGGAAGGTCGGGCCCGCTGGGGACCTCTGCCGGGTCGGGGGCTTGCCCACGTCGTGGAAGAGCACCGCCAGCCGCACCAGCCGCGAACGGGTGGAGAGGTCCAGTGCCATCGCGGTGTGCTGGAGCACGTCCCCCAGGTGGTAGCCGGCCTGTTCCACCCCGCCCATCCGGTCCAGCTCAGGGGCGATCTCCGCCAGCAGGCCGGTCCGGTGCAGCAGCTCCAGCCCCAGGGATGGCCGCTGCCCGAGGAGCATCTTCACCAGCTCCTCCCGCACCCGCTCCCGGGAGACGATCCGGATCCGTGAGGCCGCCTCCTTGATGGCCGGCTCCATTCCCGGCGCCAGCCCGAAGTCGAGCTGGGAGGCGAACCGGGCCGCCCTCAGCATCCGCAACGGGTCCTCTTCGAATGTGAGCCGCGGCGCCAGCGGGGTCCGCAGCAAGCGGTGGCGGATGTCGGCCAGCCCGAGTCCGGTCGGGTCCAGCAGCTCGCGGCTCGCGGTCAGCAGCAGGGTGTTGACGGTGAAGTCGCGGCGCTGCACGTCCTCCTCCATCGTGCCGGGGCTGACCTGGGGCTTGCGGCTCTCCGGGGAATACGCCTCGCTGCGCGCGCGCACGAACTCCACCGTGAAACGGTCGGCCGCTGAGACGGGGAAGGAGATCTGGGCGGTGCCGTAGCGCTCGAACGCCACCACCTTGCCCCTCCTGCCCCAGCGGTCGCGCAGCCAGCGCGCTCCCAGCTCGGCCTCGACCCCCTCCAGCACCACGTCGACGTCCGGGGAGCTCGCCCGGCCCATCAACAGGTCCCGGGGGTATCCCCCCACCACGCAGGCCCTGGTGCCCAGTGCCACCTCCATCTCCGCGAGGATGTCGACCAACCATTCGGCGGAGGGGACCCCAAGACACGGCTGGACCCCAGGGAGCCGCTCAGGCATCCGCCGGCTCCTCCATCTCCGCCGGGCTCACTACCACCTCGTCGCACAGGGGGCAGTACCGGCGGCTCTTGAGCCGGGCACTGCCCGGGGCAGTTCGCTGAACCGTTGCGGACCGGTCGGCGGAGCCGCCACCAGCCTGAGCGTCAGGTGCTCGCCCGGGACCGCCAGCGTCGGCGCCAGCTCGGCTCCCTCGCTGCGGTTGTCGGCTCCCGTGTCTGCTCCCATGCCGCCATCTTCCGATGAATGCCGGCAAGGGTGCAGAGTCAGGCTGGGCGGCCAAAGAACTAGCTTGCAACCGACAGGATGCGGGCGCGGACGTCGGCGCGGCGCACCTCGAAGCGCTCGCGGGGACGGTGGTCGCGGTCAAGGAACGCGGGCTGAGGTCGGCGGTGGCGATGGGCTCGTGCTCCCCTCTCGGCGCCGGCGTGATCCTGGCCGAGGGCAGGATCATGACCTCGGCGCATAACCTGCGCTGGAAGGGACGGTCGGACCCGTTCGACGAGGGCACGAAACGGCAGCCGACCAGCACCGTGCGCGACCCCAACTACGACCTGGCGGTGGCCCCAGTCGGCACCGGCAGCCATCCCCCGTGCTACCTCAGCCCAATCCACCCGGCCCTGGGCCGGACGGGCCGGGAGCCACTGCGCCTCACTTCCGGGTGCATCTCCGCCGTGGACCCGGACCATCTCAACTGCGGCAAGGTCGGCGGATCCCTCAAGAGGGCTTCGTGGTTCGAGCACGCCGCGCCTCCCCGGAGAAGCTACCGGGGGGCCCGGTGGTCGATCCTTCGGGCCCCGTCCTGGCGATCGACACCAAGCGCCAGGGGGAGGGATACTGCTGGGCGATGGTCACCGGATCCGAGTTGCGGGCTCGCATGAGCCACGCCCGCGAGACCGGTTGGCTCGGCCTGCGGCTGCTGCCCCCGGAGATGGCGTCCCGCCTCCGAGGGGCGGTCGGCGTGGAGGAGCGCCCAGGGGCTTTGGTGCGACACGTGGTACCGGATGGCCCCGCCGAGCGTGCCGGGCTCAGGCGACGCGACCTGCTGCTGCGGCTGGGCGGGAGTGAGCTCGGGTCCCGGCTTGAACTCACAGAAGCGATTGCGCGGCTGCAGCCCGGCACCGCGGTGGAGGTGCGACTGCTGCGGGGTTTTGAGGCGGTCACGCTCCAGGTCGTCCCCGTCGCGGCCTCCTCCGGTTCCAGGCGGCACGGGTGGATTGCGCATGGAGGTACCCGAACCCGCCGGCTGTAGCAGGTTTCGTTCAGCAGAGCGGAACGCGGTGGTATGCTGCGCCGATGCACCGTCGCCGAGCCACCACCGGCTTGCGGGGAGGGCCAGGGTGCCGAGCCTGAGCGGGCGCCAGCGCAACCCCCTGGGTCGCACCGTCCGCCTGCTGGGATGGATGGCCGATCATGAGGCCGAGGACTTCGGGGTCAGACAGCTCGCGGGGGCGGTGGGGATGGCGCCCAGCACGGTCCACCGGTCCCTGGGGGCGCTGGAGGAGGAGGGGCTCGTCGAGGGCGACCCGGAGTCCGGCCGCTACCGGCTCAGCCTGGGCTTCTACCGGCTGGCGCTCAAGGGCGCCCGCCAGGCTCCCCTTCGGGAGCTGGCCCGCCCGATCGTGCTGGCAACGGCACGCGCCTCTGAGGAGGCCTGCCAGCTGGCGGTCTACGGGGAGATTCAGCTGGCGGTGATGTATCTAATGGAGATCCCCTCGCTGCACCGCCTCCAGGTGCGGTCGCACCTGCACGAATGGCAGCCCTTGACCCGTTCCGCGGCCGGCCTGGCCGTCCTGTCCCGCCTGGACTCCGAGTCGGTGGTGGCAGCGTTCGCGAACGGCACCGGGCAGGGCAGCGGAGCGGAGCTGGCGGAGCGGCTGGACCAGGTACGACGTCAGGGCTTCGCGGTGACGGTGGGGTGGACCGACGCCGGCTGTGTCGAGCTGGCGGCTCCCTTCACCGGAGCTGAGGGGCGCGTCCAGGGAGCGCTCTGCCTGGGCCTGCCGGAGGTGCGCTTCACCGAGCCGCTTGAGGGTGCGCTGGGCAATCTGCTGATGGTGCAGGCGGCCAAGCTGGGCCGGATCCTGGAGGCTCCGCCTCCCCCGCGCTGAGGTCAGACCGAGGCGGCGGTCCCCACGGGTCTGGCGTCCATCGCCAGCTCGAAGGCTCCCACCAGGCCCTGGTCCTCTCCCAGTTCGGCCCGGAGCAGCCGGCAGTGCTCGCGCGGGGCGCGGAAGCTGCCCTGGGCGACCCCTCCCACCATCTGCTCCCAGAAGCTCGGCCCAGCCCCGAAGACACCCCCGCCGAAGGCGATGGCGTCAGGATTCAGGAGGTTGATGAGCGATCCCCCGACCGCCAGCCCCAGATGCCATGCGGCCCGCGCCAGCACTCCGGACGCCCGTGAGTCCCCCGCCTGGGCGGCCCGAGAGACCTCGGCCGCGCTCGGGAGCCCGGCTAGGGCAGCGATGGCAGTGCCGGACGAAAGCGCCTCCAGGCAGCCGCGATTGCCACAGTGGCACACGGGGCCCTGGGGATCGACGACTATGTGCCCGAACTCACCCGCCTTGCCCTGACCGCCCCGGTACAGCTTTCCGTCCAGGCACAGTCCGGCTCCGATCCCGGTGCTGACCGTCACGTAGACGAAGTTGCGGAAGCCTCGCCCCGCGCCTTGGCGGTGCTCGCCGAGCGCCGCCAGGGTGGCGTCATGATCCACCAGGCAGGGGCTGCCCACACGCGCCTCGACCTCATCCTTGAGGGGAAACGCGTTCCAACCGGGAAGGTTGGGAGCCCCCTCCACCACCCCCGTGAAGGGGTCGACGGGGCCGGGGACCCCGATCGCCACCACCCTGGAGGCGGGGTCGGCCGGCCCAACCTGCTCGACCAGATTGCGGATCTGGTCCACCACCGCGGTCGGACCCAGATGCGCGGCGGTGCGATCACGCCCTCTTTGCACGATCTCGCCGGTCGGCGCGAAGCGGGCGGCCCTGATCCAGGTCCCGCCCAGGTCCAGCGCGACCACCTCGCGGCGCCCATCCCCCAGCATCGTCAAACTCCCTGCATCATGCGCGGTGGTCACCCGCCAGGGCAAGCTCCTTGAGGCGCTCCACGTTGGCCAGATCGGGGCCCTGATGCTCCAGCCCGGGAACCTCCAGGATGAACGGGGCCCGCCTGAGGAGAGGGTCGTGGAGCATCCGTCGGAACGCCTCCCTACCGATGTAGCCGTCGCCGATGTTCTCGTGGCGGTCGCGGTTGGAGCCGAGCGGAGCCTTGGAGTCGTTGGCGTGGATCGCCCACAGCAGATCACCTCCCACCTCGCGCTCCAACTCGTCGCGCATGGCATCGAGGCCCTCTGGGGTCGTGAGCTCATACCCCGCGGTGAACGCGTGGGCGGTGTCCAGGCAGAGGCCCACCCGCGGGTCGTCGACCGCCCGGATCATCCGCCCGATCTGGGCGAAGGTGCTGCCGACGTTGTCACCGGCGCCAGCGCTGTTCTCGATCAGGAGGCGGCTCTCGCCGCCCGCGGTCCGCAGCGCCTGGCGCATCGCCTGCGCCATCTGCTCCAGGGTCTGGTCGAAGCCGCGTCCCTTGTGCGACCCGGGGTGGAAGATGACCCCGGCCGCCCCCAGGCGATTGGCAAGGTCCAGATAGTGGGTGAGCGCGGCCTGGGAGGAAACCAGCAGGTCCTCCCGCGCGGTCGCCAGGTTGATGAGGTACACGGCGTGGAAGAAGAAGTCCGTGAGCCCGGTCTCGGCGAGGCGCTGGTGAAAGCGCTCGACCGTGCCCGCGTCCGGCTCCAGCTGCCGCCACGTCTGCGGCGGCGTGGGGTGGATCTGGACCGCCTGCGCCCCGATCTCCAGCGCCCGGTCGAAGGAGTTCACGATGCCTCCCTTGGTGGACACGTGGGCGCCGATGACTGCCATCTCAGCCGCTCTGGGCCGTGGCCGGCGGAACGTAGACGTGGTCCGAAGGTGGTGGCGAGATTGTCCCGATCTGCCCGAACTGGGTGTAGGTGAGTGAGATCGGGCTCTTCCCGGCGACCGTCAGCTCCAGCAAGCGATAGCTCCCCTTGGCGATGTACAGACGCAATGATGAGCCTCCGGCCCCCTCCTCCACCAGCCATGCGGCTAGGCCATTCAGCTCCGTGGAGGCGATCGTGTGGGGGGCATCGAGGTAGCGGGCTATGGTCCTGCCTATCCCCGGGCCGGCAAACGGGGCGATGCTCTGCAGGTAGTGCTGGGCGGTGGCGGGCGGCTGCTCGATCCAGGTGGTGGCAGGGTTG
>JAKABA010000244.1 GCA_021802115.1 bacterium | reverse complement strand
CGCCGATCCGGGGCGATGGGATGCCGCGGAACCGGGTCCCAGTCCAGGAGGGCGTGCCCCACATCCATCCCGGCGGCCAGGGGGAGTTCCTGGACAAGATCGAGACCGGCGAGGAGCTCATGGAGATCAACATGGGCCCCCAGCACCCCAGCACACACGGGGTCCTGCGTCTGGTGCTGAGCTTGGACGGGGAGCACGTGCGCGCCTGCCGACCCGACATCGGGTACCTGCACACCGGCTTCGAGAAGAGCTTCGAGTCACACACATATCAACAGTGCATTCCGCTGACCGACCGCATGGACTATCTGGCGCCGCCGATCAACAACTTCGGGTTCGCGCTGGCGGTCGAGAAGCTGCTCGAGATCGAGATTCCGCCGCGGGGGCAGTACATCCGGGTGATCGTCGCGGAGCTGTCCAGGATCGCCAGCCACCTGATCTGGCTGGGCACCCACGCGATGGACATCGGGGCCGTCACCGCCTTCATGTACTGTTGGCGAGAACGCGACAAGATACTGGACATCCTGGAGTGGATCTCCGGGGTCCGGATGATGACCAGCTTCATTCGCGTGGGCGGCCTGATGGCCGACGTGCCGGAGGAGTTCGTGCCGATGGTGCGGGCGTTCGTGGCCGAGTTTCCCCAGCGGGTGGACGAGTACGAGGGATTGCTCACCGCCAACCCGATCTTCCGGCAGCGGACCATCGGGCTGGGCGTGATCGACTCGGCGACGGCGATCTCGTACGGGTGCAGCGGAGCCACCCTGCGTGGCTCCGGCGTCCCCTACGACGTCCGGCGGGCGCGCCCCTACTCCGGCTACGACCAGTTCCAGTTCGAGATCCCGGTCGGGGTGCGCGGAGATGTCTATGACCGCTACCTGGTGCGGGTGAGGGAGATGAGGGAAGCGTGTCGCATCGTGGAACAGGCGATCGAGGGGTTGCCGGGGGGGCCGGTCAACACCTCAGATCGCAAGGTGGTCCTGCCCCCCCGCCCCGAGATCGACAACTCGATGGAGTCCCTGATCCACCACTTCAAGATCAGCACCGAGGGGTTCCGGCCGGCGCCGGGCCGGGTCTACTCGGCGGTGGAGAGCGCCCGTGGCGAGCTGGGCTTCCTGATGATCAGCGACGGAGGCAACCGGCCGTATCGGTGCAAGGTCCGCGCCCCGTCGTTCAGCAACTTGTCGGCGCTCCCGGAGATGGTCCAGGACGAGCTGATGGCCGACGTGGTGGCGGTGATCGGGTCGATCGACATCATCCTGGGGGATGTCGACCGCTAACTCCGCCTGGGCTGGGACCGGGCGCCAAGCGCCTTGGGCAGCACCACCAGCGCCTCCAGGACCCCCAGGATGAGCAGGGCCGAGGCGATCCGAGGCACGAAGTCCGCCAGATGCGGCGGGCTCGTGAAGAGCCACGCTATGAGCAGCGGGACTCCGATCGCGGGGACCAGCGCGAAGCTGCGGTCGCGGGAGCCCATGCTGTAGTAGACGAGCAGGTTGACCAGGGTCAGCCCGACTATCCCCAGGCTGAAGAGCAGCAGCAGGGTCGAGTCCGACTGGTAGCGGTGTCCCAGCACCAGCCCCAGCAGCGGCCGCGAGAGGACCGTGTAGCCAACCACCACCACCAGGTCGATTCCGACCAGGACTGCGCCGGTCTGCAGCAGGAGCCGTCGGCGTGTCCGGGGATCGGTGGCGGCGGCGATGCGGGGATACATGACGGCGCTCAGGCTGCTGGTCCCGAAGAACAGGATCTTGCCCATGATCGACAGCCCTGAGTACAGGCCGGCGTCGGTCGGACTCAGGACATGCCGGGCAGCCACCACGTCGATGTTGTTGAAGATGGGGGCGGTGGCAGCTCCGGCCAGCACCGTACCGTCCACCAGGGGCCCGGGGCGGGCCGCGGCCGGGGCGCCGGCCACCCGTCGGTGGCGAGGGTACACCGCCGACCCGAGCGCGCCTGCGACCGACGCCAACGGGACCGCCGCGGCCCCCAATCCCAGAGTGAGAAGGACGACGGCGAGGACCACCATGGTGCCGCCGTAGAGGAGGAAGTTGACCGCGAGGCGGCCGAACTCGCGCGCTCCCTGGAGATACCCGCGCTGCGAGCCCCCCAGGGCGGCCAGGGGGCCGGCGACTATGGTCACCACCAGGATCCAGGGGTCCGGCAGGTGGAGGATGATGGCCAGGCCAACGTCGACGGGCACCATGGTCAAGCCCAGGACGAGCCCCACTCTCCAACCGCTGCGGCGCAGCCGCGCCCAATGAGACTCGGGGGCGCCGCCCTGAGCCAGGGCCGCGGCCACCTCCCGGGCGCAGCCGGCGGCCACGACGTAGGAGGTCGTGTACAGCAGGTTGAGAACCGCCACCACGGAGGTCGACTCACCGTTGGCGGCGGGGGAGAGGTGGTGGGCGCCGTATGACTGGGCCACCAGCACCCCTGCCCCCGAGCCGCCGATGCCGACCAGGTAGAAGAGGTTCTGCCGGAGGGTGGTGGCGGTGGCGAGCCGGCGCAGGATCGACCTTGGCTCGCTGACCGGCGACTCGACGCCGGTCTGATCTCCTGCGCGGGGGAGCGGCCTCAGCCTCATGGTCGGTAATCCTGCAGCATCCGGCCCGCTCCAGGCTGCCTGGCTGTCTCGGACGGGTGGGGCGGATTGGTAAAGTGGGATCCAGAATGAGCTTGGGCAAGCGTGAGCGCGCCCGTGGCCGACTGGGGAGAGAGCCTGGGGCTCGTGTGTCCGGTCGGCGCGGAGGCCGGTGCAGTGGCTGAGGCATCCACCGAAGCCGTGACCCTGAGTGACAACACCCTGGGGCGCATTCGGGAGATGGAGGCAAAGTACCCGTCGTCACGCTCAGCGGTGCTGCCCGCCCTCTGGGCGGTGCAGGACGAGCTGGGCTATCTGCCCCCTTGGACGATCGAGGCGGTGGCCAAGGCGTTGAACTTGCTGCCGGGTGACGTGGAGGCAGTCGCCAGCTTCTACTCCATGTACTTCAACCACAGGCCGGGAAGGCATGTGGTCCAGGTGTGCCGCAACGTGTCCTGCGGGTTGCGGGGCGCCGACGAACTGCTGGAGCACCTCCAGCGGGAGCTGAGTCTCGACGAGGCGGGCAACACCCCCGACGGTGCCTTCACCATCGAGGGCACGGTGGAGTGCCTGGGAGCGTGCGGGGGCGCCCCCATGATGCAGGTCGACCGCTACAGCTACGAGAACCTGACCCCAGAAGGCGCCCTGCAGATACTCCAGCAGATCCGCGCCGAGGGGTCCGCAGCCGAGGGGCGCCGGTGAGCGAGTTGGTGCTGACCCGCCACCAGGGCGCCCAGGGGCTCACCACCCTGGCGGGGTATGAGAAGGTGGGCGGCTACCGGGCCCTGCGGCGGGCCATCGAGATGGGGCCGGAGGCGATCGCGGCTGAAGTCAAGGCGTCCGGTTTGAGGGGCAGAGGGGGGGCAGCCTTCCCCACCGCCACCAAGTGGAGCTTCCTCCCCAAGGACATCTTCCCCCGCTACCTGTGTGTCAATGCCGACGAGTCGGAGCCCGGCTGCTTCAAGGACCGGGTGCTGATGGAGGAGCATCCCCATCAGCTTCTCGAAGGGGTCCTGATCGCCGCCTTCGCCCTGCAGGTGAACCACGCCTTCATCTACATCCGGGGGGAGTACCGCAGCCAGCGCGAGCTCCTGGAGCGCGCGGTCGAGGAGGCGCGCCGGGCCGGCTACGGCGGCCCGAACGTGCTCGGATCCGGCTGGGACTGCGAGCTGCTGGTGCACGGCGGGGCGGGCGCCTACATCTGTGGCGAGGAGACGGCGCTGCTGGACTCGCTCGAGGGTTACCGCGGGCAGCCACGGCTCAAGCCCCCGTTCCCCGCGGTCAAGGGCCTGTACGGGCAGCCGACCGTGGTCAACAACGTGGAGACCCTGTCCAACCTGCCCTTCATCGTCGCCGAGGGCGGGGCCAAGTACGCGTCCCTCGGCACCGAGGCCAGCCCTGGCACCCGCCTCTTCTGCGTCAGCGGCCATGTCGAGCGGCCCGGCACCTTCGAGGTTCCGATGGGCAGGACCACCTTCCGGGACCTCCTGGAGATGGCCGGAGGCGTTTGGCACGGACGGCGGTTCAAGGCGATGCAACCGGGGGGAGGGTCCATGCAGATCCTCGGGCCCCAGCACCTCGACCTGCCGCTGGACTTCAAGGCGGTGGCGGATGCCGGCTCCTCGCTGGGAGCCGGTGCCCTGGTGATCATGGACGAGTCGACCTGCCTGGTCGATGTGGCGATGCGCCTGGTCGACTTCTATCGCCACGAGTCCTGCGGCAAATGCGTGCCATGTCGGGAGGGCACCTACTTCGAGAGCGAGCTCATGCACCGCCTGGAAGCCGGCGTGGCGACCAGGGCGGAGCTGGCCACTCTCGCCGACATCTGCGCCAACATGGACGGGCGCTGCTTCTGCCCGTTGGGCGACACCGCCACCTGGTTTGTGATGTCGGCCTACCGCATGTTCCCGGATGAGTTCGAGAGCCACTGCGGAGCCGGCCGCTGCCCGGTGCGTCAACCCCTGGCGGTGGCCGTCTAGGTGGCGGAGACCGCTGCTACCGAACTGGTCACCGTTTCGGTGGACGACCGGACGGTGCAGGTCGCCCCGGGGACCCTGGTCTGGGACGCCTGTGAGAAGGCCGGGGTGTTCGTGCCCGTCTACTGCGCCCACAAGAAGATGGAGCCGGTGGCTGTCTGCCGTATGTGCCTGGTGGAGGTGGAGGGCACCCCCAAGCTGCAGCCGGCCTGCGCGACCAGGGTCGCCCCCAACATGGTGATCCGCACCGCCACCGAGCAGGTGCGCAAGTTCCGGGACGGCAACCTTGAGTTCCTCCTCATCAACCACCCGCTGGATTGTCCCGTCTGCGACCGGGGAGGGGAGTGCGACCTCCAGGACTTCACCCAGCGCTATGGCCCCGGCCGCACGCGCACCAGCATCACCGAGAAGGTCCACTTCGACAAGGCGATTCCACTCTCCGACAAGATCTACCTCGATCAGGAGCGCTGCATCCTCTGCTGGCGCTGCGTCCGCTACTACGAGGAGATCACCGGGGAGCGCGAGATCGTCCTCCAGGAACGGGGGGTGCACACGGTGGTGGACACCTTTGAGCGCCGTCCGCTTCAGAGTCAGTTCCAGGGCAACCTGCCTGAGATCTGCCCGGTCGGTGCGCTCACCCATGCCAAGTACCGCTTCCGGGCGCGACCGTGGGACCTGCGGCGCACCGCCAGCGTCTGCTCCCACTGCAGCTATGGCTGCAACATCTTCGTGGACGCCCGTGAGGACCAGGTGGCCCGTTATGCCAGCAACGACAACCCCGAGGTGGACGACAGCTGGCTCTGTGACCGGGGCCGCTACAGCTTTGTCGAGATGAATCGCAGCGGGCGGGTGGCCACCCCGGAGGCGCGGGTGGGCGGGCTGCGCCAGCCGGTCTCCCAACGGGAGGCGATCGAGCGCGCCTGCGGCGGGCTCCTGCGGGTCCGCTCCGAGCACGGCCCCGCGGCCGTGGGGGTGATCGGGTCCGCCCGCCTGACCAACGAGGAGGCGTTCGCGCTGCAGTGGCTGGCCCGTGACGTCATCGGCACCACTCATATCGACCACCGCCTCGGTGAGCTGG
>JAKABA010000243.1 GCA_021802115.1 bacterium | reverse complement strand
CATGGAGCAGTGGCGGCAGGTCACCTGCACCGTGTAGTGGGGCCCCTGGTGGGCCAGCTGGCGCAGCTCGCAGTCCGCCAGCGACCGCCGGCAAACCGGGCAGCGGAAGTCCCCCGCCCGCTGCCTCAGGAAACCCATGATGTCCATCGCCATCTCCACCTAGGAGTATAGATCCGACCCGGTGGGGACCCCGTGGCCCCTCGACGCGCGGTGACGCCAGGTCCGCGCTTGGCATGGGGGAGGAGGACTCGGCCGCGCCCCTGGTGGGGCTGGCCGCGGCAGTGCGGCGGACCGAGGAGGATGGAGCTGTTTGTGCAGGGGTGCGGGACGGGGCCGAGCCCTTCTTCACCGAGGGGGCGGAGCTGCCGCAATTGGGACGGTTGGTGGCCCTGACCGTGCCCTGGCCGCCCCCCGGCCAGCCCCTCAAGGACAGCGTGGCCAACCTCCCCGGGGCCTGGGTGGTCCTCCGCCGCTCGGCCAAGAACGGCCCCAGCCCGGCACATCGACCACCGCGCCGTGTCGCCACTTCCGGAAAGCGGGGCACGGTGGGCGTCGAGTCGGCACCGAGCGTGCCCCTCCACTCAGGGGCGCAGCGACTCCAGCAGCGCCCCGGGCCCGCCGGCCATGGTCTCCTGGGTGAAGTGGAGGACCTCGTCGGCCACATCGACGATCTCCTCCAAGACGGCCTCGTGGGCACCCCGGCCGGGATCTTCGACAGTGTCTTGGACGTAGAGGATGACAAAGCGGGCGTGGCGTCCGTCGGGCTTGCGACGCAGGATGCGGCCCATCCGCTGGATCATCTGGCGGCGCGAGCGGCTGGCGCCCACGATCACGGCCAGGTCGGCGGCGGGCACGTCGATGCCCTCGTCGAGGACCCGAGGCGCGGTTATCGCATCCAGCCCGCCCTGCGCGAACGCCTCCAGGGTCCGGCGCCGCAGCGGCCCCGGCAGTTGGGAGTGCATCGCCGCCGCCCGCAGCCCGCAGTCGGCGAGGATTCCGCAGGCCCGCTCGCTGGTGGCGATGCTCTGGGTGAACACGATCGACCTCTCCGCCGCGGAGAGGGCAGGCGCCACCAGCCTCAGGGCCCCGTCCTTGGCAGGGGTGTCCGCCAGGAGCCGGCGCCGCTCTCGCATCGCCTGCAGATACATGCGAGCTATGCCGCTGCCCTCCGACCCCGCCTCCGCCAGGGCCCGGACGGCCATCAGGAACGCCGTGAAGGGCTCGGTCGGGATCCGGTACTGCTTCACCAATCGGGCCCCCAGGGCGACCATGCGCTCGGTCAGCTCCTCGTACCAGGCCCGCTCCCCGGGGGAGAAGGCGACCCCGACCAGGCTCGCGGTGAACCTGGCCGTGATCCCCTCCGCGACCGCCCTGGCGTAGCCGAGGCGAAAGCAGGTCCCGCCGAAGTAGGGGTCCAGCCAGGCCTGGTTGCCGTCGTCCTCGCGAGCGTAGGTGGCGCTCAGCCCCAGGCGGTGGCGGAAGCGCTGGTCCAGCGCCAGCCGGTTCATGGCGCTCCCGTACCGGTGGCACTCGTCGGCCACCAGCAGACCTCCCTGTCGGATTGGGCGCATGTCGAGCGAGCGGGCGCTGTTGACCACCGCCACCAGCACGTCGTGAGAGGAGAGGTCGTCAGCGCCTCCTGCTCCCATCCTGCCCGCCGACCTGGCGGGGGGCAGGAGCGTCTCCAGTTGGACCATCCACTGGTTCTGCAGCTCGACCGTCGGCACCAGCACCACGGCCTGGCCCCTCCGGTGCAGCTCGTCGAGGACGGCGGCCAGTCCCACCCTGGTCTTGCCGGTGCCGGTGACCGCCTCCACCACCCCTCGCCCGCCGCGCCTGCGCCACGCCTCGAGGGCGTCCCGCTGCCACGGATAGAGGCCCAGCCCCGAGCTGGGGAGCCCGGTGGGCAGGGGGCCTCGGCTCTCGCTCACGGTCGCCTGGGCCAGCCACCACCGCGCCGGCGATCCTCGGTCGCTGCGGAACCGGCCATGTGCCGCCAGGAGGGTGAAGGCGACCTGCCTCTCTGGGACCCTGAGCCGCCCGGCCAGCTCGGCCGCGGTCAGCCCCTCGCCACCATCCTGAGCCAGCAGGGAACTCAGGTCGTCGGCGAGCATTCAGCCGTCCTCGTCAGCCGCCTCCAGTCCGGAGTCGGTGCCGAGATCCACCTCCAGCTGCGCGGTGCTCATCTCCGGCTCGTAGGTCGGGTCCAGGCGGCGCAGGTCCCAGGCATTGATCCAGCTGCGGACGTACTGGCGCATGCGATTGGACGGCAGGCGCTCCAGGCCGGCCACGTCTGGTGGCTCCCACGAGTAGGCCTCGCCGTGGATCTGCTTCAGCTGGGCGTAGGTGCGGTCCAGCTCTTCCCTGGTCGGGGGCTGCAACAGCACCTGCTCCCGCTCCAGGATCCGCATCCCGACCTCGGCCTGGCGGGCCAGCGACTCCGCGTCCGCGGTCCCCTTGGCACGCAGGCGGCTGGGGATGAGCTCCACGTCGTTCTTGCCCACCAGGACCTGTGCCTCGAAGTCGTCAACGGTCGTGAGGACGGCCCCCAGCGGCGCCTTGGGGTCCTCCCGCTCGCCCCGCACCCAGCGTGCCACCTCGGCGTAGGACCGGGCGCGCTGCAGGAAGGCGTACCGCCCGATCAGCTCCACCTCGTCCACGAGGACGACCCAGCCGGCGTGCCCCGCCGCCTGCATGAGCCGGGAGACGAAGCGGAACCGCTGGCGGGAGAGCTCCCGCTCCCGGATCGCGCCCAGCCGGTAGGTGGCGGCGGCCCCGGCCTCCCGCAGCCGCCTTCTCAGGTCGGAGACAGGCAGGGGATCCCCTGCCCAGAAGCGCACGATCCGGTCGACGAACTCCTCATCCCCCCGCCCGTACTCGTGGAGAAAGAGGGTGGCGGCAAAGCGGCTGTCTACCGGGGACTCGGGCTGGTGGGCCCAGCGGTAGAGGGCGGCGTACGGCTCGGAGTCCACCCGCAGGCCGCCCGTGATCTCCGCAAGGGCCGAGCCGGGGCGCCCGGGAACCTTGGCGGAGTCGATGGCGGCGCGATAGACCTTGGCCGGGTCGTACAGGGGTGTCTCCTTGGAGATGACGACCTTGGAGACCACGAACCCCTCCGACAGGGCGACGTGGGCGACATGCTCGAGGATGTGGCTCTTGCCGGCCCCGAACCCGCCCCCGATCAGGATCCCCCCCGGTGTCGGACCCTCGGGGAGCGCCAGAATGGCCGAGAGCAGCTCGCTGAAGCGGTCCTCGACACCCTGTTGCATGGAGCCCAGCACCGTGACCGCGTCCCGGTTGGGGACTCCCGCCCGAAGCGCCTCCAGCGCCCTCCGCCGCTCCACCACCGTGGGGTCGTTCAAGCCGCCCCCAGTCGCACCAGCGAGGAGAGCGGGTTGTCCCGGTGCCTGTCGCGCACCTCGTCGAAGATGCGCAGCTTCAGCGCCTGGTAGGCGTCGATGCCCCGGGAGGTGTCGGTGAGGAAGGCGGGGGATGCCACCACCACCACCATGCAGTTGGCCATCTCGTCGGTGTTGTCGACCAGCTGGCGGAGGACCTCGTAGGCGTCCAGCAGTGCCGTCCTGGTGTAGTAGTGCCCCGAGCGCTCGGAGACGCTGGGGCGGCGGGCGACCCCCAGCCGGCGGATGTCCAGGGTGATCGCCAGGCCGGAGCGCTGATTGACGGCGAGCCAGTGGGCCAGCGAGAAGATCATGTGGCGGGAGTTGTGGCGATCGATGCGCCGGAAGATCAGAGCCGACTTCAGGACCGAGATCTGGCGGAGGTCGCCCCGGAGCCAGTCGAGGATGGCCGCGTGCTCGGCGTCGACCACCTGGCCGCTGCGCAGCTGGGCCTGGCACAGCCGGAGCATGGCGGTGCGGAACTCGTTGACCATCGCGTAATCGCGGTGCACCAGCCGCTGCAGCTGGCGGTCCACGTCACGCTTCAGCTCCCCCGGATCCACCCGGTAGTGCGCGGCCAGCCGGTCGATCTCGACCCCGCCACCCTCGAGCCCGGGATACCCGGCCTCCCGAAGGGCCCGGCGAGCCGCGACCAGCGCGAGGTCGTCCCAGTCGATCTGGCGAGCGACTGAGAAGAACACCTGCTCCAGCAGGTGGACCCGGGTCGCAGCCGAGTCCACCCGGGCCACCGCGTAGCCCGCCTCCCGAGCGCTGGCCTCGAAGGAGTCCATGAAGGCCGCTGCCGAGTCATCCTCCGGTGGCACCGCGAACTTCACCGCCGCGCCGCCCGCATCCACGTACCCGCGGAGGTACTCCCGCTCCAGGAAGGGGACGTACTCGGCCGTGGGGATCACAGGGCTACTCCTGGAATGAGATGCCGGCGTAGATCTTGCTCTGCCCGCCCCGCGTCACGGTGGTCAGAACCCCGCTGCCCCTGGTCAACGCGCTGGCGGGGAGGCTCATCCGCCGCCCATCCTTCACCTCCACCACCCCGCTCTGGTCCAGGAGGTACATGTCTCGAGCGAACTCCTGGCGAGTGTAGTCGCGGGCGGTGCCGGGGAGCAAGGTGAGGACCCGGTGCACGTCCACCAGCTTGGCGGGGGCGCCCGGCCGGAGGTGCTTGGCTCCCACCACGTAGTCGTAGGCGGCGGCCAGGCTTTCGATGAAGGCCTCGGGCTTGAACTTGGGAGGCCTCTGCTGGAGCGCCGCGAGGTGGCGCACGGCGACCGACGGCCGCACCCGGCGATCCCTCTGCCGGTCCACCGAGAGGGTGGCGTCGGCCAGGACCTGGACGATCGCCGGGTAACAGAGGATGCGGTCGTCCGACTGATACGCCTGAACCCCGGCCGTGGCGGCGGCGGCCAGCAGCTCACGGGTGTACTCGCCGGATTCGAACCAGCGGCGCACGTCGAACTGCCAGGCCTGCTCCGTGACGGCGACGGCCCCCGACGCCTCCTGGGCCAGCCCCGCTGCGCTGGCCAGGGACTGCTCCAGCTCTCTGATCTGGCCGAGCGCGGCCGCCGCCTTGACCCTCTTGGCGGCCTTCATCGCGGCCGAGAGCGCCCTGATGGCGGCGTCGGCGTCCAGTTCGACGGCGGCCAGAGCCCCTTCCAGATCGGTCGCGTCAGACGTCATGCGGTGCCTCCAGTGAGCAACTCGGGAAAGAGCGTCGGTGCCAGTTCGCCTCCGTCGCCGGGGGCTTGGCGACCCGGGCGGACCTCGACCAGGAGGTCGCCCGCGGGGGAGAAGCCGAGCAGCAGAGTGTCGCCGCCCCGCGCACCCGAGGCCAGCGCCACCGCCCGCACCGAGCCCCTGACCAGATGAGAGCCGTCATGGGCCAGGGAGACCGGGCCCCAGCGGCTGGAGTAGATGCGAAGGGTGTTCGGCGCCAGCTCCAGCCCCTCGGCGAGTGGGGCGGGCTCTCTGGCCTCGGCGCCCCGCAGGGCTTCCTCGTCGACGGGGACGGCCAGCCACACTCGCTCCTCCGTCCTCTGGATGGGAGCCCGGCGCCCGGTGGTGGCCCTGCGGGCTGCCTCAACCCGCGGCCGCGGAAGGGGCTCGGCGCCTGCCCGCCCCTGGGACTCCCAGGCCGCCAGCCCCACCCGCCCCGACCGGGTGCGGGTGAACCGAGCTCCCCTGGTCGCCCGCTCCAGATCGGCGCGGGCCACGGGCCTACCCG
>JAKABA010000242.1 GCA_021802115.1 bacterium | reverse complement strand
GATCAGGACGATCAGGACTCCATAGATGAGCTGGAACTCCTGGGGTTGGGAGACCCCGATGTAGTTGTAGACCCCATAGAGGACGATCGCCCCCAGCAGCGGCCCCAGGACCGTGCCCACGCCACCGAAGAGGGCGAAGACGATCGCGAACACGCTGATGGAGAGGTCGAAGACCGCGTCGGGATAGAACACCGAGATCGCCCACGCATAGATCGCTCCCGCCAGCCCCGCCAGGGTGGCGCTGATCAGCCACGCGATGGTTCGTGCCCTCACCACGTTGACCCCGGCCATGCGCGCGGAGAGGGGGTCGGCCCGGATCGCCCGCAGGGACATTCCGAAGTGGGAACGGCGCACCCACACCACACAGAGCATGGCGATCCCGACCAGGATCACGGCGGCGTCGAGGGCGGCGCCCGAGTTGTACACGGAGGCCAGGTTCACCCCGTAGGGCCCATTGGTTACCGCCGTCAACTGGGGGTTGGAGACCAGGTAGTAGAGGGCCTCGGCGGCCGCCAGGGATGCGATCGCGAAGTAGGCGCCCGACAGCCGCAGCAGCGGAGACAGCAGCGCCGCGACCAGGAGCCCCGCGACTCCGCCCAACACCACCGCGAGCAGGATGGGCACGTGCAGGAAGTGGACACTGAGGGCGGTGCCGTACGCCCCCGCCCCGAAGAAGCCGACGTAACCGAAGGGCAGGTACCCGGTGAACCCGAAGATGACGTTGAGGCCCTGGGCGAGGGCGACGTAGACCATCATGGTGAGCAGCAGGAGCTGGTTGTTGTAGACGAACGAGGCGGCGAAGAAGCCGGCCGGTGGCACCACCACCATCAGCACATCGGACACCAACTGGCGGCGCGGCCGCTGCGCCACCGCCTGCATCCTCTGGGACAGACTAGACACTGCGAACCGTTCGACCCAGCAGGCCGGTCGGACGCACCAGCATGATCACCAGCAGGATCGCGAAGGGGGCGAACCCGGACCAGACGGGCGCATAGGTTTGGGTGAACATCAGGGCCAGCCCGAAGACGATGCCGCCCAGGAAGGTGCCCATCGGACTCCCCAGGCCACCGATCACGATCACGGCGAAGGCGGTCACGGTGAGGCCGACCCCCTCGCTGGGGGTGGTTCCCCCGATCATGAAGAGACTGAAGATGCCGGCGATCGCGGCCAACCCGACCCCGATCCCGAAGGTTATCGCCGAGATCCGGTCCGGATTGACCCCCACCGCGCGGGCCTCGTCGGCGCTCGACATGATCGCTCGCGTGGCCCGGCCCAGTCCGGTGTGGTACAGGTAGACGAACAGCAGTATCAGGGCCGCCAGCCCGACCCCCGCGCTGACCAACCAGGCGCCGGGCACCCCCTGGCCGGCGATGGTGAAGGGCTTGGCCCCGAACACCGCCGAGGTGATCGAAGCCTCGTTGTTCCCGAAGCCGATCACCGCCAGCGCCTCGACGACCTGGGACACCCCGAAGAACATCACCAGGGACATCATCTCGGGGTCACGGCTGCGCTGCACCCTGGTTCCCAAGAGGTAGTAGGCGACGAAGCCGACCAGCAGGGAGGGCGGGATCACCAGCAGCACCGTGATCAGGGGGTTGATCCCGAGGCGGTCGAACAGCAGCACCGCGGCGAAGCCCCCCAGCATGATCACATCGCCATGGGCGAGGTTCACCATCCGCATCACCCCGAAGATGAGGTTGAGCCCAAGGGCGGCCAGGGCGTAGTAGAGCCCGAACAGAATCCCCGCGATCAGGGCGAAGAGCCAGAGCAAGGGGCCGCGGCCTCCTAGTGGGATGGGCTGACGTGAGAGAACCCGGCGGGCCGGCCGGACTTACCGGCCAGCCCGCCAGGAGCGGAGTCGGTCGCCGTCTAGGGTTTGGTCAGGGCGCCGGATACACGGCCGCGTGGTCAGCGCTGGCCGGCGGGTAGACGATCTTAATCGTGTTGGTGCTGCCGCTCGGTAGCATCTGCGCGAGGGGCAGCAGTTCGCCCACCTGGCCTCCCTCGGAATTCAGCTTGAAGGCCCCGTCCAGGGTGGTGAAGTGGCCGCTGAGCCCGAACAGGGCTGCCCGCATGCCCAGCTGGGTGAACTTGGTGGCGTGGGCCAGGGCCGCCTGGATGATGAGCCCGGTGTTGTAGCCCGCCACATTCTCGAAGCTGACGTTGGCGATGTTGCCACCGCCGAACTTGGAGATGAAGGCGTTGGTGCCCAACCCCTCATTCACGGTGTTGAACTTGATGTACGGAGGCACGCCATAGGTGAAGGTGTAGGAGAGAGCGGCCTGGCCCACGGCCCCCTCGATCAGGGAGAACTGCTGGCCGGGGAAGGCGGTCATCACCATTCCAAAGTGGTAGCCGCCCTGATGCACCGCCTGCAGGAAGGGGATGTCGTTGGAGGCGTATCCCAGCTCGATCACGGCCTGGGGGTTGGTGGCGGCGATGTCGTGCAGCAGGGTGCCGTACGAGGTGGTTGCCGTCGGCACCGCCTGGTAGTACACGGGGGTGACCCCGCCCTGGGCGAGCACCGACTTCACCGTGGCCGCCTGGGTGGCGTCGAAGTCGTTGGCCCCATAGAGGATGGCGACCCGGGCGATGTGCTTGGCCAGGATGAAATGAGCCAGGGGATCTGGCCAGATCACGGACAGGGGCAGGTCGCAGAGGACGATGTACTTGTTGCCCGGGGTGAACAGGGGGGCGCCGGTGGCGGTCTGGTCGAAGAGCAGCATGTGGTGCTCCTCGGCGATGGTCACCGCCGGCAGGGTGAGGACCGAGCCGAAGTCGGGGACGAAGATGTTGATGTTGTCCTGGGTCACCAGCTGCTCATACAGGGTGGTGGCGGTGGTGGTGGAGCTCTGGTCGTTGAGGGCCACCAGCTTGATGGGGATCTTCTTGTTGAAGGCCTTGACGTAGACGCCGCCCGCGGCGTTCTCCTCCTTGATCCAGAACTTGAGGCCCTGGAACTCGGGCAGCGATGAGTTGGCGAAGGAACCGGAGCCGGAGTAGAGAGTCCCGATCACAATGTCCTTGGGAGCGCCGCTCGAGGCCGTGGTGCTGCTGGCGGCTCCACAGGCGGCGAGTCCGCTCGCCAGGAGTGCGCTCAGGGCGGCCAGGCCCACGATGCGCGCTTTCGGAATCAACATGTACTTAGTCCTCCTTGGTGGCGTCTATGGCGAACTGAGCTTCGAATCGTGCCCGGCGCGGTGGATAACCCAGAAGGTTGCCTGCTTTATAGCACCTGTTTCCCGCTCTGGCAATGTCCACCCGGGATTCGGCCTCGGCCAGGCGGCAGCCGACACCCCAAGAAGAAAAGGTCAGCGAGCCGCCGCCCCGGCATCCCAGTGGCCACGGCTGGGCCGTCCAGCGCGAACCTGGGCCGCCGCCACCGCCTGGAATCCGGCGCCCGGCACCACCCCGCTTCCGGCCGCGGCCTGGCCTCCCGCCGGTCCGGGACACCCCAGCGCCCGGGCACCAGGGCCTCTTGGGGATCGAGCCGATGGCCGGATCAAGCTAAGCTGGGGGAGACGAGGGAGGACCAATTTCTTGTTCGGGGATCCTCAGATCGGCACCACCACCCCTTCGACCGGATCGCGGCCGCCGCGGCCGGGCGCGGGCACCAGCGACTTCGGGAGTCTGGCCGCGGGCTGGCCGGGGTGGTCTGGGCGGACTCCATCCGACCGCTCGGGGCGCCTGCGATGATGGCCTCGTCCGTGAAGCTCCTGTTGGCGGACGTCGACGGGACCCTGGTCACCCCCGACAAGGTCCTCACCGAGCGCGCGGTGGCCGCCGTCGCAGGATTGAGGGAGGCGGGGATCCACTTCGCGATCACCAGCGGGCGCCCGCCCCGGGGGATGTCGATGCTGATCGAGCCCTTGCGGCTGGAGACGCCGATGGCGGCCTTCAACGGCGGCCTCATCGTGGACGCGGAGCTCAAGACCCTGGAGCAGCGGGTGATCCCCAGGCACCTGGTCTCCCAGATCGTGTCCCTGTTGGGGGAGACCCTACAGGGGGTCTGGCTCTACCAGGGCGCCGAGTGGTACGTGCAGACCAGGGGCGGCTCCCACGTCGACCGGGAGGCCAAGACCGTCCAGTTCGAGCCCAGGGTGGTGGCCTCGTACGACGGACTCGACCAGCACATCGCCAAGATCGTGGGGGTGAGCGACGACCACGAGGCGATCGAGTCCGCGGCCGGGGCCGTCCATGAGCGGTTCGGGGAGCATGTGTCGGCCGCGCTCTCGCAGCCGTACTACCTGGACATCACTCATCCTCTCGCCAACAAGGGAGAGGTGGTGTCGTATCTGGCTGCGCGGTACGGGATCCAGAAGGAGGAGATCGCCACCATCGGAGACATGCCCAACGACATTCTCATGTTCTCCGACTCGGGCCTCAGCATCGCCATGGGCCAGGCCGATGACGAGGTGAAGCGGGCGGCTCACCAGGTGACTGACTCCAACCAGGAGGAGGGGTTCGCCAAGGCGGTGGAACGGTTCATCCTCGGCCCGCACTGAAGCAGGGCAGTTTCCGCGCGACACTGAGTCCGGGCGGCCTTCCCAGCCGACTCGAGCAGGCGGGGTTGGAGGGGCCGGCCGCACCGCCCGAAGGGGAAGCGGGAGGGCGAAGGGTCCGCGAGGTGGCCCCGGGGCTGGTTCCAGGTCCATCCCTGCAGCGGAGGGACCGGCCAGGTGCAGATCGGCCGGCCGGGGAGAGCGCCGGCGGGCCCTGCCCCGCGATTGCGTCCGAAGGTGTCTCGCCGGCGCGCTGGCCATTCACCTGGTTTGCCTTGGCTTCGTCCCGGCACTTATGCTGCGGTGGTTCTGAAGTTGCCGCCATTCGTCTACCTGGCTCCGGATTCCCTCGAGGAGGCGCTGTCGCTGCAGGCCGACCATGCCGACGAGGCGCGGGTGCTGGCCGGGGGTCAGAGCCTCATCCCGCTGCTCGCGCTCCGGTTGGCGCGGCCCGACTACCTGGTGGATCTCCGCCGCATCGGTGGCCTCGACGGGCTCCGCGAGGAGGATGGGACGATCTGCATCGGTGCCATGACCAAGGAGCTGACGCTGGAGCGCTCTCAGCTGATAGCGGAGCGACTTCCGCTCCTGCACCGGGCTCTGTCCTTCATCGGCCACCCCGCGATCCGCAGCCGGGGAACCATGGGCGGCAGCCTGGCTCACGGCGACCCCGCCGCCGAACTCCCGGCGGTGGCCCTTGCGCTCGGAGCCGAACTGGTGGCCCAGAGCCGAGATCGCGGTCGGCGGACGATCGCCGCGCACGACTTCTTCCTGGGCCCATTCACCACGGCCCTGGAGGGGGACGAGATCCTCGCCGAGATCCGGATTCCAAGCCAGGCGGTTTCAACCGGCTCGGACTTCCAGGAGGTCGCGCGCCGGCTGGGGGACTTCGCCATGGTCGGGGTGGCGGCGGTGGCGCAGGTGGCGCAGGGCAAAGTCCGCAGCTGCCGGGTGGCCCTGACTGGCGTCGCCGACCGGGCGCTTCTGCGGACGGATGTTGAGCTGGGGCTGACCGGAGCTCCAGTGGGGTCCTTCGACGACTCGGCCCGAAGGCTGGCCGAGGAGCTCAACCCACCCGAGGACCTGCACGGGTCCTCCGCATATCGCCGCCACCTGGTGAGGACGCTGGTGCCGCGGGTGC
>JAKABA010000241.1 GCA_021802115.1 bacterium | reverse complement strand
TGCTGGCCAGGAATTCGATGCCCAGGAAGACGTTCAGGACCACCAGCAGGGAGAAGAAGATGGGGATCGAGCTCCGCCAGGCCGGCGCCAGCACCGCGATCGCAACGCTCACCGCCAGGCAGCCCACGTAGCCGATCAGCAGCGTCAGCTTGCGGCTCCAGCGGTCGGCCCAGAAGGCGAGCAATCCTACCAGCAGCTCGGTGATGCCGGCCACCATCAGGATCGGCGCCGACAGCCTCGGGAGATGGTCGGGGCCCAGCACATAGGTCATGAGGCCGTACCCGGCGGTGCCGGCGAAGATGGTGGCGCAGGTCGCGAAGAGCCGCAGCCCAAGGGGGGTGGTGGCGGCCACCCGCTCCGCCTGCGGGGATCCCTCCTCCGGCAGCTCTCGCTCCAGCAGTTGCTCTTTCGGGTAGTAGCGCCGGGCGACCGCGTCGGCCTGCGCCCGACGGCCGCGCGCCCGCAGCCAGCGCACCGACTCAGGGGTGTGCTGGCGGATCAGGAACAGGCAGAAGGTGACGAAGAGGAAGGCTCCCGCCACCGCCAGCCGCTCGGCCGCGATCCCGCCCCGGTCACCCAGGAGCGACATCCCGGCCAGGGTCAGGCCGCCGAGGTTGGCGGCGTTTATAGCCAGCATCATGGTCTTGCCGCGGTGCCGCGCGGGCATCACCTCGTGAGCGGTGACCAGAATCCCGTTCAGCTCGCCGCCGGAGGCGAACAGCATCACCGCCAGAAAGACCAGGATCAGCTGGTAGGAGGAGCTGAAGACGATGCCAACTCCGCCGACAAGGTAGAGCCCCAGGGTCGCGAAGAAGACCGGGCGACGCCCAACGCGGTCCGCGAGCGGACCCAGCGCCGCGATCCCCAGGATCTGCCAGATCGGGGACCAGGAGAGGAGCACCGAGCGCAGCACGACCGGGATGTGGACCCACGAGGTGGCGATGGTGGCGGTCCCGAAGACGTATGACTCCAGAAACATCCCGAGGAAGAAGGAGGAGAAGTTCCAGGAGTCGGTTGTGGTCCAGCGGGCCTCGCCCGGGTGCGCCGGGGCCGCCCCTTCGCCGGCTACCTCCACGAGGTTGCGGGGGCTCAAGGCGGACGGTGCCTCAGCCCCGGACCGGGCTCAGGCGAGGTCCTCGGGGCCGAGCCGCTCGAGGACCAGGGCCGGCGTCCCGATCGGGGAGTCCCCGATCCCAATCGCGCCCTCCAGCGCCTGCAGGGCGGACGGTATCCGGCTGCGGTCGTCGCCCTGAAGCTCCAGCAACGGATCCCCGCGCCGCACCGCATCCCCCAGGCGGGCGTGGCAGATCACCCCCGCCGCCGGGGAGACCGGGTCCTGGGGCCGGGCTCTGCCCGCGCCCAGCCGCCAGGCGGCGACCCCGACCGACCGCGCGTCCAGCCGCTGCAGGAATCCGTCGCGGTCGGCTCGGACGACGGCAAGCGACTCACCCTCAGGCAGGGCGGCGTCGGGGTCTCCTCCCTGAGCGCGGACCATCTCCGAGAACTTCGTCCAGGCCCGGCCGTCGGAGAGCGCGACTTCCGGATCCTCGCGGATCCCCACCATCTGCAGCATCTCCCGCGCCTCCTCCAGCACCAGCTGGCGCAGGTCTGCGGGACCGCCGCCCCTCAGGATGGCGATCGCCTCGCGGACCTCGACGGCGTTGCCGACTGCCGTCCCCAGCGGAGAGTCGTGGGCGGTGAGCAGGGCCCTGGTCGTCACCTTGTGGGATCTGCCGATGCGGATCATGGTGAGGGCGAGCTGGCGCGCCTGAGCGAGATCCGCCATGAAGGCCCCGCTGCCCACCTTCACGTCCAGGAGCAGGCAGCCGGTTCCCTCCGCCACCTTCTTGGACATGATGGAGCTGGCGATGAGCGGGATCGACTCCACGGTGCCGGTCACGTCCCGAAGGGCGTAGAGGCGGCGGTCCGCCGGTGCCAGCTCGGGGCTGGCGGCGCAGATGACGCACCCCACCTCGTCCAGAATCGCGATCATCTCCTCTGGGGAGAGCACCGAACGCCAGCCCGGGATCGACTCCAGCTTGTCCAGGGTTCCGCCGGTGTGCCCCAGCCCGCGGCCCGACAGCTGCGGCACCGCCGCTCCGCAGGCCGCCACCAGCGGGACCAGCACCAGGGACACCTTGTCCCCGACCCCTCCCGTCGAATGTTTGTCGACCGAGGGGCGGGAGAGGCCGGTCAGGTCCTGGCGGATGCCGGAGGCGATCATGACACCGGTCCAAGCCTCCACCTCATTCGCGCTCATCCCCCGCCAGCAGATCGCCATCAGGAGAGCTGCCATCTGAGCCTCCGCCACCTGGCCCGCCAGGTAGCCGTTGAGCACCAGCTCGATGTCATCGGTGGCCATCTCCTGCCCGCGGCGCTTGGCCAGGATCAGCTCCAGAGCCACGACCGCAGGGTCGGCGCCGCTCATCCGTGGCGTCGGGCGAGTTCGGTGGCGTCGAAGGCGAAGGGCAGCAGCTCTCCGATCGTGACGGGCTCCGAGCCGGTGCCCTGGTCGATCAGAAGTCGCGGCCCCCCCTGTTCCAGAAGGAGCTGCCGGCAGCGGCCGCAGGGGGCCAGCGGCGCCCCGTCCTCGGTCACCACGCTGACCGCGATCAGCCGCTCGGCCCCGCCGGACCGGAGGGCCGAGACCAGCCCGCACTCGGCGCAGAGGGACAGCCCGTAGGAGGCGTTCTCGACGTTGCAGCCAGTGGCCATCCACCCCTTGTCCGTGAGCCCGGCGGCTCCCACGTGGAGCCGGGACCACGGCGCGAAGGCCCTGGTCGCCACCTGGCGGGCGGCCGCCCGCAGGGCCTCCCAGTCGATCTCATCCATCTGGGCCACGGCAAACCTCCTTCGACATCACGCGCCAGCGGCGCCCAACCCGGTCGCCTGATCAGACTGCAGATCGTATCGGCAGCGGTGGGAATGCCGCCCCCGAGGCCGGAAGCTGGCGGTTCATAATCGTGAGCAGATGAGCAGCTGGCCGGCTTCGATCACGCCTTCGGCGGTCCCGGATCAGGTGGCGACTCTGGACCAGGTGGGGGTGGCGGCCCGAGCCCGGCTGTTCGCCAGCCGCTCTGTGAAGCGCAGCTCCAAACTCTTCGCCTGCAACCTCATCATCGCCTGCACCGACCTCACCACCCTGGAGGGGTCAGACACAAAAGGCCGGGTGGAGATGCTCTGCGCCAAGGCGCTTCATCCCCAGCCGGACGACCCCTCCATCCCGCCGGTCGCCGCGGTCTGCGTGTACCCGGCCCAGGCTGCCACGGCCCAGCGGCGGCTGCGGGGGAGTTCGGTGAAGGTGGCGGCGGTGGCGACGGGATTTCCCAGTGGCCAGGTGCCGACGAAGGTGAAGGTGGCCGAGGCGGAGATCGCGGCGCGGCACGCCCAGGAGATCGACATGGTGATGGATCGTGGCGCCTTCCTGGAGGGGCGGTACCGGGACGTGCAGAGCGAGATCGCGGCGGTCAAGGAGGCGATCAAGGACCGCCACCTGAAGGTCATCCTGGAGACCGGTGAGCTGGGGGGCCTGGATCAGGTCCGGCGGGCGAGCTGGCTGGCGATGGAGGCTGGCGCCGACTTCATCAAGACCTCCACCGGGAAGATCCAGCCCGCCGCCACCCTGGAGGTGGCCGTGGTGATGCTGGAGGCGATTCGCGACTTCGCCTGGGCGACCGGGAGAGAGGTCGGCTTCAAGCCCGCCGGGGGGATCCGCAACACCAAACAGGCGATCGCCTACCTGGTCGCGGTCAGCGAGATACTCGGTGATCGCTGGCTCACCCCGCAGCGGTTTCGCATCGGGGCATCGTCGCTGCTCAACGACGTGCTGATGCAGATCTACAAGGAGCGTTCCGGTGGCTACCAGTCCCCCGAAGACTTCACCCAGGCCTGACCTCCCCGCCGAGCCGGCGGCGGACCGGGCCGCGGAGCCCGAGTTCCCCGCCCGCCTCTTCGAGTACGCGCCCGCGCCGGAGTCCACTGAGCACGTTCGGCTGGATGACACGTATGGGCTCTTCATCGGCGGGCGGCTGGTGGCTCCGCACTCCCGGCGTCACCGCCCGACCGTCAATCCGGCGACCGAGGAGGAGCTCGCCCAGGTGGCGGAGGCGGACGCGACCGACGTGGATCGCGCGGTTGCGGCCGCCGCTGAGGCGTATCTGCCCTGGTCCCGGCTCTCCGGCCGCCGGCGTGCCCGCTACCTGTTCCGGCTCGCGCGGCTCGTGCAGGAGCGCGCTCGGGAGCTGGCGGTGGTGGAGACGCTGGATGGCGGCAAGCCGATCCGGGAGGCGCGCGACTTCGACATCCCGACCGCTGCGCAGCATCTCTTCTATCACGCCGGTTGGGCCGACAAGCTGGAGTATGCCTTCGCCGGCGCAAGGGCCCGGCCGCTGGGGGTCATCGGCCAGGTCATCCCCTGGAACTTCCCGCTGCTCATGCTGGCCTGGAAGGTGGCCCCGGCGCTGGCGACCGGGAACACGGTGGTGCTCAAGCCGGCCGAGACCACGCCGCTCACCGCCCTTCTCTTCGCGGACATCTGCCGCCAGGCCGAGCTGCCGGCGGGGGTGGTCAACATCATCACCGGGGGGCCGGAGGTGGGCGCGGCGCTGGTCCGCCACCCCGGGCTCGCCAAGGTCGCCTTCACCGGATCGACCGCGGTGGGCAAGGAGATCCAGCGGGTCCTGGCCGGATCCGGCAAGCGGCTCTCCCTGGAGCTGGGGGGCAAGGCGGCCCACGTGATCTTCGAGGACTCGCCCATGGACCAGGCGGTGGAGGGCGTGATCAACGGCATCTTCTTCAACCAGGGGCACGTCTGCTGTGCCGGCAGCCGGCTCTTGCTGCAGGAGTCGATCGCCGAGCCGTTCTTGCGCCGCCTGCAGTTGCGGATGAGCCGGCTTCGGGTCGGCGACCCTCTCGACAAGAACACCGACGTCGGCGCCATCAACTCCCGCGCCCAGCTGGACCGTATCGAGGAGCTGGTGCGGGCGGGGGTGGAAGAGGGCGCGCGGCTGCATCAGGTGAGCTGCCGGCTGCCCGAGCGCGGCTTCTGGTTCCCGCCCTCCGTGTTCACCGGGGTCGCGCCGGCACATCGGATCGCTCGCGAGGAGATCTTCGGCCCCGTCCTGGCGGTGATGACCTTTAGGACCGCGGCGGAGGCGGTCGAGCTTGCCAACAACACCCGGTACGGCCTCTCCGCGGGGGTCTGGACCAGCAAGGGATCGCGCATCCTCTGGATGTCCCAGCGGCTGCGCTCGGGCGTGGTGTGGGCCAACACCTACAACCAGTTCGATCCCGCCGCGCCGTTCGGCGGCTACCGGGAGTCGGGATTCGGGCGCGAGGGAGGGGTGCAGGGCTTGGCGGAATACCTGGAGCTGCGATGACCCGTCCGGCGGTCTCGAAGACGCCCAAGCTCTACATCGGGGGCGCCTTCGTGCGCTCCGAGTCCGGCCGGGTCTACTGCCCCGAGGGTCCGGTCAACGTGCCCCGGGGCTCCCGCAAGGACCTGCGCGAAGCGGTGCGGGCCGCCCGTGTGGCCCAGCCGGGGTGGGCGGGGCTCACCGCTTACAACCGGGGCCAGGTGCTCTACCGGGTGGCGGAGATGATGGAGTCGGCCAGGGGCTCCTACATGGCCACGCTCGGGGGCGGGCGCCGGGCCCAGCTCGAGCTGGACTCCTGC
>JAKABA010000240.1 GCA_021802115.1 bacterium | reverse complement strand
GCAGTGGGCCGCGACAGAGCCGGGCGAGATCGTCCCCGGGCGCCACCTCCGCGACCCCTTCGACCGCCCAGCACGCGAGCCGGCGGCTCCGTACCAGAGGTCGCTGCGGCTCAGCCTCCAATCTGGGCCTCGGCCCGGTGCGGGCCGTGGTGCGCGAGCTGGACCGCCCAGTTCAGCAGCGGGTGCGGCAGACCGACCGTCGTGGCTTCCAGGTCTTCGGGGCGATCGAGGTCCCAGCCCAGCCCGGCCACCTCCTCGACCCTGAGGCGCAGCCCCAAGTGAGCCGCTATGCGCTCATGCCGGAGCCGGGAGCCCGGGCCGAAGGCGTGCACCATAAGGCTGGCCGGTGCCACCACCATCGCGTTGGTCCCGGAGCCCTCGCGGTCGGGGTACATGGCCATCGAGCCGGCCGCAAGACTGCGGGCGGTGGCCAACAGCTGCTCCAGGTCGGAGCCGGACACGCCGGGGAGGTCAGCCGCCACGGTCGCCACAACCCGGGCCCCCCGCTCCAGCGCCCAGCCAACTCCGGAACGGACCGCGGCCGTCTGCCCCGCCCCCGGATCCCCTGCCCGCGCCACCACGAGGCGTTCACAGATGGGCACCAGCCGTGGCTCTGAGGAGATGACCACGACCCTGCCGGCGGGCCAGACGCCGGCCGCCAGGCTGATCACGCGCACGGCCAGGGCGAGGCTCAACATCTCCCGCCCTGGGTCGGGCAGGGTCCCCGCCAAGCGCTGCTTGCCCCCAGAGCTGGGCTTGACCGGGATGACCAGAAACGGATCGGCGGTCACGAATTCATCCCGGCGCCGAGGCCAGAACGCGCTCTGCCACCGTCACAACCTCCCTGGCCAGCCTGAGGCGGGCTCCGGCGCTCACCATCATGGTGTCACAGACGTGGGCCTCCAGCCCCCTGGCCCGCACCTGCCCAGCCAGCCCGCCATCCGCCGTGTCCAGGACCAGCACGTGCAGGAGCCCTTGATAGCAGTCTGCCACCCCCAGCGCCGAAGTCGGGAGCCCGAGCGCCTCCAGCATCGCCACCGCCGGTCCCTTGATGGCCCTGCCGGCCACGATCGGGCTGATCCCAACCACCATGGAGGCGGCCGTTACCGCCTCGCGAATCCCCGGCACGGCCAGGATGGGGCCGATCGAGATCACCGGGTTGCTCGGAGCCAGGATGACCAGATCGGCCTCGGCAATGGCCTCCAGAGACCCGGGGGCCGGCCGCGCGGCCGCGGCACCCCGGTACTCGACCGATCCGATCGCGGGGCGGCACGCCTCGCGCACCAGGTACTCCTGGACGTGCAGGTCCCGCCCGTCGCGAGTGTGAATGCGGGTCGTGACCTGGTCGTCGGTCATGGGCAGCAGGCGCAGCGGCAGCCCCAGCCTCCGGCCCAGCTCGCGCGTGACCTCCGACAGCGAGCCACCTGCTCGCAGCCTGGAGGTACGGAATATGTGGGTCCCCAGATCCCGGTCCCCCAGCTGAAACCAGCTCTCCTCGCCCAGCCGCCGTAGTTGCTCCAGCGCCCCCCAGGTCTCGTGGCGGATGCCCCAGCCGCGCTCCTCATCGCCGATCCCGCACAGGGTGTAGGTGACCGAATCCAGATCGGGGCTCACGTGCAGCCCGTGCACCACAAAGTCGTCGGCGCTGTTGCCGATCACGGTTATGGCGGCGGCCGGATCCGCCTCGACCAGGCCGGATAGAAACCTGGCCGCTCCCACCCCGCCGGCGAGGACGGCGATTCTGCGGGCCCGGTCATGCGTCAGAGGGCGGGCGCCGGGCGCCTCCGTGCGAGCCATCCGGTCTCAGAGGTGAACTCGGGCCGAATCAGAAGCCGCGCCACGCGCAAACCCAGGGGGTGCCTCGGAGGCCGGCACGTAAGACACCGACCGGCCCGGAACACGCCACCCTAGCGGCGGCCGAGCCAGACCCGAACCCGCGTCGCCCCGAACCCTCGACCTCCGGGACGTCAAGCGCACGCTCCCGGAGCCGGGCCGGGTCAGACTGCGCTGCAGGCCTTGGCCGCGCCCGCGCCGTCCCCGGAGTCGAAGGACTGGCCGCAGGAACAGGTCTTGACCGCCTGGGGGTTGTGGACCGTGAATCCGCCGCCCATCAGGCTGTCGACGTAGTCGATCTCCGCCCCTTCCAGATAGGTCGCACTGTAGGGATCCACGAAGACCTTGATCCCCTCCTGCTCGGTCACCTCATCGTCGCTGGCCGGAGCGTCGTCGAAGCCCATCCCGTAGCTGAACCCGGAGCATCCTCCCGGAGTCACGTAGACCCTGAGTCCCATCTCCTGGTTCTCCTGCTGCTGGAGTAGCTGCTTCAACTGGCTGACTGCCTGCTCGGAAACGGTGATCATAGTGAAATTTCCCTGAACCTGGTCTGAAGCCGCCAGCCGATGCTGGTCGATTCGAGTTTAACGCAGTCGGAGGTTCCCGTCACCAGTACCGCTCCTCCCGCCAGGGGTCGGCGCTGTTGTTGTAGCCGTTGCGCTCCCAGAAGCCCAGTTCGTCCTCCCGGCGAAACTCGACCCCCTCCACCCACTTGGCACTCTTCCAGAAGTACTTCCGCGGCAGCAGCGCCCGCAGCGGATAGCCGTGCTCCGGAGACAGCGGCCGGCCATCATGACTGTAGGCGAGCAGGGCATCCTCCGCGGTCGCCACCTCGATGGGCACCGAGGTGGTGAACCCCCCGTGACAGTGGAACTCGACAAACCTCACCTCCGGGTGGGCCCCGGCAAGGGCCGCGACCTCGGCCAGGGGAACGCCCCGAAAGTGGTTGTCGAAGCGGCTCCACGTGGTCACGCAATGGATGTCGCAGACGACCTCCTTGGCGGGCAGGCCGAGCACCTGCTCGAAGGTGAGCACTGTCTCCTGCTCCACCTCCCCAAAGATCCGCAGGCGCCAGCGCGAGATGTCATAGTCTGGCACCCGTCCGTAGTGGAGCACCGGCCACTTCTCGGTCAGGACCTGCCCCGGGGGCAGACGCTGCGGGTCGGCCTCCACCCTGGGGTCGAGGTGGCGACGCACGATCTTCATACCTCGGATCGTACGGGAATCGATCGGGTGGCAGTTGGAGCGGTCACCGAGGAGACACCATCTCTGCGGCATCAGCCGCCTTCCGAGCAGGCCCAGGCCTCACTCTCTTCCGGGCCTGCAGCACCTGCCACTCCCACCTGTCCTGGTCCGGGACCGCCGTCCAGAGCCCGGGCGCCGATGCCCCGCAGCTCGGCAGTCGCCGGGGGCCGCCGGCAAGATCAAGGTGGATCCGGTTCTTCACCACCTTGGGCCCGGGCACCCGCTGGAGAAAGGCGCCCAGGGAGCCGGGCGGCCCACCAGATCAAGGTAGGGCTGGGCGTAGCCGGAGGTGGTGTGGTAGCCGAGCACCGCGAGCCAGAAGGGAGCCAGGGTGAGCGGATTGCGGCAGCCGATGCCGCGACGCGCGGACTGGCGCCGGGCAGACCGGCAGGACGCTCCGACCCAGGGTCGCCAACCGGCTCAGACCTTGGGGAAGCCGGGCACCCAGCATCCCCGCGGGTCGCGAGAGAAGTCCTGGAACACCCCGGAAGCCTCCTGGATCATGATCTCCCCCACCCTGCCGAAGATGATCCGCAGCTCCTCCTCGGCCCCCACGGCAGTGCGCATTTGCACCACGTGGCGCAGGGTCCGCAGGTTCATGGTCATGATGATGTCGGTGCTGAGGCCAATCGGCGCCAGGCGCCGGAGAGCAGAGGTTGCCTCCTTCTTCACATGGAAGGGAACCCCTTCCTCGTCCAGCCGCAGCGCCTTGGCCGCCGAGACCTGGAACTCCTCAAGGCGCTCCACCAGCTCCAGAACCTGCTGGCGGACCGGTTCCAGGGCGGGCGGAACGCGAAACCCGATGTCGACCAGGCGCACGTAGCGCAGACTCTCCTGGCTGTAGGCGGCACCGGCGCGGTGGCGCACGATCTCGTGGGTGGCGACCCGGCTCACGTTGTGGAGCGCGAAGGTGTAGTTGGCATGCTCCAGCACGCTCCCGTGGGCGCTCTTGAGGATGTTCTGGAGGTAGGCCCGAGGGTCCTGCCGCACCTTGGTCACATTGGGGTTCAGGCCTGGCTCCCAGCTGCGGTAGCAGGTGCGCCCGGCAAACTCGACCAGCAGCTCCCCGTCGCCGCCCTGATCCGAACTGCCGCGCCGATCCAGCCAGCTCTGGCCGCCGACCCGCTCCAGGTAGGCCTGCATGGCCGCGCGGTCGACCGCGGGCCGCGCGATGAGGTAGACCTCCGGGGTCGTCTCCTGGGGCAACTATGTCGCCGCCGGGAGGTTCGAGAGCAAGGGCAGCGGTGCGAAGGTGGGGATCAGCCGAGTGCCTCCAGCATCTCGTCGATGCCGGCCCTGACGCAGGTGAAGCTGGGAACATCGCGGAGGGTGTAGGAGGAGGCCTCGGTGTCGCGCAGCGCCTGCACGCAGTCCAGGAATTCCGCGGCGGAGTCGGTCTCAAAGGCCACCACGAACTCCTGGTCGTCGAGCCCGAAGGAGTAGGTGGTGTTGATCTTCACGCCGGGGTATTCGTGCCCGACGCGGATGTGCTCCTGCATCATGCGCTGCCGCTCCTCGGCGCTCAGCGCCCACCAGGCCCGGGTCTTCACGAACGGATAGACGAACAGGTAGCGGCTCTTGCCCGGAGCCAGCACCAGACGGTCGGTGGTACCCCCCTGGTTGGGATGCTCGGTGTCGACGTAGATGGAGCGCTTGGTCATGGCGGTGTAGCTGTGCGAGCACTGCAGATACCCCGCCAGGGCGGTCCGGTTCAGATCCGCGAAGAGCTGCTGCAGCCGCTCCGCCTGCTCACTCACCGCCCAGATCATCATGTCGCTGTCGCCGCGGGTGCCAACCAGGGTGAAAGTGCGCAGCAGGATCCGCCGGCTGTGCTCCTCCAGCACTCCCGCCAGCTCCCGACGATGGGCGCTCCTGATCTCACTGGGGAGCCGCCGCCACTCCGACTCGACCTTGTAAAAGGCGAACCTGACCAGCTGTCGCGGCGCGGGCCTGGTGGCGTCCCTGACCAGGACCGGGCCAACCGCCGGGCGCCTGGTGGTGGCCGTCTCACTCACTTGCTGCCCGCCTCAAAGTTGCTGAGCCTGAGACCCGGGCTGGAGATCGCCACGGTGTGTCCGCAGCGCGTGCAGACGTAGACCGCGCCGGACCTGGTCACCACCCGGCCGTCCTCCAACTGAACCTGACTTTGCGGGCCGTCGAGCCGCCTCCATTCGAGATCTGTTTGCCCACAATGATCGCAGATGTCCGGAGGCGGGTTGTTAAGCATCGGGCAGTCCCGATGCGCAAAACCCAAGTGCCGTCCTGGCCATGACCTCGACGCCGATGGGAAGACAGGCCTCATCCAGGTCGAACCCCGGATGGTGGTGGGGGTGCGTGATGCCAGCCTCGCGGTTGCCCCCACCCAACAGGAAGTAGCAGCCGGGGACCCGGCGCAGGAATAAGGCGACATCGTCACCCACGGTGATCGGCTCGGGATCGGTCAACAGCACGCCCGGGCTGGCGGTGACCGCCGCCCTGACCAGATCGGCCATCCTCGGATCGCTGACGACCGGCGGGCATCCCGCCCCGAGTTGGGTGGTGGCCTTGGCACCGAAGCTGGCCGCTATCCCTTGGGCGACCTCGGCTATCCTGCGCAAAAGCCGATCGCGATCCTCGACCGTGAAGGTGCGCACCGTGCCGGTCA
>JAKABA010000037.1 GCA_021802115.1 bacterium | reverse complement strand
CATGCTCAGGGCTCTGCGATCGGGGCCGCACCCGCCATCCGGGTGCGGCCCCTCACGGCTAGAGCCTCAGGTTCCTTCGGTCAGCTGATGCCGTACTTGCTGCACACGCTCTGCCCCACCGCGGCGCACAGCTGGGAAGCCTGGATGAACTTGTCCTTGATCACCGTCGCTTCCATGTTAGTTGGGGTAACCCACTCCGGCGTGAGCAGGGAGGCGGGTTCGGTGATGCTGGCGTTGGCCGGGTCAACGGTCGTGGCGTTGACCAATCCGGCAGGAGGCGTCTTGCCCGCCCGCAGGATCGTGGCCAGGGCGACTGCGTCCTGCGCCTCCAGGTAGATGGGCTTGTAAACGGTGCCGCACTGGTAGCCATCGAGGATGTTCTCCATCCCGGTCAGGGTTGCGTCCTGACCGGTGGTCGGAACCGTGAAGGGCCTGACACCCTTGTTCTTGAGATCCTGGACCACGTCGGCGTTCATCTCGTCATTGGCGACCACCACCGCGTTGATGTTCGGGTGGGCCGTCAACGCCTGCGCGAAGTTGGTCCCGGCGGTTGCCACATCCCAGTTCAGGGTGATCTGGTCGCCGACCAGCTTGTAGCCCAGGCTGTTGGTCATGGGCGGGGTGAGCGGGGTCTTCTTGGTCCCCCAGATCACCGAGTTATATCCCTGCGCGAAGGAGATCGCGTTGGGGTCGCTGTTCTCGCCACCGTCGACCTCCCACACCTGGGGGTGAGCCACGTGCCAGGCGGTGACGCAGGCCTCGAAGCCCCGGCCGATCAGCTGGCCCACGTTGAAGTTGTTGAAGCTGACGTAGTAGGTGTTGGTGCCGGCGAAGGTGGCCCGGTCGTAGCTGATCAGCGCCACCCCGTGGCTGGAGGCATACGCCTGGATCTCACTGGCCACGGTCGGGTCCAGCGGGTCCACGATCAGGACCTTGGCCCCATGGGTGATGTCCGACTCCGCCATCGACAGTTCGGTCGCATCACTGCCCTGGGCGTTGGTCACAGTGAACTCCGAGCTCGGGTAACCCGCCTTCTGGAACGCCTCGGTCAGGTAGGGGGCGTCGAACTCGGTGTACCGCGTCGACGAGGTGGTGTCCGGCAGGATCGCCCCCACCAGACCCTTGCCCGCCTTCTCCAGCCCCTTGAGCTCGGTCATCGCGGAGAAGTTCAGGGTGAACGAGTGAATGCCGATGTTCGGCACGGTCGCGCTGGGCTTCTTCTGAGTCGTGGTCGTGGTCGTGCCCCCACAGGCGGCCGCCACCAGGGCCACCCCGGCTACCAGAGCCGCCCAGCCCACCCGCTTCAGCCCTCTCCGAGAGCGCACCCCCCGCCGGGTGCCCCCTCCAGTCGCCTCAGCCTCTAGAGACATGTAAACAACTCCTTCGAAATAACGGTCAAACTTCGCCTTTGGTCGGTTGCCACCGTCGTGGCCTGCTTCAGCAATCGGTACCTCTGATCCGCCGTCTGCCAGGGCTGCGCAGCCCCACCAGGCGCCAACGACTTCGCGGCTCGATGAGGCCGCAATTGTTGTGGGTCCGGCCGACCCCACGGTGGCCCCGGCCCTACCGGGGATCCCTCACCTTGCCCTCTTAACCCTCCCGATGTCGAGTCCCCGGAGGACCCGCTGACTGCTGCTCGCGGCAGCATATGTTGTCGCGGACAACTTGTCAAGGAGGCGCATTGAGTCACCGAGAATCGCACCCTGGGGCGATCGTTCCCTCACCAGGGAATGACACCGAGGGCCGGGCGCCGGAGAGTGGCGGTGAGGGGGCAGGGCCCATCCGCATCCGGGAGCGGTACGAGCTGGCTGAGGAGTTGCGGTGGAAGTGGGCGGGAGTTCGGTCGGCAACGATCCCGATCAGGGCCGTCCGCGCCGGCTCATGGATAGCCGGCCGCGGCCGCGCCGTCGACCAGCATCACCACCCCGTCCACGAAGCTGGAACGCTCATCGCCAAGGAAGGCGATCACCTCAGCCACCTCCTCGCCCTCGGCGAATCGCCCTATCGGCGAGGCGGTCCAGCGCGCCGGGTCCTCGGCACTCGCCTCCGGATCCTGCAGCGTGCCCATGTAGCGCATCCCGGGCAGGGTGTCGCCGGGGCAAACCACGTTCACCCGGATCCCCTGCGGAGCCAGGTCCACGGCCAGCATCCGGCCCATCATGTTCACCGCCGCCTTGGAGACGGAGTAGGCGCCCAGGGGCACATCCCCGCGGACTCCGGAGTCGGAGGAGACCAACACGATCGCCGAAGGCCGGGTTCTGGCCAACAGGCCACGGGCAGCCTGAACCTGGATCAGGTAGCCCAGCACATTGACCGCCAGGAGCCTCTCCAGCTGTTCCGGCGGGGTGTCGATCAGGGGCGCCACCACCCCGACTCCGGCGTTGGCCACCAGCAGGTCGAGCCGGCCGAAGGTGCGGTCCACGAACTCCACGACCCGTGCCACTGCGGCCTGGTCCCGAGAGTCCGCCACCAGGAAGTGCGCCATCGCGCCCCGGGCGCGCAGCTCCGCAGTCGCCTTATCCCCGCGCTCCCGGTCGCGGCCGGTGAGCACCAGCGAAAAGCCGTCCCGACTCAGGCGATGGGCGGTCGCCAGCCCGATCCCGGAGCTGCCCCCGGTGATGAGCGCCACCCGAGGCATTCCCTGGGGGCCGGTCTCGGCGGCGGCCCTGTCCCCCATCACAGGTCAGATCGTAACGGCGCCAAGGACCGGCGTCACGGGGCCGGCGGAGCCGAACCGGCCGCCGCGCCCGCGGTTGACGTCACGCCAGCCCCCGGGCCAGCTTGATCAGGCGATCCAGAACCCGAGACCCATCCACCCGCAGCGCATTGTGCTCGTATTCGTTGGTGATCCAGGGCCGCAGCCCGGCGACCAGCTCCGCCGTCTCCTCCGAGAACCGCCTCTCGACGTAGGGGTCCTCGGCGAAGATCGCCGCTGCCGCCGGCACCTGGTTCGCCCGCAACCGCCCAGCGTCGTAAAGGCGTGGCCACGGCCAGTCGGCAAGGATCCCGGCGGCCTCACGCAGAGGAACCAGGGCGCCGTACTCCTCGAACATCCACGGGAAGACGTGCTCGCCGGTGAAGAGCTCGGGTTGGTCGCGGAAGAGTTGCGGTTGGACGCGTTCCGCCGACCACCGGGTGGGCGCCCCATCCGCATAGCAGGCCTCGTGGATGATGGCGTACAGCGGATTGCGCGCGAACCCGAGCGCTCCCTCCAGATCGTGGAGAAAGGCCGGGGAGTCCGGGGGCAGTTCCAACAGGTAGTGCAGCCGCTGTGGACCATCGCTCATTCCCAGCATGATCCCCAGCTGGCGCAGACGCCGCGGACTGAGGCGGTCGGCGCCCGGTAGGAGGATGCGCTCCTCCAGCAGGCGGCGCTGGAGCGCCAGCACGCGTTCTTTGTCACCGGGAAAGGCCTGATAGTAGCGATGGTTCCGCACCGCCATCCGCTCATACGTGGCCTGATAGACCTCATCGACCGGGCGTCCGACGGGAGGCAGCCCACCGGTGAAATAGACCTCCAGGAGACCCTCGGGAGCCGCGGACAGGTAGCGGAGCGCACAGAACCCGCCGAAGGACTGACCCAGCAGGCTCCAGCGATCCGCGCCCAGACCACTTCGCAAGATCTCCAGGTCAGCAACGATGGAGTCGGCGCGAAAGTGGCTCAGATACTCCGCCTGAGCGCTGGCGCTGAGACCGCACAAGCGCCCCACCGGAGTCGACCTGCCGGTCCCGCGCTGGTCGAGGAAGAGCACCCGGTAGTCCTGCAACGCCCGCTGCAGCCATGATGGGGAGATCGGCGAACCAGTGGGACGGCTGGCCTCGTGCCCGGGGCCGCCTTGGAGATACACCAGATACGGACGATCAGTCCCCTCGGGGAGAGCCACCTCGCGGGCAAAGATCGTGATGGTGGCAGCGCCGGGCTGGGCGTGGTCCAGAGGCACCTCCACCTCATGGTCGATCACCACCAGCCCCGCCATCCTGACCGGCGCCCCCGAGTGAATCACTCGCCGTCCCTCCCTGCATCACCCGTGAAAATCCCCGAAGGCGCGCCAGAATCGCTGCCCATCGGCGCCGGCCGTGCCTCGCCAGCAGGGGCGGAGCCGACCGCCAACCGCGCCGATGGCGAGGGCCGCCGGCCCGCCCGAGTCGAGCTGGCAGGAGGCCGACGCCGCCTGATCATAGCCCTGGGCGTGAGCGACGCCGCGCGGGCCGGATCTGCTGCAGCTGACGGCGCACCCGCACCAGCATGCGCACCATCTCCTCGCCCAGCTCATCGGCGGCCGCCCGGGGATGGTTGTAGACGACGTACTCCTTGGCCACCAGGGTCGCCAGGTAGTCGAGCAGGGACGGTTCATCGTCCTTGACCAGCAGGAAGTCGGGGTGGCCCGGGTTGTAGAACACGATCCCCTCCTCGGCGTCGAACCGGCTCCGGCCGCCGGTGGGGTCTGGGTCCGGCAGCAGCGTGGGCAGGGCCCGGGACCGGCGCCGGTCCGAACCGGCCGTGCCCACCGAAGCCGGTGGATCCGGCGGAGAACTGGGGGCGGAGCTGGGCTCGAGCTGGACCGGGGCGAACTCCTCGTGGTCGTCCGGCGCAGGCACCTCAGCCTCGGATCCAACCTCCTCGTCGAAGGGGATCGCCATCACTCCGCCCTCCCCCGGCTCGGCGCCGAGCCAGGTGTGCATGGGGTTGTCCAGGTCGGCGAGCTCGCGCAGCACCCGGGCGAAGACCTGCCGCACCGCCTCCGAGATCCGCTCGGTAAGCTCACGGTCGAGCTCCGCCGTGATCCGCTCCAGCGCGCGCTGAACCGCCGCCTCGACATCGGTGATCGCCTGTACCAGGGCCGGGAAGGCATCGCGGTCCCGGAGCACCGCCCGGCGTCCAGCACTCTGCTGGAGGGGCTCGTAGATGATCTGGCCGCCGACATGGTCACTGTTCCAGGGGGCGTGGTCGAACTCCTCCAGCTCGCAGAGGTCATCCACGATGGTGGTCCCGGCGCGCCCGACCAGGGCCACCCGCCGATGTCGATCAGGCCGCGGGGCCAGGTACAGGGAGAACTCCACCGGTCCCAGCAGGGTGGGCCTGACCGGGACGGGCAGGCGCACCCCGTCGGGCGGTTCGGGATGGACGACCTCCGAGCTCCGGCCCTGAACCACCTCGATCTGATAGTCACCCCGGGCCAGCGCCACGCCCCGGCGACGCTGGAGGTAGTCGACCAAACGGCGCAGGGTGAGGCCTCGGACTGCCTCCGGATCGAGGTCGCTGAGATAGACGGTGGTCCCGGCACGCACGCGGGCGCGGCGGCGCTCATCCAGGTCCAGGCGGGCCCGCACGCTGCCGCGCTCCAGTCGCAGCGAGTGGGTCCGCTCGCTCCCGACCGGGCGGGTGACGATGTCGCAGCGCCCTCCCAGCTGCTGAAACGCGAGTATCCCAATGGCCTTCTCACCCAGGGTCTTAGGATCGGCGGCCTTGCTGGACTCGAAGAGGTTGGCCGCCACCCGGCGCAACTCCGAGACCGACATCCCGCGTCCGGCATCGTCGACCGCGATCACGGGATGCCGCCCCTGGCGGCGCAGGACCACGGTGATGCGCCCGCCCCGGATACCCGCCTCGAGGTACTCGTCAGCGGCATTTGAGATGAATTCGTTGAGCGCATCCTTGGGATCCTGGTAAGCCTGTCCGGTCACCAGCACCGCCTTGGCCAGGTTGCCGATGCGCAGCCTGACCTCCTCGGTCGTCATCGGCCAGTGACCCCGACCGGACGCGGCCGGAAGGGTTGGACGACGGTGCCGCCGGGGCACCTACCGGTCGACATCAAGGCCGTCCTCATCGAATTCCTCGTCATCATCGTCACCCAGCTCGCCACTATCCCACTCGTCGAGCCAGCGCGGGGCGATCCCACCGCGCCGGGGACTTGGCACGGGCTCACTTCGCGGCCCGACGTTCGGTCCGACCAGCGCTGTGGGGTCCGCCGACGGCGGATCCTGGAGCTCCCACTGCGTACCACGGCGCCGCAGCAGGTACCAGAGACCATCCCCGCCCCAGCGCAGCTGGAGGCCCACGCGCCCGTGGGTCACGCGGTCCCCTCTGGCGATCGTCCCTGGACCCAGCCGGGCCATCGCGGCTCGGGCCCGCTTCAACTCCATCTCGGGAGCGCGCCCCGGCTCGGCATCCAGCACCACCAGCCCCCTCTTCCCGCCGGCCCTCCAGGCGAGGGCGAGACGCATCAGGACTCGCGCATGCACGCCCAGGCTCTGAGCCCAGGTGTCGAACATGGGATCGCCGATCCGAGAGGCTGCAATGCGGGCGAGATCCTCCTCCTCCGTGAGCAAGAGGGCACCATCGCCAGCTGCGGTGGCGAGCTCAAGGGCCCGGGCCGCAGCGTCCGACGCCAACCACCGTAGGGCCTCGACATCAATCGGGCCGTCGTCCCCCAGCTGGTCGATCAGCGGGCTCGGCCCCCCCGGGGACGCTGGCAAGGGCAGCGGCTCGGGCAGGTGCGATTCCCCGGGATAGCGGGCGACCGAGTCGAGCGGCACCCCCGACGCCAGGCGGTCCACCGCCGCCACATTGAAGTCCTCTGGAGGGAGCGATCCCGCCGACCCAGTCTCGGCCCTTAGGGAGCGCAGGGAGGCCAACACATGGTCTCTACCGCGCCCGCGCAGGGCGAAGACGACGAATGGGTCGGCATCCAGCAGGTCCGCGACCAGGTAGCAGACAGCGGCCGCATGTTTGCAGGGAACGGCCCAGTCGGGGCAGGAGCACTGCGGGCTCAGCTCTCCCGGTCCCGGCAGCAGGCTCAAGCTCTGCTTGCGCAACTCCGCCTCCACCCCCCCGGGGATCACCCCGTCCACCAGCGCCGCCACGTGACTGGCGGTCGTTGCCAGAGTCCTGGTGGCGCGCTCCCACTCCTCGGAAGAGAACGGCCTGACGCGGAGCCGGACGTGGTAGGGCTCGAAGTGCGACCCCTGAACCCGAGCCCGGACCTCTCCGTGGACGACCTCGAGCGCGCTGACCGCGCCGTTGCGCGCGTACGTGCGTCCCCGGGGCAGCCGGTTGGGATCCAGCCGAGCGGTCGACTCCAGCGCCTCGACCCAGGCACGGCCCCACCACGTCTTCCCGAACCCGGTGCGAGACCGGCTCAGGCGACCTGCCAGGCGGCTGCGCGCCGGAACCGATCTCACCGGGGGTCTCCCAGCTCCACCAGCCGGGCGAGCTCCTCGTTGGAGAGCTCGGTGATCCATGACTCCCCCGCGCCCACGATCGAGTCCGCCAGGCCGCGCTTGCGCTCCATCAGCACCGCAATCCTCTCCTCCAGCGTTCCCTGGCAGATGAAGCGATGCACTTGCACGGGCCGGGTCTGCCCGATCCGGTATGCCCGGTCCGTCGCCTGGTCCTCGACCGCGGGGTTCCACCAGCGGTCGTAGTGGATCACATGAGAGGCGCGGGTCAGGTTCAAGCCCACGCCACCCGCCTTGAGCGAGAGCAAGAATACGGGCGCCTCACCGTGCTGAAACGCCTCCACCATCCGGTCTCGCTGGCGGGCCGCGACCCCTCCATGCAGCAGCAGCGTCCGCACGCCCCGGGCTTGCAGATGACGCTCCAGAAGGCGGGCCATGGCGACGTACTGCGTGAACACCAGGGTCGACTCACCCTCCGACCCGATGATCGAGACCAGCTCCTCCAGCGCTGCCAACTTTCCTGAGCGCCCGGGTAGGGGCCCGGTCTGGCGCAGGTAGTGGGCAGGGTGGTTGCAAATCTGCTTCAGCGCGGTGAGCAGCTTCAGCACCATGCCGCGCCGTCGGATCCCCTCCATCTCCCCCAGCGCATCCAGGGTCTCGCGCACCACCGCCTCGTAGAGGGTGGTCTGTTCCGGGCTCAGCGGCACCAGCTGATCGGTCTCGGTCTTGGCGGGCAATTCCGGGACGATGTCCGGGTCGGACTTCCTCCGCCGCAGAATGAAGGGTCGCACGGCCGTGGTCAGGCGCTCGCGGGCGGCCTGGTCACCGTGCCTCTCCACCGGGGTCGCAATCTTCTCCGTAAAGGTCGGCAGGCTGCCCAGCAACCCCGGGGTGGTCCAGTCCAGGATTGCCCACAGCTCGCTCAGGCGGTTCTCGATGGGCGTGCCCGTGAGCGCCACCCGCGCGCGGGCGCTCACCCGGCGCAGCTCGCGAGCGCCCTTGGAGAGGGGATTCTTCACATGCTGAGCCTCATCGGCGACGACCAGATCCCACTCCACCGCCTCCAGCGCCTCGCGGTCTCTTCTGACCACTCCGTAGGTGGTGAGCACGACCTCGTTGCTGGCAACCTCGCTCAGGTGTCGACCACCCCCGTGAAAGCGTCTGACCGGCAGATGAGGAGCGAACCGTTCGAGCTCCCGTTCCCAGTTGCCGATCAGGGATGCCGGGCACACCACCAGAGCCGGGCCTCCGGCCCGACGCAGCTGGAGCGCGATCACCTGGATCGTCTTGCCGAGGCCCATGTCATCGGCAAGGCATCCGCCCAACCCCAGCTGACACATCTGGTCCAACCAGGCCAGGCCCCGGTGCTGATAGGGGCGCAACTCCCCGCGCAGCCCCGGCGGGGGCTCCCCGATCGGCGCCACCGCAAGATGCTTGAGCCGGTTTGCCAGATCGGCCAGCGCCGAAGGAACCCGGACCGCCACGCGCTGCTCCGCCACCGCCACCATGCCATCGCCGAGAGCCGCCGCCAGCGCCTCCCCCGCCCGGAGCTCCGGGGGAGGCTGCGCGATCCGGCGGATGAGCTCCGGATCCACCGTCACCCACCGGTCCCGAAGGCGGACCCACGGGCGCCTCGCCTCGACCAGCTCATGCATCTCGGCGGCGGTCAACACCTCCCCTTCGAGGGCGAGCTCCCACTGGAACCGCAGCAGCTGGCGCAGGTCGAACAGCGCCGGCCCTTCACCCTTCCCCGGCGCCGGAGCCAGGGTCGCGGTGACGGTCGGCGCTCCCAGCAGCTCCCTCGGCCACAAAAGCTCGAAGCCGGCGGCGCCCAGACTCGCCGCCGCAGGACCCAGGAGCTGCTCCACCTCCTCATCGGAAACCTCGGCAACGTCCGGCCGGGCCGCCTCGAGCAGCCTGGCCACAGGGCTCCAGGCGGCACTGCCCCGGCGGAGTGCCAGCAGCAGGTCCGTCTCCACCATCGGCCCGAAGCGCGCCATCACCCGCTGCGGGAAACGCCAGAGGTCCACGGCGTCGACCACAACCGCCGGGTCCTGACGGCTGCGCAGCTGCAGCTTGACGCGCGCGGGGCGGTCGGAACCGGTCGGCAGCTCGACGCGCAGGCCGGGCCGGGATTCCTCCCTTGCTGGCTGGTCGGTGACGGCCAGCCAGCCTTCCCAATCCCCCAGGCCAATGCGCGCGCCGCCGCAGTAGACCCGAACCCCCGCCCGCAGCGGGGCCGCCGCCGTCCGCGGGAGGGTGTCGGCGAGCGCGTCCCAGAACTCCCGGATCAGGACATCCGGAGGCAGGATCCGGGAGTTCCCTGGTTCTGCGGACGGCACCCCGCTGCCCTCCCAGGGGAAGCGGGACGAGGCCTGCCGCAGCCACTCCTCGTCGGCGCGGTCGAGCGGACCGACCCTCCAGGTGTCCCATCGTGCCGCGCTCCATGAAGGAAAGATCCGGCCCCGGGCGACCAGGGAGAGCCCGCTGCGCAGCACCACCTCCCAGGCCCGCGCCGAAGCCACCTCCTCGGCCCCGGGGGCGCCTGCCAACAACCACTCGATGCCAGCCTTCATCGGCAGCGTCTGGACCTGGATCAGCTCCCGTCGGGTCGTGGAGCCGTGTTCGACCACCAGATCCGCCAGGTCCGACTTTCCACCGCGGACAGCCCCGGCGGGACCGGCCACGGCGAGCCGCCCCTCCCGGGCCGGATCTCCAGGCAAGAACAGGACCGCCGGACGCACAGACACCCTGCCAAGCTTACTGGCAGCGGGGCCCGGCCCCGAGCGGTGGCCAGGTGGGGATGGCACCGACCGCCCGCCGCGACCGCTGGGGCTACCGTCCCCGAGCGAAAGTGCCAACCCCCGGCAGTCCGTCTGAATCGCACCTCAGACGGGCGGGATGGAGTCGCCGCGCCCCAGGGTGGTCACCTCGACCGACACGGTCTCCCGGTACTTGAGCCCCGCTCCGGTGTTGAGGACCACGACCTCTTCTGACTCGCCGATCCAACCCTGGCGGCGCAGGCGCTCGGCCGCCGCGAAGCAGGCCGCCCCCTCCGGGCAGATGAACGCTCCCTCCATCTTGCCCACCAGCGCCTGGGCGCGGAGAATGTCGGCGTCCGCGACCGCCAGCGCGCAGCCGGCGGTCTCACGGATCGCTCGCAGGATCAGGAAGTCGCCGAGCGCCTTGGGCACGTTGATCCCAAAGGCGACAGTCTGGGCATCCTCCCAGGGCTGCGAGACATCCTGGCCCAGCTCCCAGGCCTTGACGATCGGCGCGCAGCCGGTGGCCTGAACGGCCACCAGCCGGGGAAGCTTGTCATCGATCCATCCCAGCTCGCGGCACTCCTGAAGCGCCTTGTGGATGCCGACGAGTCCGACCCCGCCGCCGGTCGGGTACAGGATGACGTCGGGGACCCGCCAACCCAGCTGCTCGAACAGTTCCAAGCCCATGGTCTTCTTTCCCTCCAGCCGGTAGGGCTCCTTGAGCGTCGAGCTGTCGAAGTAGCCCTGATCAGCCACCGCCCTTCCCACCATGGCGCCCGCGTCGTTGATCAAACCATCGACCAGGTAGAGCCGCGCCCCCGCGATGGCACACTCCGCCCGGGTGATCAGGGGAGCGTCGGCAGGCATCGCGATCAGCGCCTCGAGCCCGGCGCGGGCGGCGTAGACGGCCCAGGCTGCGCCGGCATTCCCGTTGGTGGGCATGGCGATCCTGCGGATCCCGAGCTCACGCGCCCGGGAGACCCCCACCGCTGCACCCCTGGCCTTGAAGCTTCCCGTGGGGAGCAGCCCCTCATCCTTCATCAGAAGCCGCGCCAGCCCGAGCTCGGCCCCCAGACGGGGCATCGGGAGCAGCGGCGTCATGGACTCACCCAATGACACCACCGACTCAGATCGCGCGACCGGCAGCAGTTCGTGGTAGCGCCAGAGCGAAGAGGGCCGGCCCGCCAGCCGGCTCGGGTCGACCGCGATGGCAGCGGCCCTCAGGTCGTAGCGCGCCAGCAGGGGCGCACCGCAGGCGCACACCCCCTGGGGCTGCTCCGCTTCGTACGCGCGCTCACAGCGGGAGCACTCGAGATGGTCCAGGTAGCTGTAGCTCATGTCGATGATCTCCACTGTTCTTGGAATTCCGCGCGGCGAGTTCGGCCCCGGTGAGCCGAGCCCAGCTGCGTCCACCTGGTGCCGAAGGGATCGGTGGTCTGACCGCCGGCTAGTCGAAGAGCGCTTCCACCGACAGGTAGCGCTCGCCACTGTCGTAGCTGAAGGTGAGCACCCGGGATCCATCGGCCATCTCCGGTGCCAGGGCGGCGACCGCGGCCAGAGAGGCGCCCGACGAGATCCCCACCAGCATGCCTTCCTCGCGGGCACAGCGGCGCGCGAACAGGTAGGCGTCCTGGGCGTCCACCTGGAGGATGCCGTCGAGAAGGTCCTTCCGCATCACCCCAGGCACGAATCCCGCCCCGATCCCCTGGATCGGATGTGGCGAATGCTTGCCGCCGGAGAGTACCGGGGACAGCTTGGGCTCCACCGCGTAGACCCTGAGCTTGGGCCAGGTCTGCTTCAGCACCTCCGCGCAACCGGTGATGTGGCCCCCGGTGCCAACCCCGGTCACCAGGTAGTCCAGCCCTTCCGGGAAGTCCTGGGCGATCTCCTCTGCGGTGGTGCGCCGATGAGCCTCGACGTTGGCGTGGTTGTCGAACTGCATCGGCATCCATGCCCCCTCGGTGCTGGCCACGATCTCCTCGGCCCTGGCGATCGCACCGCGCATACCCAGTTCCCGGGGAGTCAGGTCCAGTTCGGCCCCGTAGGCGGTCATCAGCTTGCGCCGCTCCATGGAGAAGGACTCCGGCATCACCAGGATGAGGCGGTAGCCCTTCACCGCCGCCACCAGCGCGAGACCGATGCCGGTGTTGCCCGAGGTCGGCTCGACGATCACCGAGTTGGCGCTCAGGATGCCGCGGCGCTCGGCATCCTCCACCATGCCCAGGGCGATCCGGTCCTTGATGCTGCCACCCGGGTTGACGCGCTCCTGCTTGGACCACACCTGGATCCGGGGGTCGAAGAGGTGGTTGATCCGAACCTCGGGGGTGCGCCCCACGGTCTCCAGAATGCTGTCAGCTCTCATGGGCTCTCCGTTGCTGTCGGTTGCCGACGATGTCTCAGATGACGAAATCCATCAACTCCTCCCCCTCGGTCACCTTGCGCACCCTCACGGTGCTGCTGTGGTAGACAAGGGAGTAGGCGGGGACGCTGTGGGTGAGCCAGACGTTGCCTCCCACCACGCTGTCATGGCCCACGGTCGTGTCACCCCCCAGGACGGTGGCGTTGGCGTAGATCACCACCCGATCGCCGATGGTCGGGTGGCGCTTGCTGCCGGCGGCCAGCTTGCTCACGCTGAGGGCCCCCAGGGTGACTCCCTGGTAGAGCTTGACCTCGTCCCCGAGGATAGCGGTCTCCCCGATCACGATGCCGGTGCCGTGGTCGATGCAGAAAGACCGGCCGATGGAGGCGCCCGGATGAATGTCGATCCCGGTCCTGGTGTGCGCCACCTCGGCCAGCAGCCGAGGCACGACCGGAACGTCCAGCGCGTGCAGCTGATGCGCCACCCGATAAGTGGCCGTCGCCAGGAAGCCAGGGTAGGCGGCGACCACCTCATCCAGACTCTCGGCGGCCGGGTCTCCCGAGAGGATCGCCTCCGCGTCCAGCTGGATCCGCGAATAGAGCCGGGGCAGCTCACTCCAGAAGGCGCGCGACACCTGCTCGGCCCGGCGGGGCTCAAGCCCGGGCTGCAGCAGTCGGGCCAGCTCGCAGCGGACCAGCTCCAGCCGGGCCTCGATCTCCTCTGCGGTTCCGGCCATCGCCTCGGCCAGCTGGGGGAACAGCAGTCCCAAGAGGTTGTCCACGAACTGGGCGACGTCGCGCTTGAGCGGGAGCGGGCGCGCACTGGGGCGACAGCTCGCCGCCAACCGCTTGGCGAACTGAGAGTCATGTCCCCGAGCGCTGGCCATGGGGTCCAGTTTCCCACCCGGACGTGCGGCCGGGTCGCGCTCCCTCCTCAGGTCAGCAGCCGCTTGACCTCTCCAGCGGCCGCGATCAGATCCGGGTTGTGCAAGGCGGCGTTGGCGAAGGTGAAGCCGCCGATCCCGGCCTCCATGTAGGTCGAGAGCTGCTCCGCCGCCTGATCCGGGGTCACGGGTTCGCCGAGTGAAGCCCGGCGCGCCGGCGGGATCCCCTGAATCACCGCCTCCCGGTCGCGTTCGGAGGGTATTAGCAGCACCGGGGCCATGGCGGTGCGCAGGATCGCCGCAGGATCCCGCCCCTCCTGGGCACAGTACCGCTCCAGGATCTCCCCCTTGCGGCGCATGTCCTCGACCGAACCGAACCAGTTCGAGATGTCCGCGTAGCGCGCCACCAGCCGCAGGGTCCGCTGCTCGCCGCCACCCCCGACCAGGATCCGGGGCCCTCCCGGCTGCAGCGGGCGGGGCACATTGAGGGCTTCATCAATGCGGTAGTAGCGGCCGGAAAAGCTCGGGCGCTCCTGGGTGAACATCGCCCTGGCGATGTGCAACGCCTCCTCCAGCCGATCCATCCGCCTTCCCACCGGTGGGAACTCGTAGCCGTAGCCCCGGTGCTCCGCCTCGTTCCAGGCCGCGCCAATCCCCAGGATGGCGCGGCCCCGAGAGAGAGTGTCCAGGGTCGTCACCTGCTTGGCCAACAGCGCCGGGTTTCGGTAGGTGACCCCGGTCACCAGGGCGCTCAGGTAGACGCGGCTGGTGCGCTGTGAGAGCGCCCCCAACGTCGTGTAGGCCTCCAGCATCGGCTCGGTCTCGGGGCCGGTCATGGGGATCTGGTAAAAGTGGTCCATCACTGTCACCAGATCGAATCCCGCGGCCTCGGCCGCGACTGCGGATTGGGCCACCCGCTCGAACAGGTCGGCAGGCTCGACCCCGGGGAACGTGAAGTTGGGGATGTGGAACCCGAAGAAGGGAGCGGTCATGACACCATCTCCAAATGAGGTGCGGCTCGCCCGCCCGCGCGGACCGATTCCGCTTTAGCGTAGATGGTTCAGAGTGGATTGGACCCTGCCGATCGGATGCGGCCCCGGCACCCGGACCGCGCCAGCAGCCGCCAGCGCCCTGGCCGACGGGTCGGCGGCCGTCTCGACTCAGCTGCAGCCGCCCTCGACGCTCGGGTCCAACTAGGATCGTGAACCCTCTTCCGGAGGAGCAGGCGGGAACCGTCCAGCGGAGCCGACGGCCGCGCCAGCTGACCGTCACCCGGCTGATCGAGTGGCGCGAGCTACGGGATCTCCGTCTGAAGGCGCTGGCCGACGCGCCGTCCGCGTTCGGGGCGACGCTGGAGCGGGAGCTGGCCCTCCCCCAGGACGAGTGGATTCGGCGCTGCGAAACCTCGATATGGAGCGTCGCCCGGATCTCGGGCGAGTCCGTGGGCCTGGCGTGCCTGGGCCGCGATCCGAGTGACGATCACTCATGCCGGCGGGTCTTCGCCATGTGGGTCCGGCCCTCAGCCCGCGGCACCTCGGCCGCCTCCTCGATGCTTCAATTCCTGCTGGGCTGGGCGAGCGCCGAGGGCGCCCGGAAGGTGCTCCTGCATGTCGCGGCCGACAACCTGCGGGCCATAGACCTCTACCAGCGGCACGGCTTCCAGCCGACCGGCCGCAAGGAGCGACTTGCCGGTGGCGGATCCCAAGCGGCCATTGAGATGCAACTCAGTCTGCCGGACGGCCCCGCCCCCTGAGCGAGCCGCGGGTGGTCGGTTCCGGATCCCTCAGTTGGTCTGGAACTCGCTCCAGGGGATGTTCCAGTCGCCCTCACCGTTGACCTCACTGGCGCGCAGCGGGGTGCCGGTGACCTCCACCACATCACCGGGAATCGACCAGTTGTAGAACCACACGGCGTTGGCGGGGTTCTGCTCGATGCAACCGAACGACACGTTGGCCCGGCCGTGGTCGTACACGTCCCAGTTGGCAGCGTGCATGTAGTAGCCGTCGGTGCTGATGGCGACGTCGTCGTAGACGTTCTGGGCATACAGCCCCGGATAACCGATGGTGGCCGAGTTCATGAACACGACCGGGGTCTTGTAGAGCACCACCAGAGTACCGGAGATCGTTGGGAACCCCGGCTTGCCCAGGCTGACGGGGAGGGTCTTGATCAGCTGGTTGCCGTTGTAGACCTGCATCTCGTGAGTGATGGCGCTGACCTTGGTCAGGTGCTGGTTGACGACTGTGAACTCGCTGTTGGCGGTGGTCCCGACGATCCGGTAGCCACCGATCACCATCCCGTCGAGGTTCACCGAGAGGGTGGCCTGCTCATTCATCGGCCAGAACTGCTCCGGGCGGCCGTCCACCTCGGTCGAGGACCACCAATGCCAGCCCACCGTGTCGGGGATCGACTCCTTGGTGATCAGATGCTGGACCACCAAGGCCTGGTCCGCGGCGGGGATCGGCTTGGAGAACTGGATCACCCAGGCGGTGCCCATGCCGACCTGCCCTCCGTTGCTGGGGGAGATCGTGAGCCCGATGGACTCCACCGGCAGCGGCTGGGGGGCAGTGGTCCAGCTGGTGCTGGCGCTGATCGTCTTGACCGGGAGACCACCCTTGGCGGTGATGGTCATCTCCAGCTTGGTCGCCCAGGGCATCGGCTGCTCCGGCTTCCAGCCCGCCGGCGTCACCTTTCCGCTCAAAGCAGTTCCGGCCGCGGTCGTCACCTTCACCTGCTCCAGCTTCGCGTGCCGGAGATGAATCGCGATGGTGGCGGTAGGACTCACCGCCGTCGGGCTGCCGGGGACCACGATGGCCGCGGTGGGGATCACGGGTGGCCCCGACTTCGAGGCGGTCACGATCCCGGTCGCGGCTCCGCCCGCGATCACGAGCGCTGCCCCCAGCGCGGTGACCACAATTCGCCAGTGGCGCCGCCACCCTCGGCTGGGAGTCTGAATGGGGTCCATCTCCCGTAAATATATCCCGCTGCGCAAGATTCTGTGGTCGCGATCGGGGAAATCGGCCGCGCTTGGCCCCGGGCCCGGCTCCCAGCGCGTTGGTCCGGTCCACCTCCTGAGCCCAGCGGTACGAACCTCGGCGCCGCTGCTCGACTGGCTCTCAGCGGCGGGTGGGCTCACTTCCCGCCGCCGCCGGTCCACCGCAATTGGTTAGTATGTACCAACCAACTATCAAGAGGTCAAGGAGGGATAGAGCATGCCCCAGGGTCCAGGTTCGGCGGGATTGGTGAGCACAACTGGCCAGCGTTTGGGACCCCACTACAAGTGGATCGCGCTCTCCAACACCACCCTGGGGATCCTGATGGCGACGATCAACTCCTCGATCGTGCTGATCGCTTTGCCCGACATCTTCCGGGGGATCAAGCTCAACCCTCTGACCAGCGGCAACACCCCGTACTTCCTCTGGCTCCTCATGGGATACATGGTGGTAACCGCGGTGTTGGTGGTGAGCCTGGGCCGGATCGGCGACATGTACGGCCGTGTGCGCATGTACAACCTTGGCTTCGCCATCTTCACCATCTTCTCGATCCTGCTCTCCATCAGTTGGACCACCGGATCGGGTGCGGCCCTCTACCTGATCGCGATGCGCATCCTCCAGGGAGTGGGAGGGGCTTTGCTCTGGGCCAACTCCTCGGCGATCCTGACGGACGCCTTCCCCTCCAACCAGCGGGGGCTGGCGCTCGGCACCAATATGGTGGCCGCGATCGCGGGCTCCTTCATCGGACTCGTGCTGGGGGGGCTGCTAGGGCCGGTCTCCTGGCACCTGGTTTTCCTGGTCTCCGTGCCCTTCGGCATCTTCGGAACCGTCTGGGCCTACCTGAAGCTCCATGACACCGGCGTGCGGCGGCCCTCCCGCATCGACTGGTGGGGAAACCTGTTCTTCGCGGCGGGTCTGATCGCGCTGCTGGTGGGGATCACCTACGGGATCCTGCCCTACGGCTCGCAGACCATGGGCTGGACCAACCCCTGGGTTTTGGGAGCGCTCATCGGCGGGGCCGTCCTCCTCGGGGTCTTCGTCTGGATCGAGACCAAGGTTGCGCAGCCGATGTTTCGGATCCCGCTCTTCAAGATCCGTGCCTTCGCCGCAGGCAATGCGGCCGGCCTCTTCGCATCCCTGGCCCGAGGTGGGCTGATGTTCATCCTGATCATCTGGTTGCAGGGTATCTGGCTGCCCCGGCACGGCTACAGCTTCGCCCAGACCCCGCTCTGGGCCGGGATCTACCTGCTCCCGCTGACGGTCGGGTTCCTGGTGGCCGGCCCGCTGGCGGGGATTCTCTCGGATCGCTACGGATCCCGCACCTTCGCCACCCTGGGCGTCTTCGGCTCCGCGGTGATCTTCGGTCTCTTCCAGCTGCTTCCGGCCGACTTCAACTACCTGATATTCGCCGCCCTGCTGTTTGTCTACGGCCTGTCCAGCGGCCTCTTCGCGTCTCCCAACCAGGCCGGCATCATGAACAGCCTGCCCCCCGAGCAGCGCGGGGCGGGCGCCGGAATGGCGGCCACGTTCCAGAACTCCGCGATGGTGCTCTCGATCGGGATCTTCTTCACCCTGATCATCATCGGCCTGTCCGGCACCCTGCCCCACGCGCTCTATCACGGCCTTATCGCCCAGGGGGTGCCCTCGGCCTACGCGAACCGGGTCGCGCACCTGCCTGCGGTCGGGAGCCTCTTCGCTGCCTTCCTGGGCTACAACCCCGTGGGGACGCTGCTTGGGCCCATCCTCCCCCACCTCAGCCATGCCAAGGCGGCCTACCTCACCGGCCGGGCATTCTTCCCTCAACTCATCTCCCCGCCCTTCATGACCGGCCTGCGGGCGGCATTCGACTTCGCCATCGCCGCCTGCCTGCTGGCCGCGCTGGCCAGCATCCTGCGCGGCGGCAAGTACGTCCATGACGATCAGGCCCAGATGGTGGCGGTCCCGGGGCAGCCCCGCGCCGCTGCCCCGCGCCGCCCGGGGTCCCGTCCGGCCACGGACACCGGGGCCACGGCCGTCAGGGTCGAGGATCCCGCTCCGTGAACCCGGATGTGGCGCTGGCGACCGATTCCGATGAGCAGGTACACGACGCTCCGCCCGGCCCCCCCGGAGAGCGGCTGGATGACGCGGTCACCACTCTGGTGCGCTGGGCCAGCCGGCACGACGTGCAGGCCCGGGTCATGCAGCGAGCTCAGTGCGATCTTCCGCTCTCGCACGTCTGGCTGCTGGCCCGGATCGTGAACTGCGGCCCCTGCCACCCCTCGGCGCTGGCCACCCAGGTGGGGGTCGACAACTCGACCATCACCCCGAAGTTGCAGCGGCTCGAGGCGGAGCGGCTGGTGGTTCGCCAGGCGGACCCCAGCGACCGCCGCGCCGCGCTGCTGCGGGCGACCCCGGCCGGGGTGCGTCTTCTGACGAGGCTCCGCCGGGCCCGGGCCGCCATCCTCGACGAGCGGCTCCGGGCCGTCTCGGACCAGCGACGCGAGGCGCTGGTCGCCGCGCTCATCGAGCTCGCCCAGCTGCTGGAGTGAGGGGATCGCCCAACCTCCGCTGACGGTGCGCCGCCACGCTAATCGGACGTAGCTGAGATGGCGGGAGATCAGATGAGATCGGCGTGCGGAGACTGTGTCGGGCTACACGGTGATGGGTACGCGGCGGAGACGGAAGGCGCTCTACCCGAGAGGGGTGGGAATGGTGACCTCGAGGCAAGTGGTGGCACCGCCTCGGATCTGCTGGTGAGTGCTGATGCCCAGTTCGTCGACGAGTCCGCCGCAGTCGTAGTCCGAGGTGCCAGCGCCCGCTCCGCCCGGGCCAACAACCTGTATATCTGCACCAGTTCCTGGGGGCCGCTGCGCTCTCCGCTCAGGCTAGGGGGGTCGCGTAGATCCCGTCCCGCGCTGCATCCCGAGCGATGTTCTTCTGAAGCCGGGAAAGGTCGAAGCTCCAGACGAGGATCGCAAGTGCAAAGGGCTTGCCCACCCTGTAATGATTCAGCACCTTCCAGTCTGAGCCCGATCTTGTGCTAGCGGTACAGTCGGCCCGCCATAGCTGGCCTCATTCTCGAGCTCCCGCTCGGTGGCCGAGAGCAGATCGTCGCGCGCGAGGGCTCGCTCCCGCGCCAGGTCGGACTTCTTGCAGACCGTCAGGCGCTCCGCGGAGAATCTGGGGGACACCGTCTCAGCCAGGCTCTGGTGATGGAACCGTCCCGCTTGCAACTCGCCGTCCTCCACCACGGCCCCGATGCGGACTCCCTTGCGGGCCGACACCCACTCGATCCCGTCGCGGCACTTCGGCGCCTCCACCCGCGCCGAGGTCAGCATCCCTTGGGCCCCCACCAGCACCAGCTGCTCAAGTCGAGGCGTTTCTGGAGCTTCTCCACCTGGGTGGCCACGGCCGTGTGGGTCGAGGTGCTACCGGCGAACGCCTCCACCGCCACCGGACGGCCCTCTCAGTTGGCAAATATCCCGAACTCCACCAGCAAGGTACCCTCCATGACATCGCGGCTGCAGCCGCGTCGCGCCAGCGGGCAGCGCCGTCCCTCGACGAACACCGAAGTCAGGTCGTAGAGCACCAAGCTGCCGCTGTGAAGGTGCCGGCTGGCCCACTACGCCTCTCCCTGCATCTGGCTTCGTCCCAGCCAGTCCAGCGTCGAGGAAAGATCGTCCTCATCAGCATCCTCCACGCCCAGCCACGATCCTAGGGTGGTGCTCTGCCGGTTCCGGGCGGTGGCCAGTTTGGAGGTGGGTCGGATCACGGGTGCACCTCCGTCGCCACCACTCGGTCCCGCCCCAGCCGCGGTCCGGTGGACAGCACCTGGTCCAGCCCCGGGTGGCGCACGAACCATGGCACCGCCAGCACATGGCCGTGGGGTTTGGAGCTAAGTGCCTCGAGCGCCGCCTCCAGGTCTCCGACCGGGCCGCCCTTGATGACAAACTGTCACGCACTCTGGACTATCTGCGGAAGGTCACTTCATCGCCCGCGCGGAAACTGGACTCGCTTAGCAATGGTTCAGCGTCAGCCCCGGCGAGGCCCCTTCATAGCCACCAGGCCCCGCCTCCCACGCGCAGCGGGCTCTAAACTACCCCGCGGCGCTTGAGATCTTCGAGCTGCGTTCCAAGTCCCAGCTCGCCCAAAATTTCCGCGGTGTGCTGACCCAGGGCCGGACCCGGACTGGTGACCCGCCCCGGGGTGCGACTCAGTCGAGCCACCACATTGACCAGGCGCATCACTCCGAGTTGGGGATCGGCAACGGACACCAGGGACTCTCGCTCGGCGAGACTGGGATCAGCCATCACCTCGGGAATGTCATGCACCGGACCCACTGCTGCCTCGGCCCGCTCCATGATCTCGATCACCTGGTCCGCAGAGTGCGCCCGACACCAATCCCCAATCACCAGGTCAAGCTCTTCGACGTTAGTCAACCGCGCGGCGTTGTCGGAGAACCGGGGGTCGTCAGTTAACTCGGGCTGACCCATTGCCGCGAAGACCCTCGCCACAGTTGCCGGCGTGCTGGCCGACAGAGCCACCCAGCGGCCGTCTCCGCATCTGTACACGTTCCGCGGAGCCACATGAACGCTACGGCTGCCAGTGCGCTGCCCGGCGATTCCCAGCTGATCCCAATCAAGCAGCGAGGGCTCGACCAGTCGGAGGATGGGATCGCACAACGCGAGGTCGATCCGCTGGCCACGCCCATCCCCACGCTGCCGCTCATAGAGCGCGACCATCACCGCGAACGCACCCATCAGGCCCGAGAACTGGTCGGCAAGTCCCATGTTGGGCAGCGTGGGAGGACCATCAGACTGCCCGTTCAAATGGGCGAAGCCGGACCTGGCTTCCGCCAAAGTGCCGAACCCAGGCCGACGCGACAGGGCTCCGCTGCGTCCAAAGCCCGATATCTCAAGCATAATCAACCTGGGATTGAGCGCGGACAGGGAGTCGTACCCCAAGTGCCAGGCTTCCAGCACCCCGGGCCGGAAGTTGGAAATGACTACGTCCGTGGCCAACACCAGTTGCCGCAAGATCTGCGCGCCGTCCGAGGTGCGTAGGTCCAGGGTGAGGGAGCGCTTGTTCCGACTTAAGGACTTCCAGTACAAGGACTCGCCGTTCTTGCGGGTCCCCCATTGCCTCTGCGGATCGCCATCCCGCGGCTTCTCGACCTTGATCACGTCGGCCCCGAACTCGGCCAGATAGCCTGCAGATGCGGGGGCCGCCATCATCGTCGCGATGTCAAGGACCCTCACTCCGCGCAGCGGGAGGTTCGGCCCATCTGAGTTGGGAGCCGCACTCATGTATGGGACCCGACTGTAGTGGCACCAACTCCAGGAAAGGCCTTCTCCATGGCTGAACCCCCCCGGCGACTCTGGACGGGGAATGGATCCGACTTCCGAAAGCGTGCGGCGTGGAAGCCACCGCCGCGGGCGAAGCGCATAGCCCTAGCTCCGAGCACTGTAATTGCCACCTGTTCGATGCGAGCCTGGAGGCCAGCTGGATTGATCATGTGATTCGGGTCCTTGGTGAACGCACCGCCAAGGCAAAGCACGCGGGGCGCAATGGCGATCCCAGACCCGACGCCACCCAAACCGCGGTCTCCGCTGCACGCGACCGCCCCCTGAGCCGCCCACGCGTTCGCCGGCACCATCGGTCCGAGGTCATGCAGGTGAAGGCCGAGCCTGTCCTGCCGCGCTGCACACCGCCCCCCGCCGTTACGGGCCAGCTCGGGCCAAGCCACACGTCCGAAGTCCGGTAACGCTACTTGGCTTACCCTCATTTTCGACCAATCTGCCCACCGCCTCAATAAGTTGGCGCTCCACAACCACCCCTTCGCAGGGACGAAGGAAGCTGACTGCCGGACTGGCGGCGACTGGCCACGATTGACGCACCGAGTTGGACTATGGTCTGGAGGCAAGCCAGACCACCTTGGGCCCGTCCCAAAGAAGAACGTCCACACTGCAAACCGAGTCGCCGATCGCTGTCACTCCCAAGTCCTCCCCGTAGCGACGCCACCACCCACAGCAGTGGGGCCGGAGCGGCCGGTCCGCCCCAACCCCACCGCCTGACACCCGTCAGCTCATCAGTAATACGAATTCAAGTCCGAAGTGCTGATCGAGTAGATCGTGTGAAGCTTGCCGGCGGAATCGAACTGGACCACCTGAAGCGGGGTGAACACGTTGTGGAATTGGTTGAAGTCCTCGTTGCCACTGGCGCCCTGATAGTTGATCTTCTTTCCTGCCTTCAGCAGTTTCACACAGCTTGGATACGTATAGCACGCGGTTCCCGGGGGGTTGGAGATCTTGGTGATATATGATCTCCAGACAACTGGGTTACTCGTACCGGCCGCCGTCATCGCGAGCGCCGCTATCACAACTGCGTCATACATCGCCGGCGATGCGGGCAGTGGCGTGCGCGTATGCCAAACCGCCTGGTATGCGTTCAGGAACGCGGAATCGGCGGCCCCGTAGGGGGTGGTTCCTGCCATTCCCGTGAGATAGTGCCTAGCGAAGCTCAAGCCCATGGCTTGTGCCATCGACAGGCTGGCCCCGGTGTCCCCAGTTATGAAGCGCACGTTCATATGGCCCAGCTGCTTGACGTTGGCGAACAGCGTGCTCGCCGTCTGCGGGTCCGCGTGGAAGAAGATGCACTGAGGATTGCCTTGAAAGGCAACCTGGACCTCGCTCAGATAGGAGGTTTGATGGGCGGTGATTTGCTGGTTGCTAAGCACAGTTCCGCCATGGCCCTTGAAAGCGGCCAGGAGCGGTGGCACCTCGGCCTGGGCATTGGCATCGTTGGTGTAGATCAGGCTGGCTCTAGAGCATCCCGTGTGCAGAGCGTAGTACGCCTCCCCGGGCAATAGCACGGAGTCCGATGGGAACACACGGTAGACATACGGGAATCTCATGTGGTCAAGGAAGGTTGCGCCACCCTCCATAAGGTCCACCACATGGTCCGTCTGAAAGCTCTTGTCAACGCCCTCGATCGATAGCGAGCTCGGACCGAACACCACGACTGGGCTGTGCACCAGCAGAGTCTGCAGCGCGGTGACCGCGTCAACCGGGTCGCCGGCGGTGTCTTCAAGGGTCGCCGAGAACTTGTGACCGTCGACGCCGCCACTCGCGTTGACCGCTTCTATTCCGGCCCTGATCCCATGCAGGAACCACTGACCCACAAACGACTCGGCCCCCGTCATCGGCAGCAGCTCGCCGACGCTTATCGGCCCCTTGGGAAAAGTATGGCTGGTGTTGGTAGTGGTACCGCCACATCCCGCCACCAGGATCGCGAGCAGTCCTATGCCCGCGAAAACCGCCCGATTGATCCCCGATCTCAATGCCGTACCTCCATTCTCTACTTGCGGAAATGCGTTGCCGCGGCTACCGGATCATGTCAGGCCCAGCTCGGCCACCATAGGCCCACCTCCCATGCCCATTTACGGTCTCTCCGACGCAACCGGACTGGCCCCCCCACCGCCCAGGAAGATGGAACTTAGATCCTGCTTAGCAACCTCCGCAGCTGCTCCATCGAGGCGGTTGCGGCCTGCCACTAGCACATAGGTCCAATCCGAGTGGCTCACTGCCAGATCCACGTTCTGCTCGACCACTACCACTGCGGTGCCGGACTCCGCAATGCGCCGCACCTGCTTCCACACCACCGTGGTATAGGCGGGTGAAAGGCCGGCAGTAGGCTCATCCAGCAAGACCACCTGGGGGTTTAGCATTAGCGCCCGTGCCATGCCAAGCATGTTGCGTTGGCCGCCGCTGAGCACTCCCGCTTTGCCTCTGCGAGCGGCCCTGAGATCCGGGAAGATATCCAGAACCTCTTCGATCCGCTCCCGCATGCCAACCCGGCGTGTATAGGCACCCATCTCAAGGTTCTCGACGATACTCATTGAAGGGAAAACGTTGTTCACTTGGGGCACATACGCCATCCCGGTGACCGCAATGCGGTGAGGCGGTAGCTGACTTACGTCGCGCCCGTTCACCTCCACCCGCCCCTCCAGCTTGCGCAACAGCCCGAACACGCTTTTCAGGAAGGTGGACTTGCCCGCCCCATTGGGGCCAACGATGCTTACAACCTGTCCGGCTTTGGCCCTAACCGACACCCCTTGGACTATCGGTACCTTGCCGTAGCCGGCGGTGACCCGCTCAGCCCGCAGCACGCTCATCGAGCCCTCCCCCGAGATAGGCGCGTACCACGTCCGGGTTCTGGCGCAGCTCGGACATCTGCCCCTCAGCGAGCGTTCGGCCAAAGGCCATCACGACTACTCGGTCGCAGATCCTTTCCACCACGTCGAGGTTGTGCTCCACCAGCAAGAATGTGATCCCGTGATCGTCACGAAGGCGCCGAATGTGCCCGTCCAACCTGGCGATCAGAGCCGGGTTGATGCCAGCCATCGGCTCGTCCAAAAGCATGAATTTAGGCTCTGCCATCACCGCCCGGGCCAACTCGAGAAGCCGCTTCTCGCCACCGCTGAGGTTGCCCGCGTACTCATCCCGGAGAGCCAGCAGCCCGAACGTCTCGAGGACTTCAAAGGCACGGTCGGCAAGCTCGCGGTCCTGGGCCCGTCCGACCGACGGCCTGAAGAGTGCGTTCAAGAGGTTCTCGCCTCTCTGGTTTGGAGGTGGCACGAGCAAGTTCTCCATCACCGTCAGCCCAGCAAACTCCCGGGACACCTGGTAGGTGCGCAGCAACCCTAGCCGAGCAACCTTGAATGCCGACATCCGGCTGATGTCGCGACCGTCGAAGTGGATCGACCCGCGCTGGGTGCGCATCGCTCCCCCGATGATCCCCACCACGGTGCTCTTGCCGGCGCCGTTGGGACCGATGAGTGCACTGATGGAGCCAGCGGCGATCTCGAAGCTACAATCGTCGACGGCCCGGAAACCGCCGAAGGAGTGGCTCAAGTGGTCGACCTTAAGGATGGCTTCAGCCACGGGCACGCTCGGCTCCCTGAATGGGCGGCGTCCCTGGCCGCAGGGGCAACTGTAAGAAACGGCGTCGTGTCTCCGGGATGATGCCCTGAGGCCGCACCCAGAGGACCAGGATCAACGACGCACCAATCAGCATGTTGCGCAGTGTCGGGACGAGGGTCGGGTCCACCGAGACCGGGGGAATGTAACGGGTGGCTTCATTGATCAAAACCGCCACGACAAAGGACCCAACGATCGCGCCCCAGTTGTTGCCGCGGCCGCCCACGATCAGCGCGGCCCAGACGACAAAGGTCTCTCCTGACGTCCATCCGGCGGGGCTGAAGGCCCCAATGAATCCCATCAACAGAGCACCTCCTGCCCCTGCCAGAAGGGCTCCCATCGCCATGGCCGTCAGCCGCACTCGGACCGTGTCTTTGCCGAAGGTCTCGGCCGCGTCTTGGTCCTCACGAATGGCCCGCATGGTGCGTCCCAGCGGAGAGTTCAAAATCCGCTGAGCGATGAACCAGCAAATCACCATCACCACGCCACAGACCACTACCCACAGGTAGGTGAATTGGTTCGAGTTCAGTCCCAGGGCCTGAGCGAACGGCGGGGAGAGTCCGGCCAGGCCGTCGAACCCGTCAAAGAGCGGGGTAAAGTTGCTGACCAGGCCGTACAGCACCGTCCCGGTCGCCAGAGTGACGATAGCCATGTAGTCACTCCGGAGTCGGTTGATGGCGATCAAGCCAATGAGAATCCCAAGCACCCCGGCAGCCAGGGCACCAGCTACGAGCGCAACTGGAAAGGGCAGGTTCAGCCCCAAAATCCATTCGAACCCATTCTGCTGCGAGCCGGGTCCAAGCGCAAACACGCCTGCGAAGTAAGCGCCGCAGGCAACGAACGTAATAAAGGTGAAGTCCAAGACCCCGGCATAGCCAAATTGGATGTTGAGACCCCATGTCAGGATGTTGTAGACGAAGAAGAAGACGACGAGCGTCGCCAAATAAGGCAGAATCAGATCCACATCAAGCCCTCCCGCGCGATGCGATCAAACCCTGTGGGCGCAGCAGCAGGACCACGATGAGAGCGACGAAGGCGATGTCGTCCTTGTACGCTGCGCTGACGAGAACCGCAGATACTTCGGTGATGATGCCCAGGATGACTGCCCCCAGCATCGCCCCATATGGCTTTCCGATCCCGCCCAGGATCACGGCTGCGAAGATTACAAACAGGAAGTTCGAGCCGCTCGCCGGACCGAAGCTCACGGTGGTGACGGTGAGAGCGACCCCAGCCAATCCCGCTAAGCAACCAGTCACGAACCAAGTCACAGTGGTGATTTGGTCAGTGTTGATCCCACTGACCTGCGCCAAGTCCTTGTTATCTGACATGGCGCGCATCGCCTTGCCCAGAACCGTACGGGTGAGCATCAAGTGGATCCCCAGCATGGCCGCCACGGCGATACCCATGATGATGATCTGGTTTGGGGTCAGGGAGAATGGTCCCAGGATCAGCGGGTTGCCCACCGCGAGGTTATAGGTCTGGAAGGCAGGGCCCCAAATGGCCTCGATGACATTGCTGAGGATCAGCGATAGCCCAAAAGTGACGATCAAGAGATAGAAGAGTGGCGCCTGACGGGAGACGAAGTGCTGCATTACTACACGGGCAATCACCACCGCGACGACCCCCATGAGCAAGCATGCCAGGAGGGCCGCCACTACAAAGTTGAGATGCGCCTTGGTACTCAAGGTCCAGGTGAAATATGCGCCCAGGAGCAAATACGTGCCATACGCGAAATTTATGTAGTTTGTGACTCCGAACTGAAGGGTCAGACCAACCGCGGCGACCGCCAGCACCGATGCAGTCACCAACCCGAATCCGACCGACTGGACGATCAATCCCATGGGACGAATCTCGCAACCCGGCTGGAGCGAGGGCTTGGGCCTTCGTCATTCGGGTTGCCGACGTGACGGAGTCTCACCGGTTGTACCCCACCCTGAGCCCGCCTGTCGCCATCAAGAGGCGGTCGCTGAGGCACCGGTTCATCGGAGGTCGCCCATGGCCGGACGAAGTGCAACAGCTGGCACCCGCCCCACGGCTGCCGCCCCTCCTTCCGATGCGAGAGCCTTGGTTAGAAACGCACCCTCACGCTGAACGTGTGCTCGCATAGCCCGCTCTGCCGCCATGGGGCTGCCCTCGAGAATAGCCTCAGCGACTCGGCGATGCTCCTGCCGCGCAGAGTCTTGGCGCTCCCGACTCTCGACAGCCGCAGCGAGGCGGTACCTCACGATATGGTCATGCAGCTTTTCAATCAATTCTGCCGCTCGTAGGTTGTCCGCAACCTCGGTGATGCGGCGGTGGAAACGCTCCCCCAGGGCTATCACCGAGGACGAGGTCTCGGCGAGGCGATCCGCTTCGTCCAAGATCGCCGTTAGCTCGCGCGCGTCGTGCATGGTGGCCTTCTGGGCCGCTTCGCGAGCAGCCAGGGCTTCCAGCACCATGCGCACTGCATAGAGCTCGCGAACATCTCGGGCATCGACTCCGGCTACGACTAGCCCCCCATTGGGGAGCCGCTTCACGAACCCATCCGCCTCCAGCGCCCGGAGGGCCTCACGAACAGGCGTACGGCTGACCGATAGGTGGAGGGCCAACTCCGGCTCGTGCAGGCGCGTCGACGGCGCCAGGTCATGGTTGACGACCGCATCGCGCAGAAGTCGGTAGACGACCTGTGCAGCCGACTCCCGCCGTACAAGGGGTCGGGATCTCCACTCGCCCGGCTGTCGGATTGACATGCATCCCCCCAGTGATCTAGCTCCGCCGGTCAGAACCCCGCTCGCGGTGGGGTCGTCTTATGGCGTGCATGTATACCACAACACATGCACACGTGTGAAGCCCCCACCGTGAGTCATCGAGACTCGCTCCCTGAGGCAACCGTTAACTCGCCAAGGAATGACACAGAGGGCCGGCGGCCGGAGAGTTGGACTTAGGGGCAATACCGTTTACTTAGCCGACAGACTGTGGGATTGTCCTTGCGATGGCTCGTGCAG
>JAKABA010000239.1 GCA_021802115.1 bacterium | reverse complement strand
CGCACCCGGGCCTACCGGATGCTGCGCTCCTCGACTCGGTGGTTGCCGGGACCGCTGGGCGGCCAGGCTCGGGAGTGGCTGGCCCAGCAGTTCGGGTCGGCCGACTACCGGGCCGCGGGTCCCCTGCTGAGGCCGACCCTGGTCGCCGCGGTGAACGAGGACCTGAGCGAACAGGCGGGCCGGATCGAGGTCCCCACCCTGATCATCTGGGGCGCCCGGGACACCGAGCTGCCGCTGGATCCCCACGCCGGGCGGCTGCGGGCGCTGGTCTCCTCCTCTGAGCTGGTGGTGTTGGAGGCGAGCGGCCACTTCCCGTTCGTGGACGAGGCCGGCCGGTTCGCGAGGATCTTCGACTCGTTCATGGAGGCTGAGCTGTGAGTCTTCCCCTCTGGCAGGCGGCGCTGCTGGCGCTGGTCGCCCTGGTGGCCTCACTCCGTCAGCTGGCGGGGTGGTTGTACCTGTTTCAGCTGGACGAGTACCTGCCCTCGCGGCTGCTGGCGGCCGCCGAGCGCCGGCTGGTCGCCAGGCGGCGGTGGCAGCTGGGCCTGCTCGCCGGAGGCATCGCCCTCCTGGTCGTGAGCCTTTTGGTGCCGTCCCAGTGGCGGCCGGCTCCGCTGCTGCTGGCGGCGCTGCTCCCGGCGGTCCTCTACCGGCCGTTCGCGGCCCGGGGGTCGTTGCGCTGGACCCAGCGGGCCAAGCGGCTGGCGGCAACGGCCGCCGCGGCCACGTACCTCATCCTGCTCTTGGGTTTCAGCCTGGGTGGGCTGGGGGCGGTCGCCGCCGGCCTGGTGGACGTGCTGGTGGCGTTGAGCCTGGGGTTGGCGGTCACTGTCCTTGGGCCCTACGAGTCGGCTCAGCGCCGACACTTCATGGCGGCGGCCGAGGCCCGGCTGAACCGGCGTCACCCCCTGGTGGTGGGGATCACCGGCAGCTATGGCAAGACCACCACCAAGGTGCTCCTGGCTCAGCTCCTGGAGGAACCCGGCAGGCCCTGTTTCGCCACTCCGGAGAGCTTCAACACGACCCTGGGAGTCTGCCGAGCCATCAACGAGGGGCTGCGGGACGAGCACTGGGCCGCGGTGATCGAGATGGGAGCCTACCGGGTGGGCGAGATCGCCGAGATCTGCTCCTTCACCCATCCTCAGGCGGCGATCCTGACCGCCATCGGCCTCATGCACCTGGAGCGGTTCGGCAGCCGCCGCCGGATCGCGGAGGCCAAGTCGGAGCTGCTGGAGTCCATCCCCGCGGACGGGCTGGCGGTGATGCCCTCCGACATCGCGGAGAAGGACGTGTTGCTCAGCCATCTGCGGGGGCGGCTGGTGGAGGTGGGGCGCCCTGGCGACCGCTGGTGGCTGGAGGGTGAGGAGATCGACGCCTCCGGAACCAGATTCCGGCTTCGCGGCCGCGAGGGGGAGGACTTCGCGATGACGGTGCCTCTGTACGGGAGCCACCTGCTCCGGGACCTGCTCTGCGCGCTGGCGGCCGCGGTCGAGCTGGGGCAGAGCCCCCAGGCCCTGGCGTCCCGGGTGGCCGGCCTGCGGGGCGCCCCCCACCGGCTCGAGGTCACCCGCAGCCACGGGGTCACCATCATCGACGACTCCTACAATTCCAACCCAGAGGGCGCCGCCGAGGCGCTCCGACTTCTGGGGGCCCTGCCCGGCGAGCGGCGGGTCCTGGTCACCCCCGGCTTTGTCGAGCTGGGTTCCGAGCAGGAGCAGAGCATGGTCGATCTGGGTAGGCGGGCGGCGCAGGTCTGCACCCATGTGATCCTGGTGGGGCCGCGCCACTCCGCCGGGGTCGGCCGGGGGCTGGTGGAGGCGGGCTACCCCAAGGCACAGATGAGCGTGGTGGATGACCTGGCCGGGGCCCAGGCGCTGCTGCCGGAGTTCGCCGGGGCGGGCAGCGTGGTCCTCTTCGAGAACGACCTCCCCGACCAGTACCGGGAGACCCGGTGAGCCTGCAGGGGGTGCGGATCGCGGCGATCTTTGGCGGGGTGTCGCCGGAGCACGAGATCAGCGTGATCACCGCCTGCCAGGCGATGCCGGTGCTGGCCCAGCTGGGCGCCCGGGTGGTGCCTGTCTACATCACCAAGCAGGGGCGGTGGCTGACCGACCCCGCCTTCTCGGAGCTGTCCACCTTCCGCCGTGGGCTGCCGGAGGAAGGGGAGCCGCTGAGCCTGGACCTGGATGCGGGCGCTCTCCGCCAGGGCGCTCCCTCCCGGCTGCGACCGGCTCGGGAGCTGGCGGTGGACGTGCTCTTCCCTCTCACCCACGGTGGTCACGGTGAGGACGGGGTGCTGGCGGCCCTGGCGGAGGTGGCGCGCATCCCCACCGTCGGGGCCGGGGTCCTGGCGGGGGCGCTGGCGATGGACAAATTCCGCTCCAAGCAGCTCCTGCAGGCTCAGGGTCTGCCGGTGGTGCCGGCCCGCTTGGCCCGGGGGTCGGAGCAGGCGAGAGCGGCGGCCGCGGACATGCCCCTGCCGCTGGTGGTCAAACCCAACCGGAGCGGCTCCAGCATCGGGGTGAGCCTGGTCACCGCCGAGGCCGAGCTCGAGGATGCGATCACGCTCGCCTTCCAGTTCGACTCGGAGGTGGTCGTGGAGCCCGCGGTCGAGGGGGCGCAGGACCTCAACTGCGCGGTGAGGTCCTCGGGGGCCCCCGCGGTCTCCGAGGTGGAGCGGCCGCTCAAGGGCACCGGGGTCCTCTCCTACTCCGACAAGTACGCTCCCCAGGGTCAGCTGCTTCCCAAGTCCGAGGCAGAAAGTGGCAAGGGGGACGCCCGCCGCGAGCTGCCCGCCGCGATCTCCCCTGAGCTGCGCCAGGAGATTCAGAGGCTCTCGCAGGCGGCCTTCATGCTCCTCGGATGCCGGGGCACGGCCCGCGTCGACTTCCTGCTCTCCGCGGACGGCGACCTCTTCGTCAACGAGGTGAACACGATTCCCGGCTCGCTCGCCTTCTACCTCTGGGAGGCCAGCGGGGTCGACTTCGCGACCCTGCTGGAGGATCTGGTGAGGGAGGCGCTGGCGCCTCCGGCCGAGCTGCAGGCGGTCCTGCCCGGCAACCTGCTGGCGGAGGACGCGCTGCTGGGCAAGCGGTAGCTCAGGCGCGACCCCAGACCCGCTTCATCAGGATCTGGGCCAGCTTGTCCGGGTCGTGGTGGGTGGTCAGCCGGGGGCTGGCGAGGTCCGCCAGGATGTACCGTGGCCGGCCGCCGTGGCCCACCAGCCGCTTGCGGTCGAAGGTGACGCGCCGGATGCCCGCCTCCACCGCCGCCGGCGACAGGGGCAGGCTGAGGTTGCTGTTGGCGACCACCACGTCGAAGAGGTCGGGCCCCACGTAGCGCTCCAGCGTCTCCACATGATCGTGGATCGAGTACCCGCCGGTCTCGCCAGCCTGGGTGGCGACGTTGCAGACGTAGACCTTGAGCGCGGGTGAGCTGCGCAGGCTGTCCACCATGCCGTCCACCAGGAGGTTGGGGAGCAGGCTGGTGTAGAGGCTGCCCGGCCCGACCACGATCATCTCGGCGTTCATGATCGCCAGCTGGGCCTCGGGGTTGAGCTGGGGATGCTCGGGCACCAAAAAGACGTGGCCGATGGGCTCCTTGCCGGTCGGCACCTGGGACTCCCCGACCAGCACCTCCTCGCCGGAGACCGCGCACAGGGTCACGCTCTCCAGCGTGGACGGCACGATCTGGCCCCTGACCGCCAGCACCCGGCCCGACTCCCTCAGCGCGTGCTCGAAGTCCCCGGTCACCGCGGTCATCGCCATGATGAAGAGGTTGCCGAAGGAGTGGCCGCTGAGAGAGCCCTCCTCGAAGCGGTACTGGAAGAGCTCGGTCATCAGCGGCTCCACGTCGGCCAGCGCGGTCAGGCACTGCCGGAAGTCCCCCGGGGGCAGCACCCGATACTCCTGCCGCAGGCGGCCGGAGCTGCCCCCGTCGTCGGCGACCGTGACCAGGGCGGTGATGTTGCCGCTGTGACGCTTGATCCCCCTAAGCAGGGTGGAGAGCCCGGTGCCGCCGCCGATGGCCACGATCCGGGGTCCCTTCCGCAGCCGGCGGAAGTCGTAGAGACGTTCCACCAGCGCCTTGTTGCCCCCGGGGAAGGGGCTCAGCAACGAGGCGGTGAGCTTGTAGAGGCCGAGGCCGAGCAGCACCAGACCCACGCCGGCGAAGATCGCCGCCCTGACCCAGCGCGGCCAGAACTGGAGGGTCAAAGAATAGGTGTAGGCGGGCAGCCGGGCATGGAGGTAGAAGTCGCGCAAGGCGTAGCTGATGCCCAGGCTGATCGCCACGACCGCAAAGATGGTGACCCCCAACCACCGCTTAACGTGGAGGCCCGGGACCAGCCAACGCGTCACGCCCGAACTAAGACGTGGCGTTCGCATGATTCCGCGGAATCGTACCACCGCTGCGCCCGCCCAACCGCGGCCGCAAGCTCTCCCAGCCGTTCGCCGGGACCCGCCGTATAGTGGTCTGGGCCGCACGGCCAGAGCACTTTCAGGAGGGTGCCATGGACGCCCAGGAATCGAGCGCGGGATCCGCCCAGATGGTGCTGGAGCCGATTGGGCCCCCGGCGCCAGGGGAGGCGGCGACCCCCTTCGAGCGCGACCTCGCCTGGGTCTACTTCAACGGCGAACTGCGCCGCTACCGGGACTGCCATCTGGGCCCGATGACCCACGCTCTCCACTACGGCACCGGCTGCTTCGAAGGGATCCGCGCCTACTGGAACGCGCAGCAGCGGCAGCTCTTCGTGTTCCGGGCCGAGGAGCACTACCAGCGGCTCACCCAGTCGACCGGGATCCTGAAGATGAAGCTGCCCATGGGGGTGGACGAGCTCTGCTCGACCACGGTCGAGCTGCTCCGCCGCAATCGCTTCACCAGCGATGTCTACATCCGCCCTCTCGCCTACAAGTCGTCGGAGGAGATAGGGGTCAGGCTGCACAACCTGGAGGACGCGTTCCTCATCTACGCGCAGCCATTCGGCAACTACATCGAGGCCAGCCAGGGCAGCCGCTGCATGGTCTCCTCCTGGCGCCGGGTGGATGACAACATGGCGCCGGCCAGGGCCAAGATAACCGGCACCTACATCAACTCGGCGCTGGCCAAGTCCGAGGCGTTTGACAACGGCTACGACGAGGCGATCGTGCTGGGGCAGGACGGCCACGTGAGCGAGGGATCGGCGGAGAACATATTCATCATCCGCAAGGGTTGCCTGATCACCCCCGCGGTCTCCGACAACATCCTGGAGGGGATCACCAGGGCGACCGTGATCCAGCTCTGGACCGAGGAGCTGGGGCTGCCGGTCGTGGAGCGCTCCATCGACCGCACCGAGCTCTACGTGGCCGACGAGGTGGTCCTGTGCGGCACGGGAGCCCAGCTCTCGCCGGTGGTGGAGATCGACACCCGGCCGGTCGGCCAGGGGGTGCCCGGGCCGTACGCGCGCCAGCTGGAGAGCCTCTACTTCCAGGCGGTCAGGGGAGAGCTGGAGAAGTACCGGGAGTGGTGCCTGCCCGTCTACTGACAGTGCGACGCTTCCGCACTTGGGTGGCAATCGCGGGGGCTCACTCGGGGAGGTAGGATGAGCACCTCACCGCAGGTTGAGAATGGCTGATGAAGAACACCGCCGGCCGCGACTCTGAGCGATGGTCCCGGGGCGGGATCGCGCGCGCGCACGGGGCTCTGTCGGAACGCTGGAACGGTCTCAGCATCCGCCGCCGTCTGCTGGCGTCGATGCTGGCGGTCGCCCTCATCCCCCTCACCCTGTTCAGTCTGGCCGGGCTGGTCGCTCTCTCCAATGTCAACAGCGGGGCGCTGAGCCGGGC
>JAKABA010000238.1 GCA_021802115.1 bacterium | reverse complement strand
CTACGTGGGGGTGGTGGCCGCGATCTTGGGCATCCCCGAGTCGGCCCTGGAGGCCGCCCTGCAGCGCCAGTTCCGGCGCAAGCCGAAGGCGGTCGGCACCAACCTGGAGGCGATCGGGATCGGTCGTGCCTACTTCCAGGAGAACCTGGAGAAGCTCGACCGGCTCCGGGTGCGTCCGGCCCGGGCCACCACGGGCAAGCTGCTGCTGGAGGGCAACCAGATGATGGCTCTGGGCGCCCTCATGGGCGGCTGCACCGTGTTCGCCTGGTATCCGATAACCCCCAGCTCATCGGTGGCGGAGCATCTGACCTCACTGGCGGAGAGGGTCCGGGTCGACCCCCAGACCGGAGAGCGGAGGATCGCCATCGTTCAGGCCGAGGACGAGCTGGCGGCCGCGGGGATGGTGGTGGGGGCGGGGTGGGCGGGGGCGCGGGCGATGACCGCCACCTCGGGACCGGGAATCTCGTTGATGGCGGAGTTCGTGGGCCTGGCCTACTACGCGGAGATTCCGGCCGTGATTGCCGACGTCCAGCGGGTGGGCCCCTCGACCGGGCTGCCGACCAGGACCATGCAGGGCGACCTCTCCTTCGCCTACACCCTGTCCCACGGCGACACCCGCCATCCGATCCTGCTGCCCGGCAGTGTGCTGGAGGCCTACACCATGACCCAGGAGGCCTTCGACCTGGCGGATCGGCTGCAGACCCCGGTCTTCGTGCTCTCCGATCTGGACCTGGGGATGAACCTCTGGATGTCCAACCCGCCCCACTACCCTGAGCGGGGGTTCGACCGCGGCAAGGTGCTGAAGGTGGAGGACCTGCAGCGGCTGGGCAAGTTCGAGCGGTACCGGGACCTCGACGGGGACGGGATCGCGGCTCGAACCCTGCCCGGTACCCCCCATCCACTGGCCGCCTACTTCACCAGGGGCAGTGGCCACGACGAGGCCGCCCGCTACACCGAGAGCGAGGAGGTGTACCCCCGGGTGATGGAGCGGCTGCGCCACAAGCTGGAGGCCGCGATCGAGACGCTGCCTCAGCCGCAGGCGGAGGAGGACCCGGAGGCCAGGGTGGGCCTGATGGCCTATGGGAGCTCCGACCCGGCGGTCGTGGAGGCCCGCGAGCGGCTGCGCCGCGGGGGGCTTGCGACCTCGTACCTGAGGTTGCGCTCGGTGCCGCCGGGCCGGGCGGTGGCCGAGTTCCTGGAGCGCCATGAGCGGGTGTATCTGGTGGAGCAGAACCGCGACGCGCAGATGCTCCAGATCCTGCGCATGGAGCTGCCCTCCCGGCTGACCGAGAAGATCCGGCCCATTCTTCACTTCGACGGCTTCCCGCTGTTCGCCGCCGACCTGGTCTCCGCGCTGACGGCGGCGGAGGCGCATCCGGACCAGGCGGTGGCGGACCGGGGCCTGGTGGGCGTGGCGGAGGTCAACTGATGGCGGTGGCGGCAAGGTCCAACGCCCTGGGATTGACCAGGGAGGACTACAAGGGGCTGGCGACCACGCTCTGCGCCGGCTGTGGCCACAACTCGATCACCAATCACCTGGTGAAGGCGCTCTTCGAGAGCGGAGTGGACCCCTACCGGCTGGCCAAGATGAGCGGCATCGGGTGCTCTTCAAAGGCGACCGCCTACTTCATGGAGCGGTCGCACGCGTTCAACGCCGTCCACGGGCGGATGCCGGCGGTGACCACCGGGGCCGCCGTCGCCAACCGCCAGCTCATCTACCTGGGGATCTCCGGGGACGGCGACACCGCCAGCATCGGTCTGGGCCAGTTCTGCCACCTGGTGCGGCGCAACCTGGATTGCACCTACGTGGTCGAGAACAACGGCGTCTACGGGCTGACCAAGGGGCAGTTCTCGGCGACCGCAGACATCGGTTCGGTTCAGAAGCGAGGGACCGTCAACGAGCTGGAGACCATCGACATCGCGGCGCTGGCGGTGCAACTGGGAGCGACGTTCGTCGCCCGCAGCTTCTCGGGCGACGGCGCCCAGCTGGTGCCGCTGCTGAGAGCCGCCCTGGCTCACCGCGGGGCGGCGATCCTGGACGTCATAAGCCCGTGTGTCACCTTCAATGACCATGAGGGCTCGACCAAGAGCTACGCGTATCTCAAGGAGCACGACCTGGTGCTGCAGGAGCTCGACTTCATCCCCCACCAGCAGGAGGTGGAGGTCGCCTACGGCGAGGGGGAGGTGGTGGATGTGGAGCTTCACGACGGCTCGCGCTTGCGGCTGCACAAGCTGGGCCCGGAGCACGACCCCAGGGATCGGCTGGCCGCCCTGACGGTCCTTGACCGCGCCCGCCGCTCCGGTGAGGTGGTGACCGGGCTCCTGTACGTCAACCCTGAGGCGACGGACTTCTGCACCAGGGAGAGGCTGTGCGCCACACCGCTGCGCGACCTCGGGGAAGCCGAACTCCGCCCCGACCGCGGGACCTTCGAAGACCTGATCTCGTCCTGGCGCTGAGGGCCATCCGTCCGCACCTCTAAGGGGTGTCTAAGGTGCTTCGAGGACGGGACGCCTAGGGTGGGAGAAGTCAGACGGGCGGGCCGGCCAGGCCCTTCCCAACAGGAGGACTCCATGCACAACCTCACCAGAACTGCCCTGGCGGTGGCGGCCGGGGCCGCCGTGGCCAGCGTCGGCGGCGCGATCGCGGTCTCCGCCTCCACCTCGAGCAACCACAGCAAGCCCAGCGCCGGCGTCGCCCACGGCCTTCACCGGGGCTGGCACCACCTGCCCAGGATGGTGGGTCTGGTCACGTCCGAGACCTCCAGCGGCGGTGCGCTCGGCAAGGGCCAGATCACGGTGACGGCCCCGGACGGCAAGTCCCTCACCCTGTCGCTCACCCCCGGGACGAAGGTCTGGAGGTATCACGGTCCCGGCGAGAGGCCGACTGAGGAGTCGATCGGTGCCCTCAGCGACAACGAAGTGGTGGTGGTCACCGGCCAGGGCCTGTTCAGCAGCCGGCACCTGGCCCGCCACATCCTGGACCTCGGCATCCAGGGAACGATCGCCGGCTGAGGCACATCTCCCCGGCCCGGTCAGGATCTCCGACCGTCCCGACTCCGGGCGGACTCCCAGGGAGTCCGCCCGGCACCGGCCTCTGAGGTCAGGTCCCGGATGGACGCGACTCCGGGACCGGCATAAAATTACTTGACAAGCAAGTTTGCATGAAGTAAACTATTACACAGAATGCAAGCTAGCTCACCAGGCCCGGAGACCGCGACCCCTGGCCGGCGCGATCGCAAGAAGCTGGCGACCAGGCAGGCGCTGCGTTCGGCGGCGCTGGAGCTGGTCGCCGAGCGGGGCTTCGATCACGTCACCGTCGAGGACATTTCGGAGGCGGTTGACGTCTCCCCGCGCACCTTCTTCAACTACTTCCAGTCCAAGGAGGAGGCGATCGTCGGCTCCGACCCGGAGCGCGTCGAGGAGCTCCGCCGGGCCCTGGCGGCTCGGCCCCCGGACGAGTCGCCGCTGGATATGCTCCGAGCGGAGATAGGGGAGCTGACCGGTCCGCTGATGGAGCGGCACGCGGAGTGGGCCCTCCGGGCGCGGGTGGTCCGGGAGACCCCGGCACTGCTGCCCCGCCAGCTCGCCTCCTTCGCCGCCTACGAGCGGGTCCTGGCCGAGGCGGTCGCCCAGCGCACCGGTTCCGACCCGGACGGCGAGATCTACCCGGCGCTCACCGCCGCCGCCGCGATGGCCGCCTTCCGGGTTGCTGTCGCCGTATGGCGCGCAGGCGACCAGGCCAGTTCTCTCTCCGACCTCTTCGCCGACGCCATCGACAACCTCGCCGCCGGGCTCGCGCCTCCCCAGCAGGTGGCGAGGCCAGGCCATGATCCCCAGCCGCCGCCCGGTGCCGCAAGGTGAATGGGGACTCCAACCCGCGGCACCGACCAGCCGGACGGAGATGAAATGGATAACGTGATCGAGGTTCGAGACCTCACCAAGCGGTACGGGCCCACCCTGGCCGTTGACGGTCTCTCGTTTGAGGTGCTGCCGGGACGGGTGACTGGATTCCTCGGCCCCAACGGAGCCGGCAAGTCGACGACGCTGCGCTTGGTGCTCGGCCTGGACGCACCCAACCGCGGCTCGGCGACCGTCGGAGGTCGTCCCTACGGAGAGCATCGACGGCCGCTCCACGAGGTCGGAGCCCTGCTTGAGGCCAAGGCCTACCACCCCGGTCGCACCGCCCACAGCCACCTCCTCTCTTTGGCCCAGGCCAGCGGCATCCCTCGCCGCCGCGTCGATGAGGTGCTGGAGCTGGTCGGGCTGACCACGGTCGCACGCCACCGGGCGGGCACCTTCTCGCTGGGAATGGCCCAGAGGATGGGGATCGCGGCTGCTCTGCTGGGAGACCCCGGGGTCCTGATCTTCGACGAGCCGCTCAATGGGCTTGACCCGGAGGGCATCATCTGGGTTCGCACCCTGATGCGGTCCCTCGCCGCCGAGGGGCGGACGGTGTTCGTCTCCAGCCACCTGATGAGCGAGATGGCCATCACCGCCGATCATCTCATCGTGATCGGACGGGGCCGCCTGATCGCAGACACCGCGGTCGCCGACTTCGTGCAGCGCAGCTCCCAGAGCTTCGTGCGGATCCGGACACCCCAGCCGGCCGAGCTGGCTCAGGTGCTGACCACTGCGGGGGCTAGCCTCCGCCCCGAGCCCGGCGGCGCCATGGCGGTGACCGGGCTGGACTGTGCAACCATCGGCGATCTCGCCAACGCCCACCGCGTCGCCATCCATGAGCTCTCGCCGCAGCAGGCCTCCCTCGAGGCGGCCTTCATGGAGCTGACCCAGCAGGATGGCCAGTTCCGCGCCCCCACCGCCGCCCCCGAGGTGGCCTCTCCCGTAGGAGCCCGACCATGAGCACCATCGCAACTCCGACTTCCTCCGCCCCTCCCAGCACGCCGAGGGGCCCCCTGCTCCCCGCGATCCTGCGTTCGGAGTGGACCAAGTTCCTCTCCCTGCGCTCCAGCTTCTGGACCCTGGTCTCGGCACTGGCGGCCACCATCGGCCTGGGTGCCATCCTCTCCGCCACCTACGTCGCCCACTACTCGCACATGACCGGGGCCGAGCGGGCCAGGTTCGACCCGGTCAGCATCAGCCTGAGCGGGCTGATGCTCGCTCAGCTCGCCATCGGTGTGCTGGGGATCCTGATCGTCAGTGGCGAGTACAGCACCGGCCTGATCCGCTCCACCTTTGCGGCGGTGCCTCAGCGCCGCCTCGTGCTGGTTGCCAAGGGCGTGGTGCTCACCGTTGTGATCGCGGTGGTCGGGATCGCCGCCTCGCTGGTCGCCTTCTTCCTGGGTCAGGCGATTCTCTCCGGCCACGGTCTGCAGACCACGATCCAGGCACCAGGCGTCCTGCGCGCGGTCGTGGGGGGCGGTCTCTACCTCACCGTTCTCAGCCTGCTTGCCCTGGGTCTCGGTACCCTGATCCGCCACAGCGCGGGGGCGATCGCCGCCCTCTTCGGCCTCCTCCTGGTCCTGCCCGGGATCGTTCAGGCGCTGCCTGCATCCTGGGCCAACATCATCGGACCGTACCTGCCCAGCAACGCCGGGGAAGCGATCTTCCAGGTCGGCAAGCACGCCCACTCCCTGGGCCCCTGGGTGGGCTTCGGCGTCTTCTGCGCCTACGCCGCGGCCGCCCTGCTGGCGGCCGGGTGGTCCCTCACACGCCGGGACGCGTAGGCGCGCGCCCCACCCCGGGTGCTCGCAGTGATCTGCGGAGCGCCGCTGGGGATGCTCCCCGCCTCCCTGGATCGGACCGCCGTGGTGGCCCCCCGCCATCGCAGGTGACCTGCTGGTCCGGGTCGCGGGGCCAGGCAGGCTGCGGATCTCGCCCTCTGCAGCAGGGCAGG